>CAYQKA010000042.1:0-1875 GCA_964418055.1 uncultured Planctomycetia bacterium | reverse complement strand
TAGTAATCCTTCATAGATAATTCAAACGTGCTGTTGATATACTTGGGCTTAACTCCAAAGTTATCTTCAAACTCACCCCTCATTTCTTCAAACATAGCCATAGCTTCTTCTGGGGTGTCAGCCTTCTCAAAGATTTTATTGTTCATCTCTGTAATTAAGTTATCTTTATTAGCAACAAATGCTTGTTGGTCAAGTTGGTTTTGTTCTTGAGCCTTCATGTCCAACTGCATTTTGTCCATCTTTAAAGCTTGTAACTTATACCATTGGTCAAACTCATTACTGGCTTCAGACGATTCTCTTTGTGCCTGAATCCTTGCCAAGCTTGAAGGGTCAGTATAACCAGCTGCCCCCATAACCATAGCGTTGCCCACGCCGCTTAACATACCTTTTCGGGCAGCTACTGGCGGCGTATAGCCTTCTTCTCCAACGGTTCCTTGTGCTGCTTCTGCTGGTCTATCAAACCAAACTAATCTTGCCATTTTAATTAACCCCCTTTAAGGTTTATTGTTAATCAGGCATCATACTTCCTACACCAGACAAAACTCCACCAGCTGCTCCTACCGCTTGAACCCAAGTCGGTGTTGGAGACCACTGGTCTTGACTTTTCATTGGTATCGGAGATGCCGCATTTGTATAAGTTCCATAAGTGCTGGCTCCATAATTCATAGCCGACGCTGGGTTATACCCGCCTAACATTTCACCATAGTTCGGGGCATTTACCAGCGGCTGTCTATTAGCCACACTTAATGCCATATTTTGATAATAACGATTCCAGTCTTCCTGAAGCTGCATCATGCCTCTTGAAGCATAATCAGCTCCTATCGGAGAGCCCACATTAGTTCCCAAGTTGGCGTTCATGCCAGACCGATATTGGTCTTGAGCCCATTCTGGAACCTCTTCTGTCATGCCTGCCTTAGCCCTTGCGGCTAAATCTTCCTGTATGCCCGCTGTCTCTGGATAAAGCTCATCATTTATTTGCTTAGAAAGCTGTGCAAATTGAGGCATATACTGCATCTGAGCATTATATAAAGCAGGGAGACCAGCTACATAATCATTCATCATGCCGCTCATGCTCTGTGCCTTTTCTACCTCAGGGGTATACATATCAGTTCTACTTTCACTTGTCTTTTTAGAACCCATAATTACCTTCTCCCTTCGCTTAAAAACTCATTGAGTTGATACATTCTACTTTTTTTGTTTTTTTTGTGAACCCGTTCATATCCAATGAACTTTAAGCCCTTATATTTTGCTTTTACCCCGTCGCATAACCGACGTAGAATAAACCTATTTCTATGTTCCTTCTTTACTACTGCCGCAACAACAAAAGCAATTTTAGAACTTATCCAATTAAACCTTGCTGCTGCTATTGTTTGTCCATTGTCATCTTCAAGCCACACAATAGTTGAATTACTTAAATGCCTGTCTATTAAATCCGTTAAATCATCTCTGTCTTTTTCTTTATAAATGCCGTCTCCTTCATCAATGAAGAAGTCAACAAGCTTACTACGCATCAAATAAATATCCAAAGACATCAATAGTTGCATCTGCGTCCAAAGTTGCCCCTGTGGCTGGCTTAACCCCGAAGGCATCAGCGGCATCAAAAACTGTGTATTTTGCATTATTTCCCTCTACTACCATGTAATCGGTAGTTGCTGTCATGGTGGATAAATTAACTGTATTCTTCCAAGTGTCAGCACCTGCCCCATCACCGAAATCAAAATCTGTTCCACCAGCTAAACTGGCGGTTGGTTGTCTAACGACACAATGAGTAATAATACACTTCTTGCCAGTTGGGACGGTATAAAGTAGGCTCTTGGCATCTGCCGCCTTAAGATGAGCTGTCGCACTTGCTAATAATACAATACCTTTTTCTTT
>CAYQKA010000041.1:6507-8360 GCA_964418055.1 uncultured Planctomycetia bacterium | reverse complement strand
GCCAATACTTATATACCAAAATAGGCAAGACTACTGCCAGAAAAGCCTGCAGACACCTACGAGGTGGGACTTAATATCCTTTCTCGTAAGGTGGATAACGGTGAAAAGAAATTCAGGCTGTACTATGTCGCCCATACAAAAATTCAAACCCTGGCTCTCCTTGATGAGAGCCATAAGGGTTCGAATTGGTATCAATGGCGGAGGAGGTAGGATTCGAACCCACGGTACCTTGCAGTACAATGGTTTTCAAGACCACCGCTTTCAACCGCTCAGCCACTCCTCCGGCCATCAACTTTTAAATGGAATTTTATTATATAAGGTTGGGGGTGATTTGTCAATAGAACACGCATATATATTATATTATAATTAATAATTGAAAAGCTGATTAAATGTAACTTGAAACACTTCCTTCGTTTCCACAATAGAATACATGATATAGTCAACAAAATTCACATCTGAAAAGAGCAAACTCAAAGCGAAAGCAAAGAGAATAAGATTACAAATAAATATTAAATTAATTGAGAAAATGTATCCCGTCTCGGCTATGTCTTGTTGTTTTTTCTTAATCATCTCTATGGTCATAATTAAATGAAAGGTGAGAGTAAACCCTAACGCAAAGACAAATATGTTTATAAAAGCTGAAACGTCCATAATTAATGATAGCCCTCCAAAGATGAGGGCAATAATAATGGTGTAAAAGGGAAATAAATATGGGGCCAGAGCCACGAAAAAATTTGCCTTAGTCGTTTCAACGCTGCCTCCAGACGATGACGCCCTGAATGAGGTCACCTTGCCGCCACAAATCCAGGTTGCCAATACGTGCAGCGACTCATGGCCTAAAACATATATATATACGGGCCTGAAGAAAACAATATGCAAAATAACATAGGCAGCAATTCCGCAAAAGAAATAGTGCTCAATATTTCCATAGGAAGAAATGTTTGATACTTGCTTAAAGAGATTAAGGCCGAATGAAAAAGAGGCGGGCAGCATTAAAATACCAAGCACCATTTTAAAAACTCGCTTCAGCATTTTTTTGCGCTTGCTTCTATGTGTTCCTGATTACCCAGATAGGGCCTTAAGACATCAGGAATAAGAATAGATCCATCTTTTTGTTGATAGGTTTCTAAAATACAAATTATTGTTCTTGCCAGGGCAACTCCAGAACCATTTAAAGTATGAACGTGATTTACCTTCTGCGTCTTGCTATCTTTATATCTAATATTGCCTCTTCGCGCTTGAAAATCTTCAAAATTACTGACGCTGGAAACCTCAAAATAGCGTCCTGCTCCAGGGGCCCAGGCTTCTATATCATAACATTTAGCAGCCGCAAAGCTCAATTCACCAGTTGACAAAGATACTATTCTATAGGGTAGTTTTAAACCTTGCAAAATTTGTTCTGCGTTTTTAAGAATATTTTCGTGTTCATTATATGAATCCTGAGGCACAACCAATTTGACCAGCTCAATCTTATCAAATTGATGCACCCTTATCAGCCCTCTTGTGTCTTTTCCATAGGAACCAGCCTCGCGCCTAAAACACGGCGTATAAGCACACATACATATGGGTAAATCCTTTTCGTTTATCACTTCATCTCTATACATGTTTGTAATGGGCACTTCTGCTGTGGGGATTAAATAGAGATTATCGTCCTTAAGCTTGTACATATCTTCTTCCATTTTCGGAAGTTGTCCAGTAGCAAACATTGAATCCTGAGAAACCAATGCTGGAGGCCAGATTTCTGTATAGCCATTTTTCTCTCCCTGAACATCAAGCATATAATTTATTAAAGCCCTAACAAGCCGGGCACCATCACCCTTGAAAAGTGAAAAATGAGATCCTGCAACTTTTGT
>CAYQKA010000041.1:3560-6407 GCA_964418055.1 uncultured Planctomycetia bacterium | reverse complement strand
GGTGCTTTTGTGGTGTTGTTTTTCTCTGAGAATAGCTAGGGCAACTGCTGCTGCAAAGAGAACTAATCCACAAATAATAAAAGCGTTAGATATAATCCTTATTGCTTCTTCTGTCATGTGTCCTCTTTATTCTTCTGGCGCGGCTTCCTCTTCTGGTGCGATTTTAGCAACAGCCACTACACTGTCCTTATTTTTTAAAGAAATAAGCTTAACGCCCTGAGTGTTACGACCAATTGACCTTATATCTTTTACTGCACAACGGACTACCATTGAACTAGATGTTGTTACTATTAGTTCATCATCATCGTTTACAATATTAATACCTACAACTTCTCCGTTGCGCTCGTTAACTTTTATATTAATAACACCGCTGCCCCCGCGAGACTGATATCTATATTTGTCTATGGGCGTACGTTTTACAAAGCCTTGCTGTGTGACCGAAAGTAAGTCAGAATCTTTTTTCGCAATCTCCATGCCAATACATACATCTTTTTTGACAAGCCTTATTCCTCTGACTCCCGCGGCAGATCGACCCATATTTCTTACTTGAGACTCTGGAAATCTTATTGCCTTTCCCATGCGAGCAGCCATTAAAATTTCATCATGACCATCAGTAACCCCACAAGAAATAAGCTTATCGTTATCCTTAAGAGTAATAGCAATAATGCCGCCTTTCCGAGGTTTACTATAAGCAGAAAGCTTAGTCTTTTTAATTATGCCCGCTGCTGTGGCCAACACCAAATATTTATCATCTGAAAATTCCATTACTGGTATAAAAGAGGTGATGTTTTCGTCTTTGGCTAGCTGCAACAAATTAACAACAGCCCTACCCTTTGCCATCCTGGTGCTTTGAGGCACTTCATATACCTTTAACCAATAAACCCTGCCCTTGTCTGTAAAGAAAAGAATGTAGTCGTGTGTCGAAGCTATAAATAGATGCTCGACAAAATCTTCTTCGCGCAATTGAGTTCCAATTACCCCCACGCCCCCCCGCTTCTGTTTTTTATAAGAAGAAACCGGGATTCTCTTTATATAGCCAGCGTGGCTCATGGTAATAACCATGCTTTCCTTGGCAATTAAATCTTCTACTTCAAGTTCATCAATAGCCGCAATTATATCTGTTCTTCTATCATCACTATATTTTTTTCTAATTTCTTCAAGTTCATCCTTAATAATCTGTAGAATTTTTTTAGGATTTTTAAGAATAAACTTTAGTTTTTCTATGGTTTTAAGAAGTTCTAGATATTCTTTCTCAATTTTCTCCACTTCCATATTGGTTAATCGTTGGAGCTGCATTTCAAGAATTGCCTGTGCCTGAATAGAACTTAAATTGAACTTCTTCACTAAGCTTTCCTTGGCAATAGCAGGACTTTTTGACTTTTTGATTACCTTTATAACTTCATCAAGGTATTTAAGAGCTATTTTATAACCTTCGAGAATATGCGCTCTGGCCTCGGCCTTCGCTAATTCAAATTTAGTTCTTCTCGTTATGATTTCTATACGGTGTTCAATAAAATACTCCATCATTTCTTTAAGATTAAGAACTCTTGGCTGATTATTAACCAGAGCAAGCATTATTATGCCAAAGGTGGTTTCCAGCTGAGTGTGTTTAAATAATTGATTTAGAATAACCTGCGGCGGGTAACCCTTTTTTATATCAATAACAACTCGGATACCCTCTTTTGAGGACTCATCCCTTAGGTCACTAACACCTTCTACTTTTTTGGTTTGCACTAAATTAGCAATTTGCTCAACAAGATTTGTTTTGTTAACTTGATAAGGTAGTTCTGAAATTATAATTGACTCTTTATTATTTTTAAAAGTTTCTATATAAGCCTTGGCCCTTAACTTTATGCGTCCGCGGCCTGTGTTATAAGCTAGCTTAATGCCCTCGCGCCCACAAATTATACCTCCGGTCGGAAAATCAGGACCCTTGACTATCTTCATAAGATCTTTAATGGGTGTTTCTGGATTGTCAATTATAGACATAACAGCATCAATAACCTCTCCCAAATTGTGGGACGGTATGTTTGTTGCCATACCCACCGCTATTCCGCTGGCGCCATTAATCAACAGTGTTGGTATTGCTGCCGGCATTACCCGGGGCTCTTTTAAGGAGTTATCAAAATTGGGAATAAAGTCAACCGTATCTTTTTCCAGGTCTCTCAATATCTCATTAGAAATGGCCTGCATCCTTGCTTCAGTATACCTCATGGCCGCCGCTGGATCGCCATCAATGGAACCAAAGTTCCCCTGGCCCTCTATTAAAGGATATCTTAAAGAAAAATCCTGAACCATTCTGACTAATGCGTCATATACAGCACTGTCGCCGTGTGGATGAAAACGACCTAAACAATCTCCAACTATTCGGGCGCACTTTTTGTAAGGTTTGTTGTGCCATAACGCCAAATCTTTCATGGAATAAAGAATTCGCCTGTGGACCGGCTTTAATCCATCTCTAATGTCAGGCAAAGCTCTTCCAACAATAACGCTCATAGCATAATCAATGTATGAACTCTTCATTTCATCTTCGATATAAACCGGAATAATTTTTTCGCCCTTGGTGTACATAGTCTTTCCTATTTTTTTATTATTTTAAGCATCAATATTGGCTTCTTTAGCGTGTCTTTCAATAAATTCTCTGCGAGGCTCAACTACATCTCCCATTAATATCGTGAATATTTCATCAGCCTTAACCGCATCTTCAAGGGTAACCTGAAGAAGGGTTCTTGACTCTGGATCCATTGTTGAAACCCAAAGTTGATCCGGGTTCATTTCTCCCAAGCCTTTATATCTCTGCACAGACATACCCTCGTGAGCAATTTTCTTAACGGCTGAAATCATTTC
>CAYQKA010000041.1:0-3460 GCA_964418055.1 uncultured Planctomycetia bacterium | reverse complement strand
TTTGTTTTTGCTTTTCTTTATTTTTGTTCTCTGATTCAACCTCTTCTTCTTCATAAAGATTAATATCTATACTAAACTTTTCTAGCTTTTGCTTGACGTTTAAAATGTCTTCGGCTTCATAAAATTCGATTAGATCAAGTTTTTGAGATGTATCGCCGTTGCCATTGGTATCTTCTTCAACAATTTCAACCTTGCCTTTGCTTTTTTCTTCATTTTCTACAAGTTTCGCTAATTCAGCATCTGTGTAGATAAACTGGTACTTTCCATCCACTTTAACCATATAAATGGGCATTTTTTTGGTCTTTTGGTCGTATTTTTTGATATAAAATGATAAATTTACTCCCTTTCTATACATGCTGTGGGCCAAAGCATCTAACTCAAACAAAAGAGCCAAAATATCGCTAAATTGCTTAGGCGTAAAGGGCCTTTGATTTCTTTTTTTGCCCTTAAACATATATAAAGACGTGTTTTCCTGCCCCATATCAATAAGAATATTATTCATTTGCTCTTCAGTATTAATATACTCTTCCCTCTTGCCTCTTTTAATTTTGTAAAACGGTGGTTGCGCTATATAAACATGCCCCTTTTCAATCAACTCTTTCATTTGTCTATATAAGAAAGTTAACAACAGGGTTCTTATGTGTGAGCCATCTACATCAGCATCACACATCAGAACTAACTTACTATATCTAAGTTTTGATATATCGAATTCTTCGCCTATGCCAACGCCAAGCGCTGTAATAATGGTTCTAATTTCATCATTGTTAAGCATTTTATCGAGGCGAGCCTTTTGTACATTAAGTATTTTTCCTTTAAGCGGCAAAATAGCTTGATATCGCCTATCCCTAGCCAGCTTTGCAGAACCACCGGCTGAGTCGCCCTCAACTAAATACACCTCACAAAGCTCGGCATCTTTTTCTGAACAATCAGCTAGTTTACCAGGAAGAGCCGACATTTCTAGGGCGCCCTTTCTACGAGTAAGCTCTCTGGCTTTTTTAGCTGCTGCCCTAGCCCTTGAAGCCGTAAGCGATTTATCAATCGTTTTATTGGCTATTGAAGGGTTTTCTTCAAAGTATATAGTCAAAAACTCATTTACTAATGAGGTCACAAGCCCATCAACCTCACTGTTTCCCAACTTAGTTTTGGTTTGTCCTTCAAACTGTGGATCAGGTATTTTTATGCTAATAACAGCCGTAAGGCCCTCTCTAACATCTTCTCCTGAAAGAGAAGGAGCGTTGTTTTTAAAAAGGTTTTTATTTTTTGCATATTGATTAGTCGCTCTTGTTAGGGCAGATTTAAAGCCGCTTAGGTGAGTTCCCCCTTCAATGGTATTGATGTTGTTTGCAAATGAAAATATATTTTCAGCATAACCATCATTATACTGAAGAGCTACCTCTATTTGCATCCTGTCTATTTCTTTTTCAAAGTAAACTACTTTTTTATAAATTGGGTTTTTGTTTTTATTTAAATATTCAACAAAAGAAATTATTCCGCCTTTAAATTTAAAAACATTCTCTTTATCGCTGCGCTCATCTTTAATTGCTATTTCTATTCCTTTGTTCAAAAAAGCAAGCTCTCTAATCCTTTTAACCAGCGTATCATAACTAAAAATAGTCATAGGAAAAATTTCTTTATCGGGCTTAAAGGTTGTTTTTGTTCCGCTTTTAGAACTTTTTCCAATAACTGTTAATTTGCTGTCTGTGTGGCCTTTTTTGTATTTTTGATGATATACTTTTCCGTCTCTCCTTACCTCAACCTCGCACCATTCAGAAAGAGCGTTTACAACACTAACACCAACGCCATGTAATCCCCCGGAAACCTTATAGACTCTGTGATCAAATTTTCCGCCTGCGTGCAGCGTTGTCATAACAACTTCGACAGCTGGAATTTTTTTCGTTTTATGCTTATCTACCGGTATTCCTCTACCATTATCTGAGACCGAAACGCTGTTATTCTCATGAACAGTTACTTGAATTTTATCACAATAACCCCCCATAGCTTCATCGATAGAGTTGTCCACCACCTCATAAACCAAGTGATGAAGGCCACTTACTGCTGTATCTCCAATATACATAGCGGGTCTTTTTCTAACCGCTTCAACCCCTTCTAAAACTTGTATATTTTGGGCTCCATAGCTTTTCGTTGCTTCTTTTTTCTTTGCGGGCATATTATATATCTCCGAGTTTCACTTTTATATCTTTTAAGACTTCTTCTTTTGCTTCATTATTAATAATGTCTATGATTTTCTTCTTTTCATTTTTTACTTCATATATCCAAGCAGGAGTTTTTGCTTTTATATATAGTATTTTATCTTTAACTATATCAATGCTTGTGTTCCTTTTTATTTCTTCGTTAATATTATTTTTCCACAAACCAATTATAACTTTATTTTTATTGTCTAGCTTCTTGCTTATGTTTCCTATTACCCTATTAACTGTTTCTTTTAATTTCTCTTCTTTTTTCATATTAGCTGCATCGGTAAAACTATAAATACAAATTTACCATTTTTTCTTATAACAGCCGGTTTTTGAGGATCTGTTATTTCTATCTCCATTTCTTCTTCGTCTACTACCTTTAATATATCTATTAGATAGTTGGGGTTAAATCCAAGAGATATCTCTTTTCCTCCATATTTTATATCAACTTCGTCTCGAGCTTCACCAAGATCCGGTGTGCTTTTAGTTAAAATTATCTTTTCTCTTGTTATGTCTAATTTTATTACTATTGACTCAGGGTTTGTAAATAGGGCAACTCTTTTTACTGCTTTAAGAAAATCATTTTTATTAACTCTTATTTTATCTTTTGTTTCTTTGGGAATGACCTTATTATATTCTGGAAAATCTCCTTCTATTAATCTGGTTGTTAATACTATGTTCCCAAATTCAAAACACGCTTGATTCTCTGATAAAACTATTTTTACTTCATCGCCCTGCCCTAAATTCCTTATTAACTCCTGCGCTGTTTTTGAAGGTATTATTATTTTCTTGTTTATTTTTTGAGGAAAATTCCCTTGTGTTTCTACTAAAGCAAGTCTTCTCCCGTCTGTTGCAATGGTTTTTATATTATTTTCCTTTATTTCAATCAAAACTCCATTTAAAACATATCTTGTTTCATCTCTTGATACTGCAAAAAAACTCATTTCAAGCATTTTCTTAAGCCTTGCCTGGCTCATTGAAATAAATTCTTTATTATTAAAGGTTGGCAACTTAGGAAATTCTTCTTTTGCAATTCCCATAAGCTTAAAATAAGCATTGGCTGACCTCACTTCTACTATATTATTCTTTTTTACTATTATTTTTACTTCTTCCTCTGGTAATTCTTTAATAATATCTGAAAACTTTTTTGCAGGTATAGTTATAACACCATCAACTAAAACATCTGCTTTAAACGAACAACTCATTCCAATATCTAAATCCGTTGTTATTATCTTTACCTCATCCTTTTTAGCTTCAAAGAGTAG
>CAYQKA010000040.1:0-8362 GCA_964418055.1 uncultured Planctomycetia bacterium | reverse complement strand
TGTTGATGTCTTAGTTGATAAAGCTATTTTAGCAGCAAAAAAATATAGAGTAAAAAATATTGTTGTTGGCGGTGGAGTAAGTCAAAACACTTCGTTGAGAGATAAATTAGCAGAAAAAGCCGCCTTGGAAGGATGCAAGGCTTATTTTCCGCTGAAGGTTTATTGTCAGGATAATGCAGCTATGATTGCGGGATTAGCTTATCATAAAATAATAAAAAAAGAGGTTTCTAATCTGAGTCTACAAGTTGAAACTTCTTTAGCTATAGATAAAAAATAGGAATGAGGAGATGTCCATGAGTATCACAGATTATCTTTACCCGCTTCTTCTTTCGTTGATTTTGTGTGGTTTAATCGGACTTGAAAGAGAGTCGCATGGAAGAGCGGCTGGACTCAGAACTCATATACTTGTAGGAATAAGTTCGACCTTGCTTGTTCTTACTTCAATATATATGTCTCGTTCGAGTGGAAGTGGCATCGTAAGTGATCCCGGTAGGGTAGCTGCTGGAATTGTAACTGGTATTGGTTTTATTGGAGCGGGTACTATTATGAGGTTTAGAGCTTCAATTAAAGGCTTAACTACCGCGGCTAGTATTTGGGCTGCGGCTGCAGTGGGATTGGCGGTTGGTTCTGGGTTTTATTTAGGAGCTTTGGTAACCACAGCTTTAATTCTTTTTTCTTTGGTTTTTTTAGGAAGAATTGAGAAAATATTCATTAAAAAATCTTATTATAAAAGTTTGGTTGTTATAAGCTCAGCAGAAGTCAGCAATCTTAAACTAATAAAACAAGTTTTAGATAGTCATGAAGCAGACATTAAAGATTTTGAGATTTCTATGTCAAAAGAAAATGAAAAAGTAAATCTCTGTTTTGATTTGAGAATTGATGATAATATAGAAGAAGAACTGGTAGCTGCGATTGCAAAAATTAAAGGTGTCATCAGCGCCAGCTGGTTTAACAAACAAGAGGAGGTGTATTAAAAATGTTTAAGGGTTCTAAAAAGGATACCGAAGGCAAAAAATCCAAGGTCCTCGACGTTGATGCCAGCATGCAAGGGAGTCTTGTTTTTAAAGACCCCGTGGATTTGAAAATTAGCGGTCAGTTTGAAGGCAGCCTGAATACAAAAGGTAATCTTACTGTGGGTGAGAATGCCGCAGTAAATGCTGAAGTTAAAGGTGAAAATATAGTGGTTTCAGGCAAAGTAGTGGGAGATATATTTACTACTTCTAAATTAACTCTTACTAGAACGGCAAGAATTATAGGAGATATTCAAACGCCGGTTTTAAAAGTAGAAGAAGGGGCTGTCTTGCAGGGTAATTGCCAAATGGTTTCAGGTGATGAATCATCAAGCAAGAAAAAAGAAATTCTAAATAGTAAGCAATTAACTGAATATCTTGAGGTAGACTCAAATGAAGTTAATGAATGGATAAAAAATAGAAAAATTCCGGCTTTCAAGGAAAACAACGAATGGAAATTTGATAAGGCAAAGATTGATGCCTGGGTTGTATCAGAGAAAATAAAATAAGCATGGAAGCTAGTTAAGTTAAAGAATAGCTAACACCAATAATAGAAAAATTAGTAAAATTATGTCTGAAGAAAAACTTTTAAGTTTAAAAGCTGCAGCTGAGTATTTAGGTGTAACTGAAAAACGCCTCAAAGAACTCTCAGATCATGGAGTGATTCCTGCTTATCGCGTCGCAGGCTTATATTTGCGTTTTAAGAAGAATCAACTCCAAAAGCTAAAAGGTAAAATAACTGATATTCAAAGTCAATATTCAGACTATCAGCAGGCTAGAAGTTCTTTCACTAGAGATGTAGCGTATACAACTAAGGATAGGCTAAGAGATTTCTGGCATTTTTATGATTTTTATATTATTAGCGTAGTTTTGATAGTTGCGATTTTATTTATGATTTTTAAACACACTTTATAACAGGTAAATTTTTATACTTACGTAGATGGATTATCAAAATATATATTTTATTAGTGCAGTGATCTTGGGCCTCTACATGGCTTGGAACATCGGTGCCAATGATATGGCGAATTCGATGGGCAGCTGTGTTGGAGCTAAAGCTGTTACATTAAAGCAAGCGGTTTTTATTGGGGCTATTTTGTGTTTTTTTGGAGCTACCTTTGTTGGTGGGCAAGTAGCTGATACAATAAAAAAAGGTATTGTTGATACATCAGCGATCAGCGATTTAGATGTTATTGTAAAAGGCTTGCTAGCTACTTTATTAGCGGCTAGTATCTGGATTACTTTTGCTACCTGGTTTGCTTGGCCAGTTTCCACGACACATTCAATTGTAGGTGCTTTAGTTGGTTTCGGTTTATTTGTAGGTGGACCTGAAATAGTTAATTGGTATAAGCTTATTGGAGTAGTAATTAGCTGGATTAGTTCTCCAGTTTTTGCAGGTTTAATGGCTTTTGCTTTTTATAAAATAATTGAAAGATTTATTTTATCTGTTGACGATAGTGAGCGAGCAATAGTTAAAATTGGCCCTATTTTCATAGGCCTAACTTTTTTTATGGTAGTAATGTCGTTATTATTGAAAAGTCCCTTAGGAAAAGTTTGGGAAATTGGACTCCTGAGAGGGCTATTATATGCCCTAATCGCTGCAATTATAAGCGGTATTATTGGGTTTTTATTTGTTAGAAAAGCAGTTTCCTGGGGTTATAAGGTTGAGAATATTTTTAGAATTTTACAAATAATGACATCTTGCTATATAGCTTTTTCGATTGGGGCTAATGATGTAGCCAATGCTGTTGGCCCTGTGGCTGGGATTTTGAGCATTATAAAGAATCAAAGCCTGCAATATAAAGTACAAGTTCCGGTTGGTCTTTTGGCTATGGGAGGCGTTGGTATTATTATTGGCATGGCAACCTGGGGATACAAGGTTATTGGGACAGTAGGCAGTAAGATTACAGAACTGACTAATTCTCGAGGGTTTTCCATTGATTTTTCAGCGGCTACCAGTGTCTTATTGGCATCGAAAATGGGTATGCCGGTTTCTACTACGCATGCGGTAATAGGTGCGGTTTGTGGCGTAGGCTTAGCCCGCGGTTTAGATGCGGTGGATTTCAGGATTGTAAAAAAGATTTTTATTTCATGGGTGGCTACTATTCCCGCAGCAGCCATAACATGTATTCTTTTGTTTAAATTATTTATGTTACTTTTTTAATTGGAAAATATTATATGGAGGTGATTGTTTATGTTTAGAAGAATACCAATTCTATCTGCCCTCAGAGAGTCTCCCTTTGATGATTTTGTTGAGCATGCTTCTAAGGTCAATGAATGTATTCACATCTGGAAACAGGCTGTTAGTGCTTATTTAGAGAAGAAGTATGATATTTTTAACGAACTCTCAGAGAAAGTGCAACTTTTAGAGCACGAAGCTGATTTAATAAAAGGTAAGATAAGTGCCCATTTACCTAAGGGTATATATATGCCTGTTTTTAAGTCTGACTTTATGATGTGCCTTAAGGAGCAGGATTCTATTCTAGATTATGCAGAAGATACAGTTATTTGGCTTAGCTTCAAAAGAGTAGATATGACTTTTATTAAAGATGAAATCCTACAGCATACCCAGAAAGTTACTGAAACAGTTGAAACACTTGAAAAGGTAGCTCTCAGGCTAAAAGAATTTTTTAGGACACATAAAAATGCAACCAGGGAAGAAATGAAAGAACTCATTAAAGAAGTTCACCGTCAGGAATGGGAATCTGATAGAATAGAAAAAGCACTTACTAAAAAAGTTTTTAATTCTAAAGAGGACGGTCTTACGGTTTATTTTTTAGTTAAAGCTATTAATATGTCTGCCAGCATTGCTAATCACGCAGAAAATGCAGGCGATAGAATTAGAGCTATGATTGCTAAGTAAAGTATGTACAGTCTTTCTTGACGTTACCTTTAATTAATTGTATAATATAACCTAAAAGGGTTAGAAAAATTGATTGATAATAGTAAACTCATAAAAAATAGTATTTGCAGTATAGGATTACTAACTGATGACCAAATCAAACAAGCCCTTGAGTTTCAACTTAAGAGCAAGGATCGTTTTAGTTATGTATTGGCTAAGATGGGTTTTATTGCCAATGAAGATGTAGTTACCAGTTTGCCTGTTCAGATTGGATTAGTGCCCTCATCTTTAAAAGATATACAAGTAAACAGCGAAGCTATAAAAAAAGTTTCTTCATCTTTTGCTTATCAGCATAGAATCCTACCGATAAATCTTCAAGATGATATTTTAACTATAGCGACAGATGATCCCCTCAATTTTTTGGCCTTGGACAACTTAAGTAAAATAATTAATCTTAAGGTAAAAGCAATTCTTGTGGCAGAGGATGAGCTCAGGGAAAATCAGAATTTATATTATGGAGCTAAGAAGGAAGAAAAAAAGTCCTTAGATAATGTTGTTCAAACCATTAATACTGAAGAAGAATATTACGGAAAGAGTGAAGATGCTGGATTTACATATACTAGCAGTGATGAAGATGCTCCTATCATCCGTTTGGTAAGTTTAGTATTAAGTGAGGCTGTAAAAAACAGGGCTAGTGATATTCATGTAGAGCCTCTGGAAAAAGAATTTAGAGTGCGCTATAGAATAGATGGTCTATTACATGAAGTGCCGGCACCACCTAAACATTTGCAGGCTTCAATCATTAGCCGAATAAAACTTATGGCTGGTATTGATATTGCCGAAAAAAGATTACCTCAGGATGGACGCATTAGGGTTCACCTTTTAAAGAAAGATTTGGATTTGCGCGTTTCAACTTTACCTGGAATTTACGGTGAATCTGTGGTTATGAGAATTCTCGATAAGTCGAGCCTACTTATAGGATTGGAAGAGATAGGTTTTCTTACTGAGGATAGAAAGAAATTTGAAGAATTGATAGCGATGCCTAACGGGACTCTTTTAGTTACGGGTCCGACAGGCTCAGGTAAAACTACTACGCTTTATGCTGCCCTTAATCATCTTAATAAACCTAATAAAAAAATTATTACCATTGAAGATCCGGTTGAGTACCAGCTAAAAGGTATTAATCAGGTTCAAATAAGACCTCAAGTAGGTTTGACGTTTTCATCAGGGTTAAGATCTATGCTTAGGCAGGCCCCCGATGTAATTCTAGTTGGTGAAATCCGAGACAAAGAAACAGCTTCAATTGCTATTCAGGCGGCACTTACAGGCCATCTGATATTTTCTACCCTGCATACTAATGATGCGCCGGGTGCTGTAACCCGATTGATAGATATGGGTGTTAAAAGCTATCTGGTTGCCTCAACTCTGCAAGCCGTATTGGCTCAGAGGTTAGTTAGAAGAATATGCCCTAACTGTAAAGAACCTCATACTCCTAAGCCAGAAGAAATTAAAGCTATGGGATTGAAAGACGAGGATTTGGCTAAAGCTGAGTTTATGATAGGTAAAGGTTGTGCGGAATGTAGTAATACTGGTTTCAGGGGAAGGCAGGCTATTTTTGAAATGTTAGTTATTAATGATGCGATAAGAGAAATGATTTTTGAGAGAAAATCAAGTTCTGAGATAAAACATAAAGCTGTTCAAATGGGTATGAAGACTTTAAAAGAAGATGGTAAGATGAAAGCGCTTAAAGGGGTTACAACTATTTCAGAGGTTATACGTGTTGCTCAGATGGATGAGTTGTAAAGAAAGGTATGCATGATAGCAGTTAATAAACTTCTTTCAGAGTGCATTAATAGAAGTGCATCAGATCTTCATATTACTCCAGGTAAACCACCGATTTTACGTCTTAATGGCGGCTTGGTTCCATTGGAAATGCCTGCCTTAAGTACAGAAGATATTGAGCAAATTAGTAATCAAATTACCGATGATGATAAACGAAATAAAATTCGCGAAGTTGGTGGCTGTGATTTTGGTTTTAGCTTTGGCAAAAATCGTTTTAGAGCATCAATCTTCAGAGAGAAGTGTATGCTGGGAATTTCCTTGCGCCTTATACCCTCAGAACTTTTTACTTTAGAAGAATTAGGCTTGGCAGGAAAGATTAAGGAACTTTTACATAGTGAAAGAGGATTGATTTTGGTTACCGGCCCGACAGGCTCTGGAAAGAGCACAACCCTGGCAACCATGATTAACTATATAAATGAAAACATGGATAAACATATAATTACTGTTGAAGATCCTATTGAATATTATCATGAGCATAAAAAAAGCATTATTACCCAAAGAGAAGTTGGGGTAGATGTGCCATCATTTTCTGAGGCTATTGTAAGAGGACTAAGAAGTGATCCCGATGTTATATTAGTTGGTGAAATGCGTGATCTGGCTACTATTCAGGCAGCGCTTTTAGCGGCTGAAACCGGACATTTGGTATTTGCGACTTTGCACACTATAAATTCTCCTCAAACAGTGGATAGGGTTATCAATTCATTTCCTGTTCATCAGCAGGAACAGGTCAGAATACAACTTTCGGCTACAATTTTAGCGGTTTTATCACAGCAACTTATTGTTAAAAAATCAGGTAAGGAAAGGGTGGCTTGTTTTGAGATTATGGTTAGTACTTCCTCAATTCAGAGTTTAATTAGAGAGAGAAAAGCATTTAGAATTCCTTCCGAACTTCAAACGGGTTCTAAATATGGCATGAAACCCTTTGATTATTCCCTTATAGAATTATGCCAGCAAGGCATTATTACTAAAGAAGCAGCCTTAAGAAATGTATTTGATAAGGAACAATTTGAATCGATGTATCGCGAAAGGATGGGAAGGTAATTATGGCCGATGCTTTTCTGAGAAGAAAACCATTAGGTGAAATTCTCCTTGATCAAGGTATAGTCAGTCAAGAACAATTAGACCAGGCCCTTGAAGAACAGAGAAAAAATGGCCGGTTTTTAGGTAGAGTCTTGGTTGAGCTTGACTTTGTTAAAGAGGAAAGAATCTTAGAGGCTCTCGGTATCCAAATTGGCATGAAGGTTACCAACTTAATTGATATGGATATACCTGAAGATGTCATTAAGCAAGTGCCTCCTTCTTTGGCGCAGGTTTATAATGTAGTTCCTATTAAATTTGAAAATAATGTTATTACTGTTGCTTTATCAGATCCTCTTAATATAAATGTTCTGGATGATTTAAGATTTGTTTTGAATTGTGAGGTTCAGGGAGCTATAGCTACTGAAGAAGATATTAATAAAGCTATAGAAAAATATTATGGAGTTACTTCTCAGGAAGACTCACTTAATCTTTTAGTTCAGGAAATAGAGAAGAGCGCTCCTGTAGTTTTGTCAGCTGAAATTCAAGAAATGCAGGATATTACCAGCTTAAAAGAACTCGCTTCTCAAGCTCCGGTTGTAAAATTAGTTAACCTGGTTCTTTTGCAGGCTGTTAAAGATAAAGCCAGTGATGTTCACTTTGAACCTTTTGAAGATGAATTTAAAGTTCGATATCGTGTTGATGGAGTTTTATATGAAATAACCCATCCTCCTAAAAATCTTAGCTTAGCTATAACTTCCAGAATAAAGGTTATGTCCAATTTGGATGTTGCCGAGAGTAGAATTCCTCAGGATGGTAGAATTATGATGCGCGTTGCCGGAAGAAGTATTGATTTGCGTGTTTCAACTTTACCGACTGTTTTTGGTGAGAGCGTGGTTATGCGTGTTTTGGATAGAAGTGTGGTTAGTTTGGATTTAAATGAAGTTGGTTTGACGACAGAGCAGCAGGATATTATTCTGAAGCTTATCAGTAAACCGAATGGTATTATTCTTACAACAGGCCCGACAGGTTGCGGTAAAACAACAACACTTTACTCCTGCTTGAGAAAAGTAAATAAGCCCGAGTATAAAATTATTACAACGGAAGATCCAGTCGAATATGATATTTCTGGAATTATTCAGGTAAGTATAAAGCCTAAAATTAACCTAACTTTTTCCACTTGTTTAAAGCATATATTGAGGCAGGACCCGGATATTATAATGGTTGGTGAAATTCGAGATAAAGAAACAGCTCAGATAAGTATCCAGGCCTCATTAACTGGTCACTTGGTATTTTCGACTTTGCATACCAATGATGCTCCAGGTGCGGTAACTAGATTAATTGATATGGGTATCGAACCCTTTTTAATTGTGTCAACCTTAGAGTCGATTATTGCTCAGAGATTGATACGCGTTTTATGTCCTAAATGTAAAGAAGCTTATACGCCGGATGAATATGAACTTTCACAAATTAACCTTTCTCCGGATAAGGCTGCAGATAAAAAGTTTTATCGAGCTAAAGGTTGTCGTGAATGTAATGATATTGGCTATAAAGGCCGAACCGGTATATTTGAAATACTGATAATGAGTGATAAAATCAGAACTCTGATTATGAATAAAGCCCACACAGCTCTTTTAAGGAAAGCAGCTGTTGA
>CAYQKA010000039.1:0-8403 GCA_964418055.1 uncultured Planctomycetia bacterium | reverse complement strand
GCGATATTAGCCCCCAGGACATAATTTCCTGACTCTCCATATTCTTTTGCGGCTTCAAAAGCAGATTTATGAATAGACTGCATAATACCCTTCAATCTGCCATCAACTTCTTCTCTGGTCCATGAAAGCCTTAATGAATTCTGACTCATCTCTAAACCTGAAGTTGCAACTCCGCCAGCATTAGAGGCTTTACCCGGAGCATACAGTACTTTGGCTTTTTGGAAAACTTTAACAGCCTCTGGCATTGTAGGCATATTAGCCCCTTCACCAACAACCATACAGCCATTCTTAACTAAAGCCTCGGCATCAGCTTTACTGATTTCATTCTGGGTTGCACTTGGAAATGCGATATCACACTTTTCATTCCAGGGACGTTTACCATCATGATATTTACAGCTAAAGAGTTTTGTACACTCTTTTATTCTGCCGCGCTTAACATTTTTAAGTTCAAAAATATGCTCTAATTCTTTCTCTCCAATCCCATCCTCAGAATGAATATAACCGCTGGAATCAGACACTGTTACTACTTTTGCTCCCAGTTCAATTAACTTGTGAGCCGTATATTGAGCTACGTTTCCAGAGCCTGAGATTGCACAAGTCTTACCTTTAAAGGTTTCACCTTTGGTCTTGAGCATTTCTTCAACAAAATATACACAACCATAACCAGTGGCTTCTGGCCTAATCAGGCTTCCACCCCAGTTAAGTCCTTTTCCGGTTAGAACACCGGTGAATTCATTACGCAATCTTTTATACTGACCGAACATAAAACCAAGTTCACGTCCACCGACACCTATATCACCAGCCGGGACATCTGTATCCGGGCCAATATGCCTAAAAAGCTCGCTCATAAATGACTGACAAAAACTCATAACTTCGTTATCTGATTTTTCTTTAGGATCAAAATCAGATCCACCCTTACTTCCACCCATAGGTAAAGTTGTTAGAGAATTTTTTAAAACCTGCTCAAAAGCTAAAAACTTTAAAATACCTAAATTAACAGATGGATGAAAGCGCAAACCACCCTTATAAGGGCCGATGGCACTATTCATTTGAATTCTGTAACCTCGGTTAATTTGGAATTCACCCTTGTCATCTACCCAGGGAACTCTAAACATAATTACCCGTTCAGGTTCAACCATGCGCTCTAAGATTTTATTATCCTGGTACTTAGGGTGTTTTTTAAGTACAGGCCTTAGTGTTTCAAGGACCTCTTCAACTGCCTGTAAAAATTCAGGCTGATCAGGATTCTTCTTCTTGACTTCATTAAGAACTCTTTGTACATATGGCATTTCTTTTTTCCTTTGTTAAAAAAGTTTAAATTAGAGAATAGACAAGTACCGCTCAATTTCATAAGATGTTACCTGGCTGCGATAATCATCCCATTCTTTCATCTTATTATGAATAAAACGGTTAAATATATGTTCACCCAAGGCATCTTTGACAAGGGCGCTGGTTTCCGTTTCTTTTAAGGCCTCAAAAAGACTGACCGGCAAGCTCTGCAGGCCGCGACTTTCTCTTTCTTGAGGCTCCATATTATAAATATTAGGTTCAACTGATTTAGGTAATTTATATCCTTTTTTAATGCCTTCTAGACCGGCAGCCAGAATTACTGAGAATGCCAAATACGGGTTACATGCCGGATCAGGACACCTGATTTCAGCTCTGGTGGCATGCTCATTACCTGGCCTATAAACCGGCACTCGGATTAAAGCGGTCCTATTTTTATGAGCCCAGCTAATATAAACCGGGGCTTCATATCCAGGAACTAATCTTTTATAAGAGTTAACCCACTGAGCTAAAATAGAACATATTTCACGACTGTGTTTGAGTTGTCCTGCAATAAATGCTCGCGCTGTATCCGAAAGGTATTCTTTATCCTCTGGATTATAAAATACATTCTTTCCATTTTTAAATAAAGATTGATGAATATGCATACCTGAGCCAGCCTTTTTAAAAATAGGCTTAGGCATAAAAGTAGCATGAATGCCTTCTTTCTCAGCTATTTCCTTTATGACCATCTTATAGGTTACAGCAGCATCAGCCATAGTAAGAGCATCTGAATAGCGTAAGTCAATTTCATGTTGTGAGGGCCCTACTTCATGATGCGACATTTCAACTGGAATATTCATCTGCCTTAAAGCATCTACACTTTTTCTTCTTAAATTATTAGCTAAATCATTGGGAATTAAATCAAAATAAGCTCCTCCATCAACTACATCAGGTGATGTCTTGCTCCTAAAATAATAGTATTCAAGTTCAGGACCGACAAAGAAATCAAATCCCATTTCCTTAGCCTTTTTAAGGTTTTGCTTTAAAATGTATCTGGGATCACCCGCATAAGGAGAGCCATCAGGATTAAGGATATCACAAAACATCCGACCGATTTTTTCATCCTCCCAAGGTAATAACTGAAAAGTTGACGGATCCGGCTTAGCTATAATATCAGATTCTTCGGCTTCAGCATATCCAGTGATAGAACTTCCATCAAAACCTTTACCATGCTCCATAGTATCTTTAAGTTCATCATCGGTAATTGTAAAACATTTTAAAAATCCAAGAATATCAGTAAACCAAACTTGGATATGTTTAATTTTATTTTCTTTTACAAACTTTAAAACATCATCTTTAGTCTTTAGCACCATTACTTTTCTCCACTCTTTTTATACATGGGCGTAACAACAAGTTTATGCAAAGCACCTTTTTTAAATTTTAAAACTTTTTGAAGAGTTTTTTTATCTTCAAAACTATCTATTTTATTATTTTCTATAGCTGTTATTGCTTTATCCAATGCTTCATAGGAAATTCCCAGCTCTTCTTCATCTGTCTGGCCATGCCATAATCCAGCGGTTGGCGGCCGATCAATCAACTCCTGAGGTATATCCAACTCTAAAGCTAACTGCCTTACTTCGGTCTTAGTTAAATCACCTAAAGGTAATAAATCAACTCCTCCATCACCATATTTAGTAAAATAACCAACAGTAAGCTCACTTTTATTACCTGTGCCAATAGTTAAATAATTAAGGTTATTAGCATAATAATAAAGAGTGATCATTCTTAAGCGAGGTTTAATGTTAGCCCTTGAGAGATCATTTCCATCAGGCAATAACCCCATATATTCTTTATAAACATTATCCAGACAAACATCTTCTGTTTTTATATTAAATTTATCTGTTAATAGTTTAACATATTTTTCATCATCACTGTGACTCTCGCAAGGCATAATAATGCCCAAGACGTTATCTCCAAAGGCATTATGACATAAAACAGCCACGCAGGCTGAATCTAAACCTCCGCTTAAACCAAAAACAGCTCCTTTGGCGCCGGCTTCAGTTATTCTATCCTTAATCCATTTACTTATTTTATCAGATAAACTCATTATTAAATTTTCTTTGTATTTATAGGTTAATTATATAGCTATAGGTATATTATGCTTTAGGCCTAAAAAAGTCAATATTTTTTCTTAAAATCCTCTAAATACAGTAAAACCTGCTCTAACTTTTAGCTAGAGCAGGTTTATATGTTTTTTGATTATACTATCTATAATTATATCTTAAAAAGCACGCACTCGTACTTTATTAAGAGTTCTTTTCTTTTGAACTAATCTTTTAAAATTATTGTTTCTAACTTGAGACTGCTGCATATGGCATTTTTTGGCATTTTCCTTTAACTCTTCAAATTGTACTTTCTGCTCATCCGTAAGGATATTTTCTATCTGCGCATCTGTTTTATCCTTAATGGTATCTAATTTAGCTTTGAATTCATCTCGAGCTACTTTTAAATCACCTCTATTGGATTCAAAGATAGCTTTTACCTGAGTTTGTTGTTTATCTGTAAGATTACACTTTTGAGTCATGATATTAAGAAACATCTCACCCTTTTTCTCATGCATCTTATCTCGGTTTATTTCTCTGTCCCTGGGCATGCGGGCTCGATCATTCATTTTAGCCATCATTTCAGGACCTCTGTTTTTTTCTTCAGACATAGATTTAAGCATCATAAGTTTTCCAACATCATCCTGCTTCATGGGTCCACGATTATTATTAGCCATTAAATAACCGCTCATTGTTCCTACTAAGAGAGTTAAAACTAAAAGGGTAACTAAAATAATTTTTGAATTTTCCATATTACACTCTTTAATTAAGAGTTAATCTGAAGACATCGTATTCAGATAAGTTATCATTACCTAAGACTATTTCTTCATTAGAAGTATAGTTACTGACCAGTAGAACTTCTTCTAAGGAAACAGTCTTATCTTTGTTCAGCCCTGAGAATGAAATAAAACTTAAGACCACGAGAACTATTGCTAATGCCGGAATTAACTTTAATGCCAATGGCTTGGTACTAAAATCCCAACCTTTATTAAAGCGATTTTCTATTTCTTCAAACACTCTAAAGGTAAAATTATTATCTGCTTTTAAAGGTTCATATCTCCTCACAGACCCTTTGACTGTTTTTAATAATTCAATTTGTTTTCTGCATTCGGGGCATTTATAAAGATGAGCAAAGACTTCTTTATCCATAGAAGCCTCTAACTCTCCATCAAAATATTTATTAATTAGTTTTGAATATTTACATTTCATCTTTAATTACCCCTTTAATGAAGGCATCGGTTATGGAACGTAGTGCTCATAACTGATATGCCTGAATTAATCCCCCCTGTTTTGTTTTCGAAAGAAAACAGGAAGGGGATATGCCTTCAAAATACTTTTTTCCTTTTTTAACCTTTTATATAATCTGCTAAAAGTTCTTTTAACTTATCTCTAGCTCTAGCTAAGCGGGATTCTACTGTCCCTATAGGCCGTTTAATCACCTGGGCTATTTCTTTATAGGTTAGCCCCTCATAATCCCTTAAGACAACTACAGCCTTAAGCTTTAAGGGCAGAAGCTCTACAGCCTCATTTACAATATCCTTTAATTCGGCTTCTTCGGGTGTCTCTTTGGGATCAAGAGCTATATTTTCATGTAGAAATAGTGTCTTGACCCTATTCTTTCTTAAGTAGTTACAAGCTGTATTATAAGTAACCCGATAAAGCCAGGTCATAAATGAAGCTTCTTTTTTAAAAGAACTAAGCTTGGTATAAGCTTTAATGAAGCTTTCCTGAGCGATGTCCTGAGCAGCTTCATAGTTATCTGAAAGCTTATAAGCTATATTGATTACTTTATCTTTATGTAAATCTATGAGCTGCCCAAAAGCTGCTTTATCACCTAGTTGAGCTTGCTCAAGTAGTTGTTTCTCATCTGACATAATCAGGAAATTTCCTTTTCATTTAATTAGACACTAATCTTTTCACTTTATTCCCTACTATTTTAACCTTAATAAAGGAATATTCAATCTTTTTCTAAAATCCTCACCCTTCAGTAATTCTACCTTACGCTCACTGACATATCAACAAATCAAATTTGTAATCACCTTTGCCATCACATCTTTTTCTTTTGGATTACTTACGGCAATCATAAGCGTTAAGGCAACAAGGGCATTGTCATCAATAATGCGACTTCCATCTTGACGATACAAAATCCTGTTGCCCTTAAGAAAACAAATAAATAATGCCGCGGCAATTCTCTTGTTCCCATCCACAAAGCTATGATTTTTAGTTACAAAATATAACAAATGCGCTGCCTTTTCTTCAATAGTGGGATACGCATCCTTGCCACCCGCGCTTTGATAAATCGACCCAATTGAACTTTTAAAACTTTGGTCTTTTTCCTGACCAACAATATTAGAGTCCTTAAACTTTTCTTTCATCATTGCAATAACAGTTCTGGCCTCTTTATAGGTCATTTTATATCTTTCTCTTTTTCTGCCTTTTGGTTCTTTTAATCTTTTGTGGTCAAAATCATCCAGAATATCCAACGCCCGGGTATATTCTGATATCACCTGTGCTAGCCCTTTTGCTTCTGGAGAAAGATTGTCTATCTGAACCACATTTCCAATCAGGTTAACAGCATTTTTAAGCTCTCGATACTTCTGCTCCTGTTTCTTGAGCCGTTTTTCATTAATTGTATAACCTTCTATTAAATACTGTTTTAATACCTTTGTCGCCCAAATACGGAAAAGAGTGCCTTGTTTGGATTTAATGCGATATCCAACAGATATAATAATATCCAAGTTATAATATGTAGTTTTATACTTTTTCCCATCGCTGGCAGTTGTCAAGTATTCCTTGACAACTGAATCCTTGCGTAATTCCCCTTCTTTGAAGATATTACCAATGTGCAAACTGATATTTTGCTTTGTTTTTTGAAATAATAAAACCATCTGAGCTTGGGTAAGCCAGACGGTTTCCTTACTCAGTTGGACTTCAAGCCCTTTTTTGTATAAAATTACTTTTCCGCCTTCAACGTTTTGTATTTTTTTATTCATTATTCTCTTCCTTCATTTCATTATTGGCTACGTTTTATATTCTCCTCAACGTGGCTACTATTGTCATTGCTACTTATTTAATCTCTCTGCCTTTAATGGCCTATCTATTTATGTAACCTTAATAAAGGAATATTCAATCTTTTTCTAAAATCCTCACCCTTAAGTAATTCCACCTTACGCTCACTGACATTCGCTCTGGGATGACTATTACTACCGCGCATCTTTAAAAACTCAGTTGAACCCAGATGCAGGGTGTGTTTTCCAAACTTATTATTTAATTTATCAGTTACCTTAGATAAACTCTTAAGCTTCTCTATCTTTAAGGTATCCTCGAATAAATCCCTACTATCATGTCCCTCTTCAGCCAACTTACTTAAAATAACTCCCGTAGCTCTATATAATACCTTACTTTTATATATTTTATTAAATAAACTTTCTACTATATCAGTAAAATCCATAGTTGCAGATGAATATCTGTTTAATTCAGCTTCTAGGCCAGAGCAGGAGAAATCCTGTTTCTTTAAAAAGACAGTTATCTTTTTTACACTCTGCTTATGCCGCCTAAGTTTAATAAAGGCTGATTCCATATTTCTAAATAAATGCGCCCTGACATATTCCCTCTTATCTGAAGGAGGCATAAAGGTCTTAGTTTTACTAATAGATAAATACTTATGTAAGGCTTCTTCACTAGTTACTTCATAAACTGCTAAGCCCTTTAATTCTAAATAAAGCTCTTTACCTATCTTACCTAATATCTTAGTAGCAAAGTCCTGAGACTTATTTACAAAGTCATAAACTGACTTAACTCCACACTTATTTAATAAAGCTACACTATTAGGCCCAAAGCCACAGACTTCTTCTAACCTCACTCCTTTTAAAAACTCATGCAATTTAAAACCCGGGACACTCACTAATCCTGAGGGCTTATCCTTTTTAGAGCATATCTTAGCTAAACTCTTACTAATACTTAAACCAACAGAGACAGTGAAATCCAGTTCTTTTTCAATAGCCTCTTTTATCTTTAAAGCTATCGCTTCATAAGAGCAGTGATATATTCTTCTTAGGCCACTTAAATCACAAAAGGCCTCATCTATAGAATATTCTTCCACCTCAGGGGTAAAGCGTCTTAATATAGAAAACATCCTCTCTGAATATAAACTATAAGTCTCATAATCAGAGGGTAAGATCACACAACCAGGGCATATACGCTCTACTTCAAATAACCTCATCCCCCTTTTAACCCCCAGCCTCTTAGCCTCATAGCTGGCACAAGAGACAATGCCTCTTTCTTTTCCAGTTATAAGAGGCTTGCCCTTTAAAGCAGGGCGCACCGCTGACTCACAAGAGGTAAAGAAGGCATCACAGTCTACATGGATAATAGCTTTAGGATAGTTAGATAGGGTTAAGGGGTAATCATTTGTATTTTCGGACATTAGCTACAACCACCCCTCCGATAATAAGTTCTTCTCTAGGTCTTATTAGAGGATATTTCTTATTAGCTGCCCGCAGATAGACAGCCCGGCCCTTTTTCTCAAAATACTTTAAGGTCCATTCATTATCAATCTGAGCGATTACAATATCCCCACTCTTAGGAGTAACATTCTTATCTACTAGAACTAAATCCCCAGGTTGAATACCAGCATCAAGCATCGAATCTCCTTCAACTTTAAGTAAGTATGTAGAATTAGGATTATTGATTAGATATTCATCTAAGGACATAGTGTCCTGCAGTTCTTCTTCTGCAGGAGAGGGAAAGCCGGCAGTTACACTACCTAATAACTTAATAGAATTCTTTAAGGCTCCAGGAAGAAGCCTACCGGTAGCATCAGAATAAACTAGACCTAATTCTTTTAATCTACCTATCAACTTATAGGCAGCATTCTTAGACCTATAACCAAACAAGGAAGCCACCTCAGAATAACTAGGCATCCTGTTATTCTTAAGATAAAACTTCCTTATCTTCTCTAATCTATTTTCAATCTTATCCTCTGACATAGTAATTATAGTATAGTGTACGAACGTTTACTTGTCAAGAGAGA
>CAYQKA010000038.1:0-8580 GCA_964418055.1 uncultured Planctomycetia bacterium | reverse complement strand
ATGTGCCATGAAGCTAAATATTCTCTTTGTTCTTTTGTAAGAGTATCAATCTTTATGCCCATAGCTTTTAACTTCAATTTAGCAACACTTTTATCAATATTAAGAGGTACACGATAAACCTCTTTATTCAGTTTTTTGTAATTCTTTTTAATAAACTCAGAAGTTAAAGCCTGATTAGCAAAGCTCATGTCCATAACACTTGCCGGATGACCCTCAGCAGCAGCTAAATTAATCAACCTGCCTTCTCCAAGAATATTTACTCTCTTACCACTTCTAAGAGTATATTCATCAACAAATTCTTTAATGCGTCTTTTTGCTTTACTCATTTTCTTCAATCCAGGTATGTTAATCTCAACATCAAAGTGACCTGAATTTGCAACAATAGCTCCGTCTTTCATAAGTTTAAAATGCTTAACATCAATTACATGCATATCTCCAGTAGTCGAAAGAAAAACGTCTCCAACCTGAGCAGCTTTTTCTATCGGCATAACATCATATCCATCCATTAAAGCTTCTAAGGCCTTTAGGGGATCTACTTCACAAACAATAACATTAGCTCCCATACCTTTAGCACGCATAGCAACACCCCTACCGCACCAACCGTATCCACAAACAACAAATTTAGTTCCCGCTAGAAGAATGTTGGTTGCCCTTAAAATACCATCTATAGTTGATTGTCCAGTCCCATAACGGTTATCAAAAAAGTGCTTTGTCTGAGCATCATTAATAGCAAATACAGGAAACATTAAAAGGCCTTCGTCTTGTAAAGCCCTTAATCTGATAACTCCTGTTGTAGTTTCTTCTGTACCAGCTAAAATATATTTAACTAAATTTTGTCTTTTTTTATGAATGGTTGATACAAGGTCTGCACCATCATCCATGGTGATGTTTGGCTTCATGTCTAGGACAGCATTAATATGAGAATAATAAGTCTTATTATCCTCTCCGGTTATAGCAAAAGTTGGAATTTTATAATCCTTAACCAAGGATGCTGTTACATCGTCCTGAGTGCTTAAAGGGTTAGATGCACAAACATATACATTAGCACCCCCTTCTTTTAAGGTAATGGCTAAATTGGCTGTTTCTGTCGTAACATGCAGGCAGCAAGCAACAGTTGCACCCTTAAGAGGTTTTTCTTTCTTAAATCTATTTCTAATTAACTTCAATACGGGCATACGTTCTTCTGCCCACTCAATTCTTAACTTTCCTTTTCTAGCAAGTTTAATATCTTTAATATCATACTTCATTTAATGTATACTCCTTTTTTTAGCTTTTTAAGAAAATTTATTTAGCACTTTTATTGAGAATATCTGCTTTATCAGTTATTTCCCAACTAAAGCCGTCTTCACCTTCTCTTCCAAAGTGGCCATAGGCTGCTGTCTTTTTATAAATTGGTCTTCTCAAATGTAATTCCTCGATAATTCCTCTTGGTGTCATATTAAAGTTTTCACGTACAAGCTTGCCTATAGAAACATCAGATATTTTACCTGTTCCAAATGTATTAATCATACCCGAACCCGGCTCAGCTACACCAATAGCATAAGCTAATTGGATTTCACACCTATCAGCCAACTTAGCAGCTACTATATTTTTAGCTATGTATCTAGCGTAGTATGAAGCCGATCTATCAACTTTCGTTGGGTCTTTACCTGAAAATGCACCTCCACCATGACTTCCAACACCACCATAAGTATCAACAATAATCTTTCTACCGGTTAAACCCGTATCAGCCACAGGGCCCCCAACTGCAAATCTACCAGTAGGATTAATATATATTTTTGTCTTGGCATCGATTAAGTCTTCAGGAATTATCTTATCAATAACGATTTTTTTAAGATCTTTCCTAATCATTTCTATGTCTGCTTTTGGAGAATGATGAGCACTTAAAACAACAGCCTCAACTCTTTTCGGTTTTGCATTATCATACTCAATAGTAACCTGAGATTTACCATCAGGCCTAAGATAATTTACCTTTTTTTCTTTCCTAACTCTGCTTAATTCCCTAGTTAGCTTATGGGCAAGCAAAATAGGCATTGGCATTAATTCCTTTGTCTCATTTACAGCATAGCCAAACATCATACCCTGATCACCAGCACCACCAGTATCAACTCCCATAGCTATATCTTTTGACTGTGCTTGAATAGCAGTTATAACACCAATGGTCTTATAATCATATCCATACTCTGGTTCGGTATAACCTATTTCCTTTAAAGTTTGTCTTACTATAGCAGGAACATCTATATAGCAATTGGTTGTTATTTCGCCGGCTACAAAAGCTATGCCGGTGGTTACTAAAGTTTCACAGGCAACTCTACCATCCGGGTCTTCTGTAAAAATAGCATCAAGAACTGCATCCGATATTTGATCAGCTACTTTATCGGGATGTCCTTCTGTTACCGATTCCGATGTAAAAAAATGTGGATCCTTTTTAAACACGATTATTCTCCTTGTAAGACTCATTCGCTTTATTATAAGATTCTATACTTCCAATATCATACCAATCACCAGCTAACTCAAACCCATAGAGCTTGCCTTGCTCAGATAGCCAGATCATAAAATGACCCGGTTGATCTGAACTATTGCCTTCAGATAAGTAATTAGTTGTCAGTCGGGCTATATCCTTAGGTAAAAAATAGATACCTACTGCCGCCAGGGTGCTTTTTGGCTCATCTGGCTTCTCTTGAAATTCAACTATTAAGCCGCTCTCATCCAAGGCCACGATTCCATAAAGATGTGCTGCTTTAATATCCTGAATATCATAAACCCCCATAGAAGCAGACGGTTTTACATTATAACCTTTTTCTACAAAAGACTCAATATCAAAATTAAAAAGATTATCGCCAGCAATAATCAGGATATCATCATCAATACCCTGTGATTTTAGAACATAATCTATATCTCCAATGGCCCCCAATTTAGTTTCATCCTCTAGCGTATTATCATTTACAATAACTACCTTTTTAGAAAGGGGGCTATTTTCTGACCATTTAACATAATCATTATAAAACTTATTATTTGTAACAACATAAACTGTATCCAAATCTGCCAAGCCTTCTATTTTACCTAAGATATAATCTATTATCGGTTTACCCTTCACTGGTAATAGAGGCTTTGACTTATCTTTTGTTAATGGATATAACCTTGTAGCATAACCCGCGGCAAGAATAATTCCCTTCATAAATTAGTTCCTTGTGAGTTCTTTTTTAAGTTTCTCAATCTTTTTAACTGGATATGGATCAACATTATTTATAATTGCTAAATAATAACTTACCCAATCGCAAAAATATATTAGGCTAAAAATTTTAGCCATTTTGCTTTTTCCTGTAGCGATCAATGTAATAATTTTACACCCCGTAGGTTTAATGATCTTCTTTGTTGCGCTGAATCTACATCTAATTTTCTTTGATTCATTACGATCTTCTAAGAAAATTACTATAGTATTTTTCAACATTGATGCTGGTTTATTCCAGCCTTCAATTTCATTATGATTCAACTCGGGAACAAAGTTAACCGAAGAAAAAGTTTTACTATTTTCAGCCAACTGTCCTTTGAAACGTATAGATAGAGCTTCACTAAATTCAGACGACGAATATATAACAATAAATTTATTAACTAGCATTCGTGCAATCTTTTTAGGCTCATTATGTTCTATTTTAACTGCGGGCACCATTAATACCCCTAAATCATCAAGTATTTTTAGAGTTTCAGAAATATCTTTAGACATATTTCTAACAAGTTTTAAATTGCTCAAAACTTTAAGACCACAGAAAAAGGAGAAACCTATTGCGCATCGAGGAGGATAGTCCCCATGGATCTTCAAAAAAGGCATCTTATATTTCTTTGCTAAACCTTCTAATTTACCCCCCGAAGAAATCACAACTACAGCCGATCCCCTCTTTAATGCCTCTTTAAAACATGAGAGCGTTTCCTCGGTATTACCTGAATAACTTGAAACTACAACTAAAGAAGTTTTACCAACAAAGCCCGGCAAGGTGTATTGCCGGCAAACAAACATAGGTATTTTTAATTCATGCCTTAAAATATCTTTAATTAAGTGGGCCCCAATGGCTGAGCCACCCATGCCACAGAATACAATATTACTAAAATTTTTCTTTTGATATACAGTAGGCATGACTACTCTATCTGCAATAGTCAGGGCTTCATGACATTGCAAAGCAAAAACTTCTAAAATTGAAGCCATATCACTTTTATCATATTTTTTAATATTTTTTAAACTATCTAAATTTTTACCCATCATTTTTCCTTTAACGATAATAACTGCGGAATTATTTCTTTCGCTTTACTATTTAGAAAAGCTCTTATCTTATCCCCTGATGTTAGTTTTAAAGCTTGTTTGGCTATATCCTGAGCTTCTTTAAGACTCACAGAACGAATTATTTTCTTTACAGTAGGCACACTAATAGAAGAAACACTAAATTCATCCAATCCCATCCCAATCAAAAGCAAAGCCATCGCTGGATCAGCAGCCATTTCCCCACACATACCCACCCAGATACCTTTTTGATGTCCAGCATTAATAACATTCTGAATAAGCCTTAAAACTGCTGGGTGAGCCGGATTATATAGATAAGCTATTTTTTCATTAGATCTATCTACTGCCATAGAATATTGAATAAGATCATTAGTCCCAATGGAAAAAAAATCAACTTCTTCAGCTAATACATCCGCCGTTAAAGCAGCCGAAGGAATTTCAATCATAACACCTACTTTTAGATCTTTATTAAAGCTCACATTCTCTTTCTCGAGCTCTCTCATGCAACTTTTTAAAATTTTGTTAGCTTCTTTTACTTCTTCTACTCCAGATATCATAGGATACATCATCATTAGATTTCCAAAAACACTAGCTCTCAATATTGCTCGTAATTGAATTTTAAATAAATCTGGCCGGGCTAAACAAAACCTAATAGCTCTCCATCCCAAAAAAGGATTCATTTCTCTGGGAATTTCTAACTGCGAAATAAACTTATCTCCTCCCAAATCCATGGTTCTAATAATAACCATTTCAGATTTCATTCTTTCAGCTACTTCTTTATAAGCTTCAAAATGTTCATCTTCAGTAGGTAAACCAGCTCGATTCATATAAAAATACTCTGTCCTGTAAAGCCCAATTCCACGGGCTCCATGAGCTTGTATTGAAGGTATTTCTTCCGGAAATTCAATGTTAGCTGAAAGCTGAATCCTGTGCCCATCGTTTGTCTCAGCTGGTAAGTCTTTTATTTTTACTAACTCTCTAGTTAAAGCTGTTCGTTCTTTTTGGCTTTTCCTATATCTCTGCATGACAGCTTTGTCAGGATTAACATAAACTAACCCATCGCTACCATCAACAATTATAATATCGCCATTTTTAATATCCTTTGTGGCTGTTTCAATACCAATAACCGCTGGAATTTCTAAGGAACGGGCCATAATAGCCGTGTGTGAAGTTTTGCCTCCAATATCAGTTACAAAGGCTAATATTTTATCTCTAGGCATTGAAGCGGTATCACTAGGAGATAAATCATAAGCTACAAGCACCACTTCATCCTTTAAATCTTTGAGTAAAGCCTGGTGACCTCCCAATAGATTATGAATAATTCTACGACCTACATCTTGAATATCACTTAAACGCTCTCTTAGATACTCATCATCAATTTTTATAAATGCACTTACATATCTTTCTAGAACCTGAGAAAATGCGTATTCTACTGAGTACCGATCTTTCTTTAAATATGAAATAACTTCTTCAATAAGGGCCCTATCTTCCAAAACCAATAAATGAGCATCAAAAATTTCACCATGCTCACGACCAAGTTCTTCAATAATCTTGTTTTTTATTTCAACTATTTCAGAACGTGTTTTTATCAACGCCTCTTCAAATCTAGCTATCTCAAGTGGCAGTTCTTCCTTGGGAACTTTCCTTTTGGGAACAGCTACATTTTCATCGCCTATTAAATACGCTTTTCCAATAACTAATCCTGGTGAAGCGGCTATACCTTTTAAAACCATATTTCAACCTCTTACGTGTTAATTAAACTTCTTTTTTTAAAAAATCTTCCAACTCTTTTAATGCTTCCTGAGCATCATCACCCTCAATTTGGATAACAATCTCACTTCCATGCTCAGCCGCAAGCATCATTATGCCCATTATAGATTTACCATTTACTTCCTGAATACCTTTTTTTAAAATAACTTCGCTATTATATTTATTAGCTATTTGCACAAACAAAGCAGCTGGTCTTGCATGCAACCCACTTGAATTATTAATTATAATCTTTTTCTGCAATTGCATTCTAAATATCCTTAAATGTCTTGATATCACTTATAAGATTAATTACTATTTCTGTTAATTTGTCTGAATTATGCCTTACATGATTAACTGTATTAATTACATTTTCTTCAATTACTGTATAGCCTAAATCTCTTATAATATCGCTGTCATTATTAACTGGGTAAGCATTTTCCTGTTTATATTTTTCCAAAAATTCTCTGGATATTTTTTGTTTATTCACAATTACATAATCAATTATGTCATCACCTGCATGTCGGGTAATTGCTTTTACATGCTCACTAGCTGAACAAGCATCTGTCTCATGTGACTGAGTCATAACATTGCACACATAAATCTTAGTTGCCACAGATTCGCGTACGGCCTTCTTAATATCACTAATTAAAAGGTTGGGCAATATGCTCGTATAAAGACTGCCTGGGCCAAGTATAATTGCATCCGCTTTTAGAATAGCTTCTATTGCATCCTTCGTAGCTTCGCAATTTTCCGGCTCCAGATAAACTTTGTCGATTTTCTGATCACTCTCTGTAATATTAGTTTCACCTCTTGTAATCTGACCATTTTTATGTTTAGCAATAAGGGTAACTTTTCGCAAAGTAGAAGGTATTACCTGCCCTCTAATTGCTAAAACTTTACTTGAAGCTTTAATAGCTTTTTCAAAATCTCCTGTCAGTTTTGTCATAACTGTTATCAAAAGATTGCCAAAATTATGACCACTCAGAGGAGACCCTTCCTCAAATCTAAATTGAAACAAATCGCGCATTAACGGTTCTGTATCGGCTAAAGCCACCAAACAATCTCTTATGTCTCCAGGAGGCAGCATATCAAATTCCTTGCGAAGTCTTCCTGAAGAACCTCCATCATCAGCAACTGTTACTATAGCGCTTATATTACTAGTATATTTTTTGAGTCCGTGCAACAAAACTGATAAACCTGTTCCTCCACCAATAGCTACTATATTAGGACCTTTGGATAAATGCTGTTTAGTATAAACAATATCAACAAGTTCTGATTCACGTTGTGGCAAAAGAATACTTAAAATAAATCTAATTAATTCTTTTACACCAACAACTAAAAAATAAACTCCGCCTAATAAAATAACAACTCCCAAGATAGGAAAAAACAAATTTCCAGTTCCCGTCTCGAAACTGCCCAAAAGAAAGGCACCTAAGGCTAATAAACTAATACCTGCAACACAAAGCATTATCCAACGCTTAATGCCCATGCCGGGTAGCAACCATTTAAGCTTGTTCATTATAATTTGGCCCCGTAGTTATTCTTTAATTTCATCTTCACGCTTGATTATTTCAAGAAGATTCTCTTCTCCTGTTGCATTCTTTAGAGAATCACGGAAATATTTATCTTTTAGTAATCTTGATATTCGAGCCAAAGCTTTCAAGTGGGGTCCAGCTGAATCAGCAGGTGCTAAAAGCAATACAAATATATAAACCAATTCACCATCTAAAGCTTCAAAATCAACGCCACCCTTAGAGATACCTATAGCTCCTATCATCTGCGAAATCTTTGAAGATTTGCCGTGAGGAATAGCAATACCTTGACCAATGCCGGTTGAACCTAGAGATTCCCTCTCTAGAAGTATCTTAATCATTTCATTGGCATTTTTTACTTTACCACTGGCAACTAGTAAGTTTACAAGTTCGCTTATAACTGCCTCTTTATCTGTTGATTTTAAATCTGCACTAACTGCTTTTTGGTCTAAAAAATCCAAAATTTTCATTAAAGTTCCTCCTTGAACTTATTCAGTAATAATTAGCCCATAATTATTATCACGTCTTTTATAAATTACTTTTCTTTTATTGTCGTTACTATCCTTAAAAACCATGAATTCCAATCCTTGAACATCAAGTTCAAGCATTGCCTCCTCCGGGCTCATGGGTTTATCAAGACTTCTTTCATCTTCAATGATTAGCGGAATTTGATCTTCGTCTTCAAATAACTGTTCATTTTCTTTAAGAGATTTTCTTTTGTGATTTTTTAATTTTTCTTTGCGATCTCTTAGTTGATGTTCAATTTTACTTGCCGCAGCATCAATAGAAGAATACATATCTCCTGTTTCTTCTTTTCCAAGCAATTTAACATCAGAACCACTTAAAATCATTTCAGCCATTTGCCTTTCGTGTTCTATACTTAGAATGACATGGACCTCAATTATTTTCTTGAGATATTTCTCAAACTTTACTATTTTGTCTTCTATGTGATCTTTTATTCCTTCGGTAACATCAAAATGTCTTCCAGTAATAATAAGCCGCATCAATCGTTCTCCTTTTAATGAG
>CAYQKA010000037.1:0-8674 GCA_964418055.1 uncultured Planctomycetia bacterium | reverse complement strand
GCGGCACCATTTATTAAAGGTGCATAAAAGCTTAAAAATATAAGCTTTTTTGCCGATGTAGCTCAATGGTAGAGCAAGCGCTTCGTAAGCGCTAGGTTGGAGGTTCGATTCCTCTCATCGGCTCGTATTATATGGATACCTCTAAATGAGCTCGATTTTGAAAGTTTTAAAAAATAGAAACTTTCTTTTCCTCTGGGTAGGGCAATTAATCTCCCAGTTTGGTGATTGTCTTGTTTCTATGGCTTTAATTAGCCTAGTTTATGACAAGTTCAATGCTTCCGCACTTGCCTACGCCAAACTTATTTTTTTTATAATAATTCCAGTTTTTTTGATAGGTCCTATAGCAGGAATATGTGTTGATCGCTGCAATAGAAAAAAAATAATGATTACTTGTGATGTTATAAGAGCAGTTTTGGTAACCCTAATACCTTTTTTGATGCAAATGGATAGAGGTATTATTTTTGTTTATATATGTGTCTTTCTTATTTATTCTAGCACAAGATTCTTTTTGCCATCAAAACTCTCAATTATACCTGATTTAGTATCGGGAGATAAATTATTAGCTGCTAATTCACTGACGACAACTAGTAGAACCATTGCATTGGTGTTTAGTTTTGCTATTGCAGGGGCAGCTGTTCAATTTATGGGTTGGAAAGCTAGTTTTTTTATTGATGCTTTGACTTATATAGTTTCAGCGATTCTCATTTTAAGAATAAATATTTCTGGTGTTGCCAAAGAAATAAAGCATGATGTTTCAATAGCTAAAGATGTGATTAGTGAAGTAGTGCATAAAGATATAATTTCGGATATTAAACAGGGCAAAGATTATGTTTTAAATGATCCACAGATGCGTTTTGTAAGTTGGGTTTTCTTTTTGCTAATGTCAGGAGTGGGAGCTATATCCGTCGTTTTGATAGTTTTTATCCAGAATAATTTTGGTACTGCTACTTGGCATTTAAGTTTCTTAGCAGCCTTTTTAGCAATGGGGTTTATGGTGGGAGCTTTGCTTTTTGCAAAGTTAGGCCAAGATTTATTGAAAACTAGGGCTATATTTATTAGCTTTGTATTAAGTGGGGCCATACTAGCTTTGTTTTCACAATTGATTAATCCAGAAACTAGTATTTTAAAAGCAGGCTTTATGGCATTTTTGTGGGGAGCGACATCTTCTCCAATAGTTATTATTCTCTATACGTTATTGCACGAAGAAGTGCCTAATAAATTGCGTGGCAAAACATTTAGTGCTATTGAAATATTTATACATAGTGGTTTTTTGCTGTTTATGTTCGTTTGTGCTTGTTTGTCAAATATCCTTCGGCCTGGAGAGATAATTATGTATGTGGGTGTAGTTTTTGTGTGTTTAGGATTATTTAGTTTATGCAGAATGCCTATTGACAATAAGAGGTCAAACTGTTAACATAATTATTATTGAGTTGCCCGTTTTTAAACTCTTTAAAAGCATTTAAAGGTGAAGTTATATGTCTTTTTTTAATAGGCGTCCCAACTACAATAAGGTAGAAGCTAAAAAGAACCAAATACCTGGTGGTTTATGGACGAAATGCGAGGATTGTGGCGCCATTGTTTATAATAAGACTCTTGAAGAAAATTTTGAGGTTTGCCCAAAGTGTGGTTTTCATTTTCGCATTACGCCTCATAAAAGGATTGAAATACTCTTTGATAAAAAAAGTTTTGTTGAGTATGATGAGAATATGAGTTCTTTAGATCCTTTAGATTTTAAAGGTTCAAAAACTTATAAAGATAAATTGAAGACAGCACAGAGTCAAACCTTGCTCAAAGAAGCAGTTATTACTGGTGAGGCTAAAATAAACAATAGAGAAGTAATTTTTGCAATTACTGATTCTAGGTTTATTATGGGTTCTATGGGATCTGTAGTTGGCGAGAAAATTACTAGGGCTACTGAGAAGGCTACTGAGAAAAGAGTACCTTTAATTATATTTTCTGGTTCTGGTGGAGGAGCCAGAATGTACGAAGGAATGTTTTCTCTGATGCAGATGGCTAAGACGTCTGCAGCTATTGCCAGACATCAGAATAAAGGCCTACTTTATATATCAGTTCTTACCAATCCAACAATGGCGGGCATCATGGCTAGTTTTGCATCTCTTGGTGATGTAATTATTGCAGAACCAAAAGCACTCATAGGGTTTACAGGGCCTAGAGTAATAGAACAAACAATTAAACAGAAGCTACCAGATGGTTTTCAGAGCTCTGAATTTTTACTTGAGCATGGTTTTTTAGATGTTATATCTACTCGAAGGGATTTAAAAGAAATGCTCTTTAGCATGATTAGCTATTTAGAAGTATAAGAATAAGGAGTAAATTAAAGGAGAGGTTTTCAATGGCAGAGGTAACTTTAAAAGGTGTTTCAAAGGTTTATTCTGGAGGTGTAGTAGCGGTTCAAAAAATGGATCTTGCGATTCAAGATAAAGAATTCTTGGTTTTAGTAGGACCATCTGGATGTGGAAAATCAACGACTTTACGTATGGTAGCTGGTTTAGAAGATGTAACAGAAGGTGAAATTTACATAGGTGAACGCTTAGTTAATGATGTTCCCCCCAAGGATAGAAATATTGCTATGGTTTTTCAAAATTATGCTTTATATCCACATATGACTGTTTATGAAAACATGGCCTTTGGTTTAAAATTAAGAAAATATCCAAAAAAAGAAATAGATGCTAGGGTTAATGAAGCAGCTGATATTTTGAACATTAGAGAGTTACTCCAGAGAAAGCCTAAAGCTTTGTCTGGTGGCCAAAGGCAAAGGGCTGCAGTTGGTAGAGCCATTGTAAGAAAGCCCTTAGTCTTTTTGTTTGATGAGCCTCTTAGTAACCTTGATGCTAAGCTTAGAGTTCAGATGCGTGCTGAGATTAGTAAGCTATATACCAGGTTGCAAGCAACTATGATTTATGTGACGCATGATCAGGTTGAAGCTATGACTATGGGTACTCGTATTGTTGTTTTAAAGGATGGTTTCATTCAGCAGATAGCTGATCCTATACATCTTTATGATAATCCAGCTAACAAATTTGTCGCTGGTTTTATTGGAAGTCCACCGATGAATTTCATTGAGGGAAGATTTACCAAAGATGGAGGAGCTTATTATTTTGATGAAGGTACATTTAAAGTAAAGATTAATGAGGAAATGAATCCAAAAATTCAAGATTATGAAGGTAGAGAAACGGTATTTGGTATTAGACCAGAAGATATTCATGATAAATTATTTATCCCAGAAGCTCCAGAAAAAACTACTATAAGTGCTATGGTAGAAGTTGTTGAACCTATGGGCTCAGAAACCATTATATATTTAAATACCGTTAATAAAAATTCTATCACTGCTAAAGTTGGTGCTAAGGAAAAGCCTGAGATTAATCAGAAGATGGAATTAGTTTTTGATATGTCCAAGGTTCATTTTTTTGACAAAGAAACAGAAATTACAATTGTATAATGCTTCACGTATAGCATAATTGAAAGTATTCAATGAAATGTGTATATGTGTTCATATGCGCATTTTATTTGTTGGTTCTACGATGAACAGTAAAAAAATATACATCTTCAACATCTTTTTTATTTCCCTAGCAGTATTAACTGTTTTGTTTCTTTTGGTAAAATTTTTGGGTGACATGTGTGTTGATGAGGCATACTATCTCCGACTTATTAATGCTACCATTTTTTTTCTTAATCTAATCATCCTGACTGCATGGCTTTTTTTTGGTATCGTTGCATCTGTAATCTGTCTTACCATAGCTTTCATTCTTACACTTCTTACAGCAGCTATTGCAAAAAGTCCCATTATTAATATGCATCTTATTTTGTTTGGATTAGTTACGCTGAGTGCGTTTTATTATGACAAAAAGAGCAATGCATCTATGGGGCTGCAGCAGGCTGAGCTAGAAGATATTGAAGAGGAGCTTAATCTTCTAAATGATGAACGCTCGCAGAATCAAGTTCAATTAAAAGCATTAGAAAAAAGCTTTTCCAGGTTTAGCATACTTAAGAATATTACTGAAAAATTAAGTTCCAGTCTTTCTTTAGCCGAGGTTGCTAATTTATTAGTAAAAAATTCATTTTCTATAATTAATAAAGCTGATTGCTGTCTATTGTATCTAATCGATGAAAAAAAGCATGATTTAATATTAACTTCTATGAGGAAAAGCCAGGAACTTAAAGGGTTTAAAATTGAAGGAGCAGATATTTTTGATATGAGGGTTTTGAAAAGAAAACAGCCGCTCATTATTCAAGATATCAGAAAAGATTATAGATTTGATTATGAAATGCTAAAAAGTAAAACTCGTGAATTCCGTTCTTTAATATCAACACCATTAATAAGTGAAGACAGAGCTATTGGGGTAATTCGATTAGATGCTTTAAGTTCTGAAATTTTTAATTCTGAAGATTTAAGAATTTTAAATATTATTGCTGACTTGGGAGCTGTAGCAGTAGAGAATGCACACCTTTATGAAAGAACAGAAGAGTTGGCAGTAACTGATGGTTTGACGGGGTGTTATGTTCAAAGATATATGAAGCAACTGCTAGCAGAGGAAATCAAAACTACAGCAGAACCCAATGATAAAATTTCATTTTTAATGATTGATATCGATCATTTTAAGAAGTATAACGATAGCTATGGTCATATAGCTGGAGATATTGTTTTAAGGATAACTGCTAAAATTTTCATAAAGATGGCTGGTTCTAGAGCGATTGTTGCCCGTTATGGCGGTGAAGAATTCGCCATAGGTCTTCCTAGTACATCTAAAAAAGAAGCTGCAGACTTAGCTGAAAAAATAAGGAAGCAAGTTGAGGAACGTATATTTTATTTAAGACGTGAAAAAACTAATGTTAGCATATCTATCGGTGTAGCTACTATGACTGATGATGTCAAGGATGTTAATCGCCTGATTTCAGAAGCAGATAAGGCTTTATATAATGCAAAGGAATCCGGGAGAAACAAAGTATGTATATCATAATTATAATCTTGCTATTCCTTGTTTTTTTCTCTAGTGTCATGATGTTATCCTCTTCCAATAGTCAGTTCTATATTTTTAGCTGTATTAGTATTTTACCTATTATCTTGTCAGTTTACTTTACAAAAAAAATATTTAGTTATTTTGTCCTTGCCTTATCAATAGTGAATACAATTGTTATTTATATGCTAGGAGTTGAAGGTTATTTAGCTTTTTTATTAGGAATATCTTTTATTCTATTATTTATTCTATCTTCAGAAAATAAGAAAAAATTTATAAAAAATAGTATAAATTTTAATAACGAGATTAAAAAAGAAAAGGAAGCTATAAAATATTGCAATGAGGATAATATTAAATCTGAAGAACACATATCCGATGTAAGCAAACGGTCACAGGAGATCGAGAATCTCTATGAAATTACTAAAAGAATGAGCACTTACTTAGTATTTGAAGATATCTTTCACATATTATGTTCCGAATTAAAAAATACATTTGAATTTGATGATTGTCGACTTATTCATATTAATCGCATTAAGGGTGAAGTGCGCTTGGAAGAAGTTTATGATATCCCCATAGAATCGCGTATAAAAGACGCCAAAAGCTACGATAATAAAATAATTGAAACTATTTACGAAAAAAGAGTGCCTCTATCTTTAGCGCATGCTCAAAAATCTGCCGAGGAATATGAGTTAATATTGCCATTGAAAATTGAAAGTCTTCTGGCTATTCCAATTTATATTGATGAACGTATTAGAAGTATTGTTATAGTTGAAAATATGAACCCAGATAGTTTTGAAAAATTCTCAATTGTGATTGGACAGTTTGGTTTGGAAATGAGGAAAGTTAGGTTATATGAATTAGTTGAAAAACTTGCAATTACAGATGGGTTAACAGGATTGCTTTTAAAAAGACATTTTTTGATTTCATTTGAAAAAGAACTCGAGCGTTTGTTGGATATTAAAGTTGAAATATCAGTCTTAATGTTAGATATTGATCATTTTAAGAAGTTTAATGATCGCTTTGGACATTTGGTTGGTGATGGAGTTTTAGTTAAAATATCAGATATTATTCGTAATAATACAAGAGAAATTGATTTAATATGTCGTTATGGCGGTGAAGAATTTTGCTTAGCTCTTCCTGAAACAAGTAAAGAAGGGGCTACTGCTGTTGCTGAGAGAATAAGAAAACAGGTTGAGAGAGAGAACTTTATGATTGAAGGAGAATTTACAAGAGCATCTATTAGTATTGGAGTTGCCACAAGCCCAGATGATAGTGCAGAGATGCTAGATTTGATAGACAAAGCTGATCAGGCCCTTTATAAGGCAAAAGCCTCCGGTAGAAATAATACATATACATTTGGAGAATAAAACACAGATAGGATTGTTTATGGAAAAACATTATACAATTGGTATTGATTTGGGTGGAACAAATGTAAAATTAGCTCTCTTAAAAAATGTAAATTGTATTGTGCAAAAAGCTGTAATTGAAACTTGCAAACATGAAGGTAAAGCAAAGCTAATTACAGAAATAGCTAAAACTATTAAGCAATTCATCAAAGATAATAAACTGACTAAAAATATGATTGCTGGCATAGGTATTGGTGTGGCTGGACCTATTAATTTTGATCGCGGTTTTGTTCATAATTTAACGAATATTAAAGGTTGGAAAAATACACCTTTAAGGCAGATATTAACTAAAAGAGTAGGTATTAAAACTTTTGTCGACAATGATGTTAATGTTGTAACTTTAGGTGAGTTAGTATATGGGGCAGGTAAAGGTTTTAGGGATATTTTATGTGTCACGTTGGGCACGGGTGTTGGTGGTGGCATTGTGTTGAACAGTCATCTCTATCGTGGTCCAAATTTTACTGCAGGTGAAATAGGTCATATTCCAATAAATATTACAGGTAAAAAGTGTAATTGTGGAGGCATAGCTTGTGTTGAGAGATATGTTGGTAATAAATTCATTATTCAAAGAGCTAAAGAGCTTGTGAAAAATGATAAAAAATCACTAATTTTAAAATATGCTAATAATAAACCATCTAAAATAACACCTAAAATTATTTCACAAGCTGCCAACACTAAAGATAAAACTGCCTTATTAATTTGGCAAGAGACAGGTAATTACCTAGGTATTGCGTTAAGCGGTTTAGTCAATACGTTTAATCCTGAATTAATCATAATTGGTGGTGGCGTAGCAAAAGCGGGCAAACCTTTGTTTGATTCTATTAGAAAGACGATTAAGCTACGCGCCATGAAAAATCCCGCCTCTTTTGTTAAAATAGTACCTGCTTTATTGGGTGAAGAAGCTGGTATTATAGGTGCTTCTGTCCTAGCTAATCTCGGCTAAAATAGTTAATTTTACAAGCGTATATTTAGGTTAAATTTAGGTTGAATCATAATCCTATCTGTGTTATATTAAAATCCTATATAAAAGTCTTTATATCCTTTTACAATTTTCGAGGAGAAGTGATGAAATTATTTATAGATACTGCCAATATTGAGGAAATAAAAAAAGCTAAGGCGATAGGTGCTTTAGATGGTGTAACTACAAATCCCACATTAGTTTCCAAAGAAAATAGAGATTTCATTGCTATATTAAAAGATATATGTAAAGAAGTTGATGGGCCTATAAGTGCTGAGGTTATTAGCCTAGATTATGAAGGTATGTTGAATGAGGCTAGATTGTTAAGTGCAATTCATAAGAATATTGTAGTAAAAATACCCCTTACAAACGATGGCCTAAGAGCTGTAAGTGTACTTGCAAAGGAAGGGATAAAGAGCAATGTTACTCTTTGTTTTTCTCCTCTTCAGGCTCTTTTGGCTGCTAAGGCAAAAGCAGCATACATAAGTCCTTTTGTGGGTCGTTTAGATGATATTTCAGAAAGTGGTATGGAATTAGTCAAGAAAATCAAAACTATTTATGATAACTACAATTACAAAACTGAAATTATTGTTGCCAGCATTAGGCATCCTTTACATGTTTTGGAAGCTGCTTTAGTAGGTGCCGACATTGCAACTATCCCTTTTGGTGTAATTGAGCAACTCATAAAACATCCTTTAACTGATATTGGCATTAATAAATTTCTTAAGGATTGGAAAACTGTTCCAGAACCAAAAATATTTAAAAAGTAAAATGAATTGAAACGTAAGTGTTTAAATAATGACTTCATTTAAAAAGTGTTTATATTCAACCATAACTTTAATTATCTTTATTTTTTTGCTTTTTGATATAGCTATGGCTGCTATGTATGATGAGTCACAACCGGTGGATTGCCAAGGTGATGTTATAGAATATTCTGATGCCAATAAGGAAGTCAGAATTTCTGGAAATGTTGTTATAACTCATATGGATATAAGAATTACAGCCAAAGAAGTTATATATTTCACTCAAAGCAAGGATATTTATGCTTCCGGACAAGTAATCCTTTGTAGGGGCGAAGAGATTTATAGTGCTGATAAATTATATTATAATGTAGAAACTAAAAAAGGCACTTTTATCCATGGAGATTTTAAAAGCGGCAAGATATATGGTGGGGCTCAAGAGATTGAGAAAGTTTCCGAGAAGGAATTAGTTGCTCTTAGGGGATATATAACAACTTGTAATTTTAAAAAACCTCATTATAGAATAGAAGCAAAAAAAATTCGTATTTATCCTAACGATAAAGTTGTAGCTAGAAATGTTGTTTTCTATGTTGG
>CAYQKA010000036.1:0-8874 GCA_964418055.1 uncultured Planctomycetia bacterium | reverse complement strand
AAACTTGCAGGCCTTATACTATTATTTTTAGTTTTATTATATCCGCATTTCCTTAATGCTGAAATTGTGGATGGGATAGTGGCTGTAGTTAATAATGAAGTTATTACTCAAGCAGAGTTAAACGCTATTTTGTTACCTATATATACCCAGTATAAATCTACTTATAGTGACGAAGAGCTTTTAACGAAGATAGATGAAGCCAAAAAAAATATACTATACCAATTAATTGAAGATAGGCTTATTTTACAAGAGGCCCAGAAAATAGGTATGCCGGCAACTGATGAAGAAGTTGCTGAGCGCCTTGAGCAGATTAAATCTCAATTTTCCAGTAGCGAAGAATTTAAAAGCGCTCTAGCTTCTCAGGGATTAACTTCAGCTGACCTAAAAGAAAAATATAGAGAACAAATTATGATTAAAAAAATGGTCAATAGGGAAGTTCGCTCAAGAGTAAGCGTTACTCCTATAGAGATTGCTCTTTTTTATGAAAAAAATAAAGATGATTTTTGTGTTCCGGCTCAAGTTAAAGTAATGACAATTATGATTCGTAAAAACGAGACAGACCCGGAAGTTAATATCGATAGTTTAAAGAAAGTTAAAATGATTGAACTGAAGATAGCTGAAGGTGATGATTTTGCCAAGTTAGCCAGAGAATATTCTCAAGATCCGTCAGCAGTAGATGGGGGAAACATGGGATATATTAGTAAGGGGCAAATGATGAAGAAGATTGATGAAGTTATATTCAGTTTGCAGCCAGGAGAGATATCGGAAACCATAGAAACACCTGTGGGCTACCATATTTTTAAAATCGTCGAAGTCAAGGAAGCAGGGGCTGGGAGTTTTGATGATGCCAGATTGCAAATTGAGAATTATCTTTTTCAAGAAAAAGCTAAAGAACGTTTTGAAGAATGGATGACCAGCTTAAAAGACAATGCCTATATCTCCGTTAAATAATAAAATTATTGCTATTACCTCAGGTGATCCCGCTGGTATTGGACCTGAATTAATATTGAGGAGTTTATCCTCCTTAAAAACGAGAAGTGTAAAATTCTTAATTATTGGAGATAAAACTGTTTTTGATAATGTCAGCAAAAAATTAAAAAATAAAATTAAGTTTTTGTGTAAATATAAAACAATCAGTAAAAATGATCTTAGCGATATAAAAGAAAAAATAAGTTTACTTAATTTAAATATTATCGGTAAACGTAAATATTCTTTAGGCAAAGTTTCCAAGCTATGCGGCAAAGCTTCAGCTGAATATGTCTTAGAAGCCGACAGGTTAATTAAAAAAAATATTGCTCAAGCTTTAGTTACAGCTCCTATAAATAAAGATGCCGTTAACTTGGCTGGTTATCACTGGAAAGGGCATACAGAAGTTTTGGCTGATCTTTCTGGCAGTAAAAATTTTGCGATGAGTTTTATAGCAAAACAGTTTAAAATTGTTTTAGTGACGACTCACCTAGCTTTATCCAAAGTAAATCAGAAAATAAACAGTGAAGATATCTATAAGAAAATTAAACTTACCAATAGGTATCTTAAAGACTATTTTAAGATAATAAATCCCTCTATTGGTGTTTGTGGGCTTAATCCGCATGCTTCAGATAACGGCCTTTTTGGAAATGAAGAAAATGAAATCATAAAGCCAGCTGTTCTTAGAGCCCGCAAGAAAAATATAAATGTCCTGGGTCCGACTTCTGCTGAAAAACTTTTTTATGATGCCTATCATAAAAAGGTCGACGCCTTGATTGCTATGTATCATGATCAAGCCCTGATTGCTTTGAAAATGATTTTGCGAGACGAAGCGGTTAATCTCACTCTGGGGTTGCCTTATGTGAGGACATCGTGCTCTTCGGGAACTGCCTATGATATTGCGTCAAAATTTATCGCTAAAGAAACTACGATGACAGCAGCTATAAAATTAGCTGTTAAATTATCCACGATACATAAGAAGGTATAGTATGGCAGGGCACAAGACTACTCTTGATCTTTTTAAAGAATATAATATCAGGCCTCGAAAATCATTAGGGCAAAATTTTCTTATTGATGATAATATAAATAGGTTTATTATTGATAATTTGCAATTATGTGATAAAGATTTAGTTATAGAAATTGGTGCCGGCCTGGGTGAGTTGGTAAATCTAATGAAAGAGAAAGCAGGCTTAGTTCTTGCTCTTGAAATCGACAGAGGCCTGAATGCCCTTTTAGTAGAAAGGTTTGAAGCTGAAAAAAAAGTAAAGGTTCTCAATGAAGATATCCTTAAGTGTAATTTAAGTGATTTGATTAAAAGGTCTAATTTTAAACAAGCTGTTGTTGTTGGTAATCTGCCTTATTATATAAGTAGCCCTATTATTTTTCATCTCATAAATTATCGTCAAATAATTTCTAAAGTAATTATTATGCTCCAAAAGGAAGTGGCTCAGCGCATGGTAGCTGATGCGGGCGGTAAAGATTATGGTATCTTGAGCTGTTTATTAGGGTATTATGGTAAGTGTGAAATTATTAAAGTAGTTAAAAGCAGCTGTTTTTTTCCAAGGCCCAAAGTGGATTCAGCTATAGTGGGGCTTTCGTTTTATGAGAAACCCTTGATTGAGGTAAAAGATGAGGAACTGTTTAAAAAAATTATTAAAACTACTTTTTCCCAACGCAGGAAGACCATAACGAATACTTTAAATTTACTCGAAAAACCTTCCCTATCTAAAGTAGACTTAGCTTCAATATTAAAGGATATAAATATTAATCCTGCCGCACGGCCCGAGCAGTTATCAGCTGCTGAATTTGGGCAGATAACCAACCGTTTATACTCAATTTGTTCTTAATTGTGCTTCTTAATGCCTAAGGTTTTATATGCCCTAATCTAAAAGACTATAAAGCATATAGGTTGACTTTCAGGGTTGAGTGTGTTATTTTACTAAAAAAGGTTATAAAAATGGATGTAAAATATGTAGCCAATCTTGCCAAGATTAAATTGACTTCAGAAGAGGCTGATAAACTTCAGCTTCAGCTAGAGAATATCCTTGCTTTTTTTAAAGAGTTGGAAGGTTTAAACACGGAAAATGTTCAACCGCTTAGCCATGTTTTAGATGTTAAGAATGTTTTCAGAGAAGATGTTCCTAAAGAATCAATAAATAAAAAAGAAATTCTTGAATTAGCTCCTGAAAAAAATGATGATTTCATTAAAGTGCCTAAGGTAGTAGGTTGATGGAACTGTATAACTTATCAGCTATCGAACTGACTGAGAAATTAAAAAATAAAGAGCTTGATCCTGCTCTTTTATATACTCATTTGCTTGAGCGCATAAAGAGTGTGGAAAATAAGGTCAAAGCTTTTATCCGCTATAATGAAAAGCCCTTTCATTTAATAAAAAATCATGATAATTATCCGGTCGATAAAGGTCTTTATGGCTTGCCTGTAGCTATTAAAGATAATATTTGCATTAAGGGCAAAGATACTACTTGTGCTTCAAAAATATTAAAAGGTTTTAAAGCTCCTTATGATGCGACGGTTATATCAAAACTTAAAGAAGCTGGAGCGAGTTTTATCGGTCAAACTAACATGGATGAATTTGCTTTTGGTTCTTCAACTGAAAGTTCTTCCTATGGTCCGACGCACAACCCTTGGGATTTAGAAAGAATTCCCGGAGGTTCTAGTGGCGGGTCTGCGGCAGCAGTGGCAGCTGGTGAGGTGACTGTAGCTTTGGGTTCTGATACAGGTGGCTCTATCAGACAGCCAGCGGCAATGTGTGGCATTGTGGGAGTAAAACCTACTTATGGGCGAGTTTCCAGATATGGTTTGATTGCCTTTGCGTCTAGCTTGGATCAGATTGGAACTTTGAGCAAAACCGTAGAAGACGCCGCTCTTATTATGAATATTATTTCAGGTAAAGATGAACTTGATTCGACAAGTTGTGAAGTAGAAACGCCTAATTTTTTAGAAGTTTTAAAAGGGGACATTAAGGGTCTTAAGGCCGGTATTCCTAAAGAGTATTTTGTTGAAGGTTTAGATGACGAGGTTAAAGCGGCAGTTGAAGAAGCTATAGCAGTTCTTAAGAAACTCGGGGTTGAGGTTAAAGAAATTTCATTGCCTCATACTAAATATGCAGTAAGTACCTATTATCTTATTGCCCCAGCAGAGGCCAGCTCTAATTTGGCGCGTTTTGATGGTGTGCAGTATGGTATTAGGGATAAGGCCTCAGATTTAATGGAAATGTATAAGGATACACGAGCTGAAGGTTTTGGACAAGAAGCAATAAGAAGAATAATCTTGGGGACTTATTCTTTAAGCAGTGGATATTACGAGGCTTATTATCTTAAGGCCCTAAAAGCCCGGGCAGTTATAGCTAATGATTTTCAGGAAGCCTTTAAGAAAGTTGATTTTATTTTAACTCCAACAACTCCTACGTCCGCTTTCAGGATAAATGAGAAAATTGATGACCCACTCCAGATGTATTTATCTGATATCTTTACTATACCTGTTAACTTGGCTGGTATTCCGGCTATGTCAATTCCCTGCGGATTTGATTCCAAGAAATTACCAGTCGGCTTACAGATAATTACTAAGGCCTTTGATGAAGCAACTATGTTTAAAGTAGGTTATAGCTATCAGCAAAATACTTCATGGCATAAGGAAAGACCTAAATTATGAAATATAAAACAGTTGTTGGCCTTGAAGTTCATGTGCAGTTAGCTTCTAAAACAAAGATATTTTGTGGTTGCAGAACTGATTTTGGGGCTGAGGCTAATACACAGATATGTCCGGTTTGTTTAGGGCTTCCTGGTTCACTACCTGTTTTTAATAAAAAGGTTTTAGAATTAAGCTTAAGGACAGCAATCACTTTAAATTGCTCAATAGCTGAGACTATGAAATTTGATAGGAAAAACTATTTTTATCCTGATTTACCTAAGGCTTATCAGATATCTCAGTTTGATATGCCCTTAGCAACGAAAGGGTATGTGGATATAGAAGTAAATGGCAAAACCAAGAGAATAGGCGTTACCAGGGTCCATCTGGAAGAAGATGCCGGTAAGCTTATTCATGCTGAAAAAGAAAGTTTAATTGATTTTAATCGCTGTGGAACGCCATTAATAGAGATAGTATCAGAACCGGACTTGAATAATCCCGAAGAAGCTTATAAATATTTGAAGAAATTGAAAAGTATTCTTGATTATCTGGAAGTTTCCGATTGTAATATGCAAGAAGGCTCTCTCAGATGTGATGCTAATGTTTCTTTGATGCTTAAGGATGCTAATGAATTGGGCACTAAAGTTGAAATTAAAAATTTAAACTCTTTTAAAGCTGTCAGAGATGCTTTAGCGTTTGAGGTTACGCGGCAAGAAATAGAGCTTGATGAAGAACGGAAAATTGTTCAAGAAACAAGATTATGGGATGAGGCCGGTAAGAAAACTATTTCTATGCGTTTAAAAGAAGAAGCTCATGACTACCGCTATTTTCCTGACCCAGATTTGCCAAAATTTACAATTGAAATATCCATGGTAAATGACATAACCAATAACTTGCCTGAATTAGGACATGAGAAAAAGGTTAGATTTATAAATGATTATTCAATATCAGAATATGATGCCGGTATTCTAACGTCTTCAAAAGCGATGGCTGACTATTATGAAAAATGTCTTACGATTTTAAATGAACCCAAGGAAGTAGCTAATTGGTTGATAGGTCCGGTGCTTTCTGAATTAAAAAATATTGATAAAGATTTTAATACTACAAAACTTGATCCACAAGAATTAATAGAAATGATTAAATTAGTAAAAGAAAATAAGGTCAATGCAAAAACAGCTAAAGACGAAATATTACCTGAAATAATTGAGAATTATAAAAAAACTGCTGATATCCTTGGAGAAAAAGATATTATGCAGGTTTCAAATGAAACAGATTTAAATACTTTTATAAAGCAGGTAATAACTGAAAATGAAAAATCAGTTAACGATTACCAACAAGGCAAAAAAGGTGCTATAATGTATTTAGTAGGACAAGTGATGAGGCTTTCAAAAGGTAAGGCCGACCCTAAAAAAGTTAAAAAACTATTAGAAAAAAACTGGAGGCTTAAATCATGATTAGGCGCAGGTCTATAATCTGGATTATCATCTTTTCACTAACATTTTTTGTTGTAGGGCTTAGAGGAGGTATATGTCTGGATGAAGCACAACAACATCAGAGCAATCTTAATCAAGAAGAGCTTTTTAAATCTTTAGAAATTTTTTCAGGGGCCATTTCTTTAATTCAATCTAAATATGTTGAAGAAGTGGATTCTAATGATCTTATTTATGGTGCTTTAAAAGGTATGCTTTATTCGCTTGATCCGTATAGTCAGTTTTTAGATCCAGACGCCTACAGTGATATGCAGGTTCAAACTGAAGGGGAATTTGGAGGTTTGGGGATAGAGATTGCTATGAAAGATAATATTCTTACAATTATAAGTCCTATTCATGGTACTCCGGCTGAAAGGGCCGGAGTTATGGCAGGCGATAGGATAATCAAGATTGATGGGGAAACCACCGAGGCAATAACTCTGCTTGAAGCTGTAAAAAAATTACGTGGTAAACCTAAAAGTGAAGTAACTCTCAGTGTTTTTAGAGAAAAGGCAGGTAAAATATATGATATTCCAATAATAAGAGATATTATTAAGATAGACAGTATAAAAGATGTGCAGATGGTGGATGAGAAAATAGGATACGTAAGGTTGGTTGAATTTCAGGAAAATTCACCGGCTGAATTTAAAAAGGCTATCAATAAATTAAAAAAAGAAGGTATGGATTCTCTGGTTCTTGATTTAAGAAATAATCCCGGAGGTCTTTTGGATAGTGCCGTTCAGATTGCGGATATGCTTTTACCAGTAGATGTAGATATTGTCAGCACCAGAGGTAGAGACAGTAAAGAAGGCTACACTTTTACCTCCAAAGAAAAATCTTTGTTGGGCGATAGTGCTCCTATGGTTGTACTTATTAATGAAGGTTCGGCCAGTGGTTCAGAAATTTTAGCCGGTGCCCTTCAGGATCATAATCGGGCTGTCCTTTTAGGGCAGAAAACATTTGGTAAGGGTTCTGTTCAGAGTGTTATTCCTATGAGTGATGGTTCAGCTGTAAGGCTTACAACTAGCAAGTATTATTTACCTAGTGGGCGTTCTATTCATGAAAAGGGTGTTGACCCTGATATCGAGGTAGAAGAAATAACTATGGAATTAACTCCTGAAGAAAGCTCGAAATTGCTTTTTGATAAAATAGAAAAAGAGAATACTGAAGAATTTTCCTGCGAAGAAGCACAAGAATATGATTATCAACTTAAAAGAGCAATTGATTTAATAAAAGGCCTCAAGGTTTATAGTAAGAGAAGCGCAGAAATTGAAAAACAAAATTGATAAAATATTTTTTTCTATAATAATTACTTGTTTATTATCTGCTTGTTTAATGGGTTGTGAAGGCAAGCAATCTGAAGAAAAAGTAGAAACCGAAGAACAGCTCGAAGTTAAGGCAAAGGTTGCCATTGTAATTGATGATTGGGGTTATAGTAAAAAGTTATTACCTAAAACAATAGCCTTAGAAACACCGGTTACTTTTTCTGTTTTGCCAAATTTAGACTATTCTGCTTATATTGCTTATGAGGCGCATCAGGCTGGCTATGAAGTTATCCTGCATCTACCAATGGAATCTTACAGCTTGATAGCTGCAGAAAAAGAATATCTAAATACTCAAATGAGTGAGCAGGAAATATCTGATTTTTTGGATAGATCACTAGCAAGTGTACCGTATACTACTGGTGTTTCAAATCATCAGGGATCAAGAGCAACAGAGGATAAAGAGCTTATGCAGGAGTTTTTTGATATATTATCAAAAAAAGATTTATTTTTTTTAGATAGTTTTGTAACTAGTAATTCGTGTGCCCAAGAGGTTGCTTCAAGTTGCGGTATAAAAACCGCAGAGCGTGCAATTTTCCTTGATAATGAAAGTGATTTTGATTATATTAAAGGCCAATTTGAGAAACTTCAGGAAGTAGCATTGGAAAAAAATCAGGCGGTTGGTATTTGTCATGCCAGAAAGGCCTCTATTGAGGCTTTGGAAAAATTGATTCCTGAAGCCGGAGAAAACGCTATTGAATTTGTCTTTTTGTCTGAATTGTTAAATTAGGGTAAAAGTTTAATGAATATACTTGGAATAGAAACATCTTGTGATGAAACTGCAGCTGCAGTTGTTTCTAATGGTAAAACAGTTCTTTCTAATTCGGTTTTAACAAGCCTTGATTTTCATAAGGAATTTGGTGGAGTTATTCCAGAGATTGCCCAGCGTTTTCATGTAAGGTTTGTTGATAAGGTGACTTATAAAGCCCTTAAAAAAGCTAAAATTAAGACAGATAAATTAGATGCTATTGCGGTTACTTATGGCCCTGGCCTAGTTGGCTCCTTGTTAGTAGGTGTATCTTTTGCAAAGAGTTTGAGCTATGCATTAAATAAACCTTTAATAGGTATTAATCATTTGCAGGCACATATTTATTCTGTTTTGATGAGTCATAAGGGTATAAAACTACCCTGTATTGGGTTAGTGGTTTCTGGAGGGCATACAAGTTTAGTTCTAGTAAAGGATTATTTAAATTATAAAACTTTAGGCCAGACACAGGATGATGCCGCTGGTGAAGCATTTGATAAAGTGGCTAAAATTTTAGGCCTAAGTTACCCGGGAGGTCCGATAATCAACAAGCTTTCAGGGCAAAAAAGAAAAGAAACTATAAATTTTCCTAGGGCGTATCTTGCTAAGGATTCACTGGATTTTAGTTTTTCAGGATTAAAGACAGCTGTTTTATATTACAGGAAAAAAATAAAAAACAAGAATCTTAATAAACAGCAACAAATAGACATTGCAGGTGCTTTTG
>CAYQKA010000035.1:0-9201 GCA_964418055.1 uncultured Planctomycetia bacterium | reverse complement strand
AGCGGAGGAAATAGTAATGTCAAGGTCAATAAAAAAAGGACCATTTGTAAATCAGAAGTTAGTTTTAAAAGTTGAAAAATATAAAAAATTAGGTCAGAAGCAACCAATTAAAACGTGGGCTAGAAGTTCCATGATACTCCCTGATTTTTTAGGTGTGACTTTCACGGTGCATAATGGTAAAAAATTTATACCTATATTTATAACTGAGAAAATGGTTGGTCATAGATTAGGTGAATTTTCCCCCACGAGAACATTTAGGAAGCATGGTTCTCGTACTGAAAAAGCACCTCAAAAAAAATAGAGATAGGTACTAAAAATGATATCAAAAGCAAGTTTAAAATATACGAGAGGTTCAGCTAAAAAATTCAAACTTATTGTCGATGTTTTGAGAGGTAAGATGGTAGAAGACGCATTAAGTGCTTTGATGAGTTTGAATAAAGGTTCAAGAGAAAAACTTATGAAGCTTGTAAATTCAGCCGTAAGTAATGCTAAGGATAAAGAACCTGATATTAGTAAGCTTTATATAAGTAAGATAATAGCTAATCAGGCCCCGTCTTATAAAAGATTTAGGGCTGAAGCTTTTGGTCGTGCATCAGTAATTAAGAAAAGGTCATCTCACATAGAAATTGAATTAGACAGAGTTGCTCCAAAGAGAACAAGTGTTAAAAGTAAAACAGTAATAAAAGATAATGTTATAACCAAAACCAAAACCAAAACAATAAAAAAAGCCGCAACGACAAAGGTAAAAAAACAGAAGGAGAAATAGGTAAGTGGGTCAAAAAGTACATCCTTACAGTTTCAGATTAGGTTACATAAAGACATGGAAGTCTAGATGGTTTTCCAATAAAAAAGAGTTTGGTTTTAAGCTTGAAGAAGACATGAAAGTTAAGAAGCATATAAAAAAGAATTTTAATCAAGCTGGAATATCACTGATTGAACTTGATCGTTCCTCAGATAAATTGCGAGTTACTATTTGGGCGGCTCGTCCGGGTATTGTAATTGGTCGAAGAGGCGTGGATATAGATCGCCTCAAAGAGGAACTATCGGATATCGTTAAAAATAATTTGGAAATTATTATTGATATTAAAGAGGTAAAAAATCCTAGAGCTGACGCTCAGTTAGTAGCTGAAAATATTGCCTTTCAATTACTTAAAAGAGTTTCTTTCAGGCGCGCTATGAAAAAAGCAATTTATGATGCCAGAAGTTCTGGTGTTGAAGGTATCAGAGTGACTTGTTCAGGTCGTTTAGGTGGGGCTGAAATGTCTCGCAGAGAAACATACAAAGAAGGTAAAGTTCCGCTTCATACAATAAGAGCGGATATAGATTATGGCTTTACTGAAGCTAGAACGACATATGGTGCGATAGGAATAAAAGTATGGATTTATAAGGGTCAGATAATGCTTGAGAAGGGCCCGAAAGCTGAAGATAGTAACAAGGAGATATAGAAATGCCTTTAATGCCTAAAAGAGTAAAATTTAGACGTAATCACCGTGGTTCCAGAAGAGGCATGGCTCTTTCAGGTTCAAAAGTAAATTTTGGTGAGTATGGGTTGCAATCTCTCGAAAACGCTTGGATAACCAATAAACAAATAGAGGCTGCTCGTGTTGCTTTAACAAGACACATTAGAAGAGGTGGTAAGGTTTGGATTAGAATTTTTCCAGATAAACCAGTAAGTAAAAAGCCCGCAGAAACTAGAATGGGTAAGGGTAAAGGCCCACCTGAAAGCTGGGTAGCTGTTGTCAAGAGAGGTAGAATCCTTTTTGAAATGGATGGTGTACCAAAAGATTTAGCTAGAGAGGCACTGAGATTAGCTTCACATAAATTGCCCGTTAAGACAAAATTTATAACAAGACAAGGTATTTAAATGAAACCCGAAAAAGCAAAAGATTTAATTGAATTAACTCAGGATGAACTTGTTTTAAAGTTACAGAAGTTCAGAGAAGAGCTACACAAATTAAGATTTGATTCAAAAAGTGGTAGGGTTGAGAAACCAGATCAAATTGGCATCACCAAAAAGAATATAGCTAGAATTTTAACTGTTTTAAGGGAGAAGACTAATGCAAAGTAAACGAGGCGCCAAGAAGGAAAGAGTTGGCGTTGTTGTTAGTGATAAGATGGATAAAACTATTGTTGTCCAGATAGAAAGAATCACGAAGCACTCGCTGTATAATAAAGTAGTAAAAAAATTCCTTAAGTTTAAGGCTCATGATGAAGATAATAAAGCCAAGATTGGCGATAAGGTGAAAATAGCTGAAACCAGACCCCTTTCTAAAGATAAGAGGTGGAGACTAGTGGAGATACTTAAATGATTCAGTTACGTACAATTCTTGAAATTGCAGATAATTCAGGCGCAAAGAAAGCCAGCTGTATAATGGTAGTAAGACGCTCTGCAAAAAAATATGCTGAAATAGGTGATATTGTTACAGTTAATATCAAAGAAGTTATGCCTGAATCTGATGTAAAAAAAGGTGAAGTAGCTAAGGCTGTGGTTGTAAGGACTAAAGCTCCCATAAGAAGAAAAGACGGCTCATATTTAAAATTCGATAATAACGCTATAGTTCTTATTGATGCTCAGAAAAATCCTCGGGGTACACGAATTTTTGGTCCTGTTGCTAGAGAGCTCAGAGAAAAGAACTTTATGAAAATAGTATCATTAGCTCCGGAGGTTATTTAAAGTGCTTAACATACTAAAGAACGATACAGTTATTGTTAATAAAGGTAAAGAAAAAGGTAAAAAGGGTAAGGTCCTTAAGGTTTTTCCTGAAAAAGGCAAGATTATCATAGAGGGTTTAAATTTAATTAAGAAACACACTAAGAAAAGACGCCAACAGGATCAGGCAGGTATTATTGAAAAAGAAGGCCCGCTAAGCATTTCGAATGTTGCGGTTTATTGTTCTAAATGTAAAAAAGGTGTTAAGGTTGGGGTTAAAAAAGAAGACAAAAAATCAGTAAGATTTTGTAGAAAGTGTAATCAGAGAATTTAAGGATAACAATGAAAAAACCAAATCTTTTAGAAAAATACGATAAAGAAATTATACCTGAGCTGATGAAAAAGTTCGGCTATACGAATAAAATGCAAGTTCCTAAAATAAAAAAGATTGTAATTAATATGGGACTTGGAGAAGGTTCAAAGGAATTCAAGATTATAGAGAAAGCCATGGCTGAATTAACTATACTATCAGGTCAAAAACCAGTAATCACCAGAGCTAAAGCGGCTATTTCAAATTTTAAAATACGTAAAGGTGATCCGGTTGGATGCATGGTTACCCTGAGGAGTAATCGAATGTATGAATTCTTAGATAGATTTATCAATGTAGCTGTTCCTAGAATTAAAGATTTTAGGGGTATTAGTCCAAAGGGTTACGATAATAGTAATAACTATAACTTAGGTATTAAAGAGCATACTATATTTCCGGAGATGGATTCGGATAGAATTGAAGGTGTTATTGGTATGAATATAACCTTTAATTTAGATGCTAATACCAAGGAAGAAGCACATGAGCTTCTTAAAATGTTTAACATGCCATTTCGAAAGTAAGGTATAAGAGGAAAATCTATGGCTAGAAAAGCACTTATTGAAAAATGTAAGAAAGAACCCAAGTTTTCTACTAGAAAATATCATCGGTGTCTTAATTGTGGAAGATCAGGGGGTTATATTAGAAAATTTAGGCTTTGCCGTATCTGCTTTAGAGAGCTTGCTTCTAGAGGGGAAATTCCAGGCGTAACTAAAGCTAGCTGGTAAGCAAAATACAAATATTATTAGGAGAAATTTATGTTAACAGATTTAGTGGCTAATGTCCTAACTATGATTAGAAATGCCGCAATGCGCAATAAGGAGACAGTGGATATACCGTCTTCAAAAATGATAAACGAAATTATGCGCATTTTTAAAGAAGAAGGCTTTATTAAAGATTATAAAGATCTTGAAAGTAAACCTCAGGCGAAGCTTAAAATATATCTGAAATACAACAAAGATAATAGCTGTGCTATTTCACATGTTAAAAAAGTAACAAAGCCTGGTTTAAGAGTTTATACGAATAAAAGTGATATTCCAACAGCTTTGGGTGGTTTGGGAGTAACTATTCTTACTACACCTAAGGGTATATTAACTGATAAACAAGCCCACGAACAGGGTGTTGGCGGAGAAGTTATCTGCCAGATTTGGTAATAGAAGGGGAAGATGAATGTCTAGAGTTGGAAAAAAACCTATAGAAATACCTAGTAGTGTTAAGGTAAATCTAGACGGTAAGACAGTTAAAGTTGAAGGTCCTAAAGGTAAGCTTGAAGAACGCATGCACCAGAGAATGAGTGCTGAAGTTAATGAGAATCAATTGATTGTTAGCCGGCCTTCTGATAATAAATTAGATAAATCATTACATGGGTTAACCAGAAGTCTTATCCAAAATATGGTCATTGGTGTTACTGAAGGTTATAAAAAGGAACTTGAGATTCACGGTGTTGGTATGAGAGCTCAGCTACAGGGAAAAAAAATTGTATTGCAGTTGGGATTTTCTCATCCAGTTAACTACGATATTCCTGAAGGCATATCGGTAGTTGTGCCAAAACCAACTCAAATTGAGATAGCTGGTATAGATAAGCAATTAGTTGGTGAAGTTGCAGCCGAAATTAGACATTTTTATAAGCCAGAACCGTACAAAGGTAAGGGTATCAGATATAAAGGTGAACATGTCAGACGCAAGGCTGGTAAAACAGTAGTTTAATAATAATTAAAAGGTAATAAATAAATGAAGAAAGCAATAACTAGTAGACAGAAGAGACACAGAAGAGTAAGAAAAAAGATATCGGGTACGGAGCAAAAACCGAGATTGAATGTATATCGAAGTTTGTCAAACTTTTATGCTCAGCTAATTGATGATTCAACTGGAAAAATTATTTTGAGTATGTCCACGTTGAATAAAGATTTAAAAGTAACTAATAAATACAGTGGTAATAAAGAAGCTGCTAAAGCTTTGGGTAAAGTTTTTGCAGAAGCTGCTTCAAAAGCCAATATAAAAGAATGTGTTTTTGATAGAGGTGGATATATCTTTCATGGCAGAGTCAAAGAGTTTGCAGAAGCTGCCAGAGAAGGTGGGTTGAAATTTTAATAATCATAAAAAGGAATCATAATGGCAGAAAGATTTAAAGACAAAAAACGAGATTTTATTGAAAAGGTTATATTCGTAAACCGAGTATCTAAAGTTGTTAAGGGGGGAAGAAATTTTTCCTTCACAGCTAGTGTAGTTGTTGGAGATGGCAATGGTTCAGTGGGTTGTGGACATGGTAAAGCTAAAGAAGTTGCTGAAGCTATAAGAAAAGCGTCTAATAAGGCCAAGAAGAGTATGTTTAGCGTGCCACTTGAGGGCAATACTATTTCACATCAAATAATAGGTAGGATGGGTGCTGCGCAAGTTTTACTAAAACCAGCGAGAGAAGGTACTGGTGTTATTGCTGGAGGTGTAGTTCGTTCTTTCTGTGAAGCCGTTGGCGTCAAAGATATTCTTACTAAGTGTCTAAAATCTAATAATGCAGTTAATGTTTTAAAAGCATGTGAAGATGGTTTTAAAAATCTTAAACCTAAAAATTACAGACAAAGTAAATAGAAATTTTAGAGGTTATTTAAATGAAACTTAATGAATTATCATCAGATAAAAGAAATAATAAAGCAAAAAAGAGAGTTGGCCGGGGCATAGGTTCTAAGCATGGCAAGACATCTGGTCGAGGACATAAAGGTCAGGGGTCTCGGTCGGGCTCAAAATCAATGAAGGGTTTTGAGGGCGGGCAGATGCCTTTAATTAGAAAGTTGCCCAAAAGAGGCTTCCACAATAAATTTGCAACTGCATATCAAATTATAAATGTGCAGGATCTTAATTCTTTTAAGGAAAACAGCACAATTAATCAGCAGGTGTTAAAAGAAGCTGGTTTGATTAGGAATGTCAGAGATAATCTCAAGGTTTTAGGAAAGGGAGAACTTAAAAAAGCGTTAGCGATTGAAGCTCATAAGTTTTCTAAAACTGCCAAAGAAAAAATTGAAAAAGCTAAAGGTTCTATAAAGGAAATATAACTGAATGTTAAAAGCATTGGGCAGTGCGTTTAAAATACCCGAATTAAAGAAAAAAATACTTTTTACTTTAGCGATGATTGCTGTTTTTCGAATTGGTGCATATGTGCCAACACCAGGAATTAATCCACACGCATTAGCGCAGTTCTTTGAAAATCAATCAGGTACTCTATTCAGCTTAATGGATATGTTCTCAGGCGGTGCTTTAAGAAATGCGACGGTGTTTGCCTTAGGTATCATGCCTTATATATCAGCTTCTATTATTATCCAGCTTTTAACAGCTGTAGTACCTTTTTTCTCTAAGATTGCCAAAGAGCCTGACGGTAGAAAAAAAATGACTCAGTACACTAGATACGGTGCTGTAGCTTTATGTTTGGTGCAGTCTTTATTTATTGCTGGCTGGATAGAAGGTTCATCTCAGGCAGCTGGACTAAGTTTAGCATTGTTTACTGGATGGAAGTTAAAACTGCTGGTTATGATTTCTCTAACAGCTGGTTCAACATTTTTGATGTGGCTGGGTGAGCAGATGTCTGTGCATGGTATTGGAAATGGTATTTCTCTGATAATTACAGCTGGTATTATTTCTAGAATGCCTCCGGCAGCCAAACAGTTTGCTGAATATATAATGCCTTTTGGGCATGATGCAAGAATAAAACCACCGACAATTATTCTTTTGATTTGTATGCTGGTGGGAGTAATTATGGCTGTTATTTTAATAACCCAGGGGCAAAGGAAAATTCCAGTACAGTATGCCAAACGAGTTATCGGTAGAAAAGTATATGGAGGCCATAGTGCGTATATACCTTTGAGAGTAAATGCGGCAGGCGTTATTCCGATAATTTTTGCTCAATCGGTATTAATGTTTCCGGCAACTATATCTGGATTTACCAGTAATGAATTTTTAAAAGGTATCGCTAGATTGCTGAACGGGACACACCCCGTTTATAATATTACATATGCACTTTTAATTATATTTTTCACGTATTTTTATACGGCTATTATTTTTAACCCGCAGGATGTAGCTCAAAATATGAAGAAACAAGGTGGCTTCATTCCGGGCATTAGGCCAGGCAAGCCGACATCTGAATACTTTGATTATATATTAGGTAGAATAACATTACCTGGAGCTATATTTTTAGCAATCATTGCTGTTATGCCTAATTTGATTAGTAGTTTCTTTAAAGTTCCGTATATCATTGCTAGCTTTTTAGGGGGTACAGGTATATTAATTATCGTTGGTGTTATGCTTGATACCATGCAGCAGATAGAATCTCATCTATTAATGAGACACTATGAAGGCTTCATGAAAAAAGGAAAGTTGAGATCTAGAAGATAAAATGAGAATAGTTTTGTTAGGTCCTCCAGGAGCTGGAAAAGGAACTCAAGCTGCTATTTTAACTGATCATTACAAAGTTCTCCACATAGCTACAGGTGATCTATTAAGAGAAGAAGTAGATAGAGAATCTGAATTAGGACTTAAAGCCAAGGGATATATGGAAAAAGGTGAACTAGTTCCTGATGAATTAGTAATAGATATGGTGATTAATAAACTTAATTCAGAAGAAGCCAAAAAGGGTTTTATTTTAGATGGTTTTCCTAGAAATGTAGTTCAGGCAGAAGCTTTTAGTAAGCGCCTAGATGAAAAAAATATAAATTTAGATAGTGTTGTATATTTAGAAACATCCGAAGATATCATTATTAAGAGGCTTTCTGGAAGAAGAATTTGTAAGACATGTGGAGCTGTTTATCATATAGTAAATATGCCTTCAAAAGTTGAAGATATTTGTGATAAATGTGGTGGAGATTTGTATCAAAGAAAAGATGATACGATTGAAACTATAAAAAATAGGCTCCAGGTTTACAATCAACAGACAGCTGCTTTAATAGATTATTATAAACAAGAAGATAAGCTTTTTATGGTTTCTGGTGATTTGGATGCTCAGGAGTTATTTAAGAAACTGCAAAATAATTTTAAAGAACAAGGAATTGTATGATACTTATAAAATCTCCTAAAGAAGTAGAAAAAATTAGAGCATCATGTAGGATTGTTAAGGAAACATTAGATCTTTTAAAAACTAAGGTAAGGCCAGGAATTAGCACTAAAGAACTAAATAAGATCGGAGAAGAGTTTATTTGTTCTAAAAATGCTATACCAGCTTTTAAAGGTTATATGGGGTATCCGGCAGGAGTTTGTACTTCTATTAATGATGAGATAGTACACGGCATACCTTCTGATAGGAAGTTGCAGGAAACTGATATTATTAGTCTTGATGTTGGCGCTTTGTTAGACGGATATTATGGAGATGCAGCTAGAACATTTGCTGTTAGTTCTAATATTTCTCAAGAAGCTAAGCAACTTATGAAAGTGACTGAGGAATCTCTGGAATTAGCAGTTATAGCAGCCAAAGCTGGTAATAGGCTTTATGACATTTCGCATGCGGTTCAAAGTCATGTAGAAGCACAGGGTTATTCTGTTGTTAGGGAATTTGTAGGTCATGGAATTGGTGCAAGTTTACATGAAGACCCACAAATACCTAATTTTGGTAAGCCTAATACAGGAATTAAGTTGAAGTCCGGTATGGTGTTAGCAATAGAGCCCATGGTTAATGTGGGCAGTTATGAAATAGAAGTTTTAGATGACGGTTGGACTGCGGTAACTAAAGACGGTTCATTATCAGCTCATTTTGAGCATACCGTATATATAAGTGATAAAAGAGTAGAAATACTCGCTTAAGGTGTAAAAATTTATGGCTAAAGAAGAAGCAATTGAAGTAGAAGGTAAAGTAATTGAAGCATTGCCTAATACTATGTTTAGAGTTGAGCTTGAAAATGGGCATGTTCTTTTAGCTCATATTTCCGGTAAGATGAGAATGCATTTTATTCGCATTCTTCCTGGAGATAAGGTTAAGTTAGAACTTTCTCCCTATGATTTAAGTAAGGGCAGAATTACTTACAGATTAAAGTAAAAATATTGGAGTAAGATTATGAAAGTGCAAGCAAGTGTTAAGAAAATTTGCCCGAAATGCAAAATAATTAAAAGAAAAGGTGTGGTGAAAGTAATTTGTTCCATACCTAAGCATAAACAGAAGCAAGGCTAGTTTTTTAACGAATGAGGAGATGAAATGCCAAGGATTTTAGGGGTT
>CAYQKA010000034.1:0-9201 GCA_964418055.1 uncultured Planctomycetia bacterium | reverse complement strand
GCTTCGGCGGTTAAATCAAAATCTTGTTATGATGCCGGTTTATCATTTGAAGACGCTGATAGAGAACTTATCAGTGAATTAGGCCTCTAAATAAGCGCTTTTTGCAGGAAGCACATGTATTAAAGTAATGTCTACTGCTAATCTTTCTCAGAGAGCAGGTTGGGCTGGTATTTATTGGCAGAACCCACCTAATAACTGGGGTAATCAGGCTGGCGGTTATGACTTAACAGGTACAAAAAAACTTACTATTATGGCAAAAGGCAATAATGGTGAAGAGATAGTTGAATTTAAGATGGGCGGAATTATGGGTTCTTGCGGCGATACAGATCAGGCAAGTTCCGGCTCAGTTCAATTGACAAATGAATCGCAGAAATATGAAATTAATTTAGCAGGTTTGGATTTAACCAATATTATTGGAGGATTCTGTTTTTCAATATCCAGTATGGAAAATCCAGAAGGTGTTGCATTCTATCTTGATGAGATTATTTACGAATAAAACATTTTGATAAAAAAAGAAAACCAAGGCATATCTTTTATTAGATATGCCTTTTTTCGTGTGTGATAGTTACTTGTTTTCTATATTATATTTGCTTAGATTTTTTTAAAAGATATATGCTATAATAAAAATGATGAAAATTAAGGCTAAGGCACCACTTTTATGTTATAATATTTTAAAGGGTAGGGGAATAAAACCATTTAGTCGCAATCTTGAAAATACACTAAATGTTCACTCTGGATTAAATAAGAAATTAGAATTGTTTTATGATTTTTACTGTGTTGCTGAATACAGAGTAGGCAAGGAAAAAGTCCTTCATCTTTTTGTAGAGCCGGATATCAATTTAATTAACGCTGATAATCAGGCAGTACTTGATAAAAAGAATAATATGTTAAGTCTTTTTATTAAGGCAAAAGATGCAACTGTTATTAGTTTAACCGTATAAACAGGAGGTTTTATAATGGATTCTACTTTCAATGTGTTTGACTTTGGAATAAGTGGAGTGATTATACTTATTTTTGCGCTGGCTATTACAGCTCTTGTTGTAACTTGCTTCTGGCAGATATTAAAAAAAGCAGGTTATCCTGGTCCATTAAGTCTTTTAATTTTAGTTCCCGGATTAGGTCAGCTGGCCGCTTTAATCATTGTAATTATGTTAGCTTTTGGCAAATGGCCTGTCTATGACAAATTAAGTCAAGGAATGATGGATAAAGACAATAAATAAAGGAGATTCGAATGAAAAGGCGGTTACTTTTACTATCCGTAATAATTATTTCATTAGCGATTTCAGGTTGTATTGATTCAACTACAAAGATTACGGTTAATGGAGACGGTTCAGGCATAATTACCGAGACCATGGGCATGAGCAAAGAAGTCGTCAAGCAAATGCAGCAGATGATGCCTTCTGAAGATGGTCAGGCTATTACTGATGAAAATTTCTTTAAAAGAGAAGACTTTGTAGAGAAGGCCTTAGAGTATGGACAGGATGTCAAATTAATTGATTTTAAGACTTCTTCTAATGAAACGTCAATATATGCCCAGGCGGTCTTTGAATTTAAAGATGTAGCTAAAATAAGGATTAAGCAGGGTGATAATTCCGGGGTGGACAATGCGCAAGATCCTGCTAAAGATGAAAAATACATTACTTTCAATTTTGATAAATCTACAAAGAACCCTACGTTGAAGATTAACATTCCTCAAGAAGATACTGCTGAGACTGAGACAGTTGCTGCTCAGCCGCCAGTAGAAAAACTCTCAGCTGCGGAAGCTGCAATGATTAAACAGATGTTTACCGGAATGCATTTTGCGGGATTAATTGAAGTCAATGGTAAGATAACTTCAACCAATGCTCAGTATGTTGAAGGAAGTACTGTTTCATTGTTTGATGTTCAATTTGATAAAATATTAGATAAGCCGGAGCTTCTTGCTCAGCTGCAGACGGGTCCTGGTTCTCAGTCGGCACGGGACATTCTTGAAGGTATCGATGGTATTAAACTGGATACTAATAAAGAGATAAATGTTACATTTACCCCGGCGGGTGGAGATGCTATAGCTGGTTCTTTAGATGAGGCAATAGCTAATAGCGGAATTACAAACCCTATGGATTTTTCAGCGTCTTCGCTAATAGCTTTATGTTTAGGTATGGGACTGGTTCTATTGATACCATTTGTTATAGTGTCAATTTTATCTGTCTGGTTTTATGCCCGCATATTAAAGAAAGCTGGTTTTTCACCTGCGCTGGCTTTTTTACTATTGATTCCAGTACTTAATACATTTATTGGGTTGGTAATTCTTATGATATTAGCTTTTGTCGATTGGCCGGTTTATGGAAAGTTTGCGGCGATTACTGATCAGATAAATGATCCTGATGATGAGCTAGTAGCTGATGTCGAACCTGTAGTAATCACAGAAGAACCAGAAATAAAGATTGATGATACATCAAGTTTTAATGAATATGTTGATAGTTCAGAGGAGAAAAATGGAGGAGTCCCGCTTCCCGGTGAAAGCAATCATACCCGTGGTCCTTTAGATAGCGAGAAACTTTCACAAGATGAATCTAAGAGTGAAGCGCCTATAAGTGAAACTCCCGCTAACCCTGAAATTATCTTATCTAGCGGGAATTTACCAGGTGAAGAAAGCAAAGAAGAGCCAATAAAGGAAGATCTGTCTTTGCAAACACCATCTATAGAACCCGTAGAACCTGTGAAAATAGAGGAAAATGAACCACCAAAAATAATTGAGATTCCTGATGTCGAACCTGAAATACCTCAGGAACCTATAGTTCAAGATAATGATTTGTCTCAAGGAGAACTTTCTGAGTCAGATGTTCTCAAACCTGAAATAACATCAATTCCGGATAATAATGAAGATAATTTAAAGATGCCTGATGTAGAATCTCATGATGAGTTGAATCTGCCCGATGCGCCTAAGGATACGCCAAAACTTCCCACAGAAGACGAAGAGGAAGCAGATAAGGATAAGCCTGTAGTTTGATTAATTCGACCATATCCCTTCTACATTCTTTTTTGATGCAAGAATAGGGATTTCCTGGAAAGCGCAGGGATTAAAAAGAGAAGTTCGCAGACAACTTCGTTTATAACTTATTTCACTACGTTCTATAAGTTATCTGCTCATTTAAAGGAGGATAATTATGCAAGTTTCCTTTGGTGCAATTATAAAAGATTCATTTCAATGGATGATTACTGTTTTATTTAAACCTTTTAATTATCGAAAATGGATTGCCTTAACTTTTATTGCAATAATGGCAGGATATTTAAGTTTTAATATGAACTTTAATTTGCCAAGTAATAAAATGATCAATAATGCCACTCGGACTTGTCCGTCTGCGGGGATAATATTACAGTCTTTAGGTCTTGCGGAGGCCGAAGAAGCCCAAGAGGTGATATCTCTTGAGATGGAGCAGGAGCCCATTGAGGATGTAGCTGAAGTGAGTGAGGTAGGTGGGTTTTTGGATGAACCAGCTGATTATATTGTTGCCGGAGTAATTGGAGTAGTTTTTATAATTATTATGATTGTATTTACTTGGCTAAGTTCCAGGTTTAGGTTTATTTTTATTGAAGATATAGTCAAAAATGATGGTTCTATAAAACTTCCCTGGTCTAATAATGTGTTTATAGGTAATCAGTTATTTTTATTTAATATATTATATACTTTTGCCTATTTAGCCAGCATTGGTTTAATAATATTTAGGGGATATGTTTCTTTAGCGGTATTGGGCGTGTCTGGAGCTAATGCTGATCGAAGTTTTCTCAAACTGTTTCTAAGCATCATACCGCATATACTTATATTGATGTTGATTATTATGGCAGCAGGTTTAATCTATTTCTTTGTTAATAGCTTAGTGATTCCGATTATGTTTAAAGGGACGGGTAATTTTAAAGCTTCTTGGCGCGAGGCTTTCAGACTGCTTAAGAAAAATGTTGGTAATTGTTTTGCTTTTCTATTCATTAATTTTGGTTTGGGCATTGGGGCTGTTATTGCGACTGGCCTGATTGTGGTAATATATATGATTGTTGTTTTAATTTTAGCGTTTTTACTTACCATGCTGGCTTCAGGAATTTTAGCTATCTTGCCCTTAGGGATTAATATAGTTGTTGGATTTATATTCGGATTAATTGGCTTGGCGGGTTTAGCTTGCGCATATTTTATTCTGAATATGTTCTTATTGCCCATTGCTGTATTTTTTCAGACATTAGTATTGAAGTTTATAGCGGCCTTAGATACGAGTTATGATGTTTTTTAAATGAGTCCGCCTCAGGCGGACGAATTTATCCCGGAGCTTAGTTCAAATTATTTTTGATAATTTTAACTTGTTTAAGCGAGGGATTATTATTGAGCACATCAGTTATGGAGCAAAGCGCTCATAACTGATTAGTGCGAAATAATCCCGCATCTTTAAGCGTTAGCGAAATGCGGGATAATTAGTTTATTTGAAATTTCGAGGGAATCCCGGAACTTAAATGAGGCTGTAATTTACGCGACTATTAAGGAGCTTAAATTACATAGCCGAATTTATCCCCTCATTCTTTGTTTTTAATAGTGTGTTTTAGTTGGGGTGGTATTAGTTAATTATGTTATAGTTTATCTATTAAACCCTAAAAAATAAAATAGGAAAATAACGTGTCCGGATTGTTTAAATTCTTAAGAGTTGTATTCAAAACTGCTGTTATAATAGGTTTCTTGTTACTCATCTTGGTAACAGTAGGTTATTTTTTCACCAGAGCGAATTATTATGATATTCCCGTTCTTATGTATCATAATGTAAGCCCTCCTGAAGATGGAAATACAACTAATGTTACTCCTGAGCGCTTTAGTCAGCAGATGAGTTTTATAAAGAGTAATAACTATAAAGTTATTACACCATCTGAATATACTCAGATTTTAAAAGATGGCAAAAAAAAATCTGCCAATAATTTAGTAATGCTTACCTTTGATGATGGATATGAAAATAACTATACCTATGCTTATCCTATACTTAAAGATAATGGATTTTCAGCAGTTATATTTGTGGTGGTTAATAAAATAGGTGAAGAAGGTTACTTAAATATTCAAGAAATTAAAGAAATGCAGAAGAATGGAATTGTTATTGCCAGTCATACCTTAAACGAGAGGTATGTTCCTTCTTTGAAGAAGGTAAGGTTGAATGATGAAATTTGCGGTTCAAAGGAAAAACTTGAACTCTTGACTGGCGAACCGGTTGAGTTTTTTGCTTATTGTTCCGGGGGATATACGATTCAGGCTCAGAAAATATTAAAAGATGCCGGTTACTTAGTGGCTTTTACAACGAATAGAGGATTTGATAAGTCTTTAGCAAATGATGACCCCTATGCGATCAGGAGAACTAAAGTTACTAATAGGGATTATAGTTTTAAGTTTTGGGTTAAGTTGAGCGGTATTTATAATATATTTCATACAATCAGAGACCCGTATTAATAGTTTTATTAAATAATTTGGAGGTAAATATGATATTAGGATTATTTTTTATTTTATCAGGTATATTAATAGTTATTTTTGAACCATTTTTAAGAGTTATAGTGGCTCTGTTATTATTAGTTATAGGATTCTTTTTAATGTCAATGAGTTATTACTACAAAAAAACGTCCAAGCGCTCAGTAGATAATCCTTACGTTGATTTCTTTATAAGGTTCTAAATGACTAAAATATATCTTCCTCATAAAGTGCCCCTAAAAGATGTATATAAAAAAATCAAACATCTGGCTATAGTAGCTCATGCAGATGATATCGAATTATCAGCACCTCAATTCATAGTTAATGGATTGGGGAGTTTTTTTGGTATTGTTATGGGGGATAATAAAGGATGGCCTATAAGGCCTGAGTATAAAAAATTATCTTCGGATAAAATTCAAAAGATTAGAGAAAAGGAGCAAGAAAGAGCTGCCAGTATAGGCAAATATAACGGCGTGGCTTTTTTAAGGCTTGCCAGTAGGGATATAAAGAGTATTAGCAAAAAAGATAAAGTGGTAAATATGATTTACGATCTCATTAAGGATATGCCTGTTAAAAGTGTTTGCACTCATAGTTTATTTGATAATCATCCTACTCATGTCGCTGTGGTCCAAAGGGTTGTTCTGGCCCTAAAGAAGCTTCCCTTAAGCAAGCGCCCAAAAGCATTTTACGGCATGGAGGTTTGGGGCTCATTAGAGTGGTTGCCTAAAAAATATAGAGTAGTCTTTGATGTAAGCAGTTCAATTGTTTTAATCAAAAAGCTCTTAAGTGTTTATAAATCGCAATCCTATAAGGGGCATCGTTATGATCAAGCCCTTCTCACTAGATTAAAAGCCAATGCTCTCTTTAGTGAGACACATGGATTTAGCGAGAAAAGTGCTCTTATTTATGGGATGGATTTACTGCCGCTTTTAGAGAAGCGCGGCTTAAATTTTGAGAAATACCTGCAGGATATTATTAAAGCTTTTCTTAAAGAGAAGAAAAATAATCTATAGTTCTATTAAAGTTTATTTAATAATCGGATTTCATCAATATATAAATCATCTTCAATATGAGCTGTGCCTGGTTCTATAAAAAGAAGTATTTTGTTTACTTCATCTAAATTGTTTTTCAATTGAGTAGCCAGCTCCATATCAAAGGTTAGCGTATTCCAATCATCATTTTTACTTTCCGCTATTTCTATATCCTGTTGATTATTATCATCAATAAATAGTTTGGCTAATATTTTCACTTTTCCTTTAATCTTAATAGTTAAATAACGATGGATTGCCAGTAATTGTGGGTCAATTTCAACTTCAATGTAATCCCAGGCACTATCTGTTTTAATAAAATGTATTTTTAGCGCTTTAGTGTCCTTTGCTTGTTCATTTTTAATATTTACTATTTCAAATTTCCAGCTGGGATTTATGGATTGCCAGCCTGATAGTTGAGGTGAGTTAAAGTCATAAAGTACCGGTTTATAAGCCTCGGGGTTGCTTTTTGATGAAAGACAATCAGAAGGTGAGCTAAGATGCCCCCATTTATCTTTAGCGCGTATATTAAAATAATATAGTTCATTATCATCTTTGAGAATAGTTTTGTTTAATAGATGCGGGTTGTTATCAAAGTTGACGACTGTAATTTTTTCTGCAATATTAAAATTATTATTTGATGATAGGGGTTTTTTGCTGATATAGATAATGTATTCCTTAATATCATCTGCATTGGATTTATTCCAACTTAAGTTGATACTTTTACCGGTCTGGCCCTCGTATGCTGAAATAAAGTTTACTTTTGAAGGTGCTTGAGTTATAGCCTTAGATTCACAACTTATGTTATCAAGGGCGGGTTTCGAACCGGTTATCTGGCAATTAAGAGAAATAAATTTCAATTCTTTATTAGTAATTGAACCAGGTAGATTGAAATAATAATGTTTCCAATTTTCTGAACCGATAGAGCCTGCAGGCTTAAGTTTATTATACAAAAAACGACCGGTTTTAATTGAGGCGGAATTTATTTCCATATCGCGAACCCATAAAGAAATATATTTATTATAATCGTATTTTAATAAGTCGTTTTCGGAAAGTTTTGCAATTAAGATAATATTTTTATTATTAGATGTTACAGAAAGACATTTTAATCCACTTTGGGGGTTATCTGCACAAATTTTAAAATTTCCATTAGGAGAGTCCCATAAGGCATATGCGGGAGCCACAGGAGGTATTTCAAAATCATCAATTGTACCGGAAAATTTAGCTCGTTTAATAAAATTATGGATAACCTCAGTCTTCATAAATAAATTCCAAACCATACCGCTTCTGTAATTTTCAATCATACACATCATGGGGCCGGTTTCAATGCCGACATAAAAGGGGCTGATGAAATCTGTTTTGAGGTTGTATGAGCTGGACAGTCCGTATTTCCCCCAGTATTTATCACCATAGTATTCGATTGATTTTCTAATGGACATTAAGGATGCTTCCGGTACGAAGGGCAGAGAACAGACAAAGGCATTTGTAGCAATGGTTCCATCATTGGCGACATAGCCCGGAGGAGCGGCGTGTGAGTATGATTCTTTGCCGAAACAATCGCTTAAACCCCAAGCCCAGGAAGGATACTTATTTTCCTTTTGATTAAAGGCCATATCAGCCAGAATGGCATTTATTGTATCTAAATAGTAATCAATATTACCGTCGTGTTTACGCCTTGGGTCGATAAAGGAATACGGGACTTCTCGATTAAAAAGAGCGCCCGTCTTATGGCATTCATATTCAGCGTACTTTCCTTTGGAATAAGTTTTTGTATAAGCCTGCCAGGTATTTTTCGAAATAGGATGAGTGTCTGAACCTAAGGCTAGGGCATATATCAATAGAGAGTTATCAGCCAAAAAATCCATATTGAAAGGCAGGAGGCCGTCTATATCATAATAGCTTTCTGATGTTTTTGGCGGCACCCAGCCATAGGATAATAAACCTGCTTTATCATTTTTGTAAGTGGTGAATTTATCCCACTGGATATTGTCATATATTTTTTTTGAAAGTTCCTCAATTTCAGTCCCTTTGAAATATTCACCGGTAAATAAAACACCCGCAATAAAATCAGCACTATCGCACATGGCCACGCAGTCAATGGGTACTTTTTCGCCTGTACGTCCATTAATAAAATGCCAGTAAAGCCCATATTTACCCTCAGCGAAGATGTCATTCGGATCGTCGGGATCATCCCAGAAGGTATTTAAGATCAAAAGACATCTCTTGTAACCGTCTTCATAGCTTACCCAATTTCTCTCAATGCCGATACAAACGGCTACTAATTCAAAGCCGGTGGCAGCCACTTTACCGATTTTGTTTTGAGTGTGATCGTAAGCAATTCCAGTCTCAGGATAAATTTCATCCCAGAAATAATTAAAAATGCGGTATTCAATTTCATCAAGCAGTTCATCGTTAGACAGCTCTAGAGCATCCTTAGAAGAAATAAGAGGATCCTGAGTATTTCTTTTTTTTAATGTAGGATTTTGACAGAAGATAAGTATTAAAGAAAGAAAACATAGTACGATTAAGGTGTATAATCTTTTCATAAAAGTATTATACCTGATAATATTAAAAAAACAAAGAAAAGGGTTTACAAAGTGAGGGATGTTTATGTATAATAACATAAACTAATGATAAAGGGATTCGTATGAAACTATCTGAAGCGATGAAGATTTCTAGTGAGCTTAAGAATGTTAAATTAGTAAGTGC
>CAYQKA010000033.1:4543-9286 GCA_964418055.1 uncultured Planctomycetia bacterium | reverse complement strand
AACCAATTAGTATCAAATGTTAATTTGAATATAGAGAAAGCCGGCATAAAGAGTGCGTTAAGCGACATACTAGGAGGAGGTTTGAGGGCTGTTGGTGGAGGAGGAGCTCCGCCTGCAGAATTAACTTCATTTTCAGAGGGGGATTCAAGTGGAGGATTTGGCAAGTCACTTGAAGAAACTCCTGATATCCCCCAAGAAGACAATATTCCGCCGGTTGTGCCTGAGCCTCAAACAATGATTATGGTATTGACGGGCCTAGGATTTTATTTAACTCAAATCTCAAAAAAAATCAATAATTCACATTAAATCCCTCTCGTTTCTTTTTCCAATAATACTAACAAGTTACACGTGCTGAACGCATTAATCCGGCCAGAAGTTTTTCGCTTATAAGCTAGCTAATAAACTTGTTATTACTGGCGGAATAGGTGAAGTTTGGCTAAAAGAGACACAGTAATAGAAAATAGATAAGCAATTTATTTCTTTATAAAAACAAATCTTTTTTCTTGACAGTTTGGGGTTTTGCTGGTAAATTATATATTGCACACGTTACCAAACCAGTGCAAAAAAGATATGAAAAAAAGAGTAACTATTAAAGACATAGCTAGAGAAGCCGGAGTTAATCATTCAACCGTTTCAAGGGTTATAAATGATAATCCAGCAATAAGTGATAAGACCAGAAAAAGGGTCATTAAGGTAATGGATGAGTTAAATTACAAGCCTAATCTTATAGCCCGTGGTTTGGTGCGCCAGAAATCGAATGCTATGGCTTTGATTACCCCTGATGTAAATCCGCATGTAACTCCTATTATTAAAGGTATTTCTGATACATGTCGTCGCTTAAACTATGGTTTAATGTTATTTTCCACGGACTATTGGCTTGAGGAAAGCAGATCTTATATGGATGTTGTTAATAACTGGCTAGTTGATGGTGTGTTTATTTATAATGTAATCTATCATAAGCATTTGCCAAAGAACATAAAAGAGCTTCAGTCGGAAGGTGTGCCAGTTGTATTTATTAATAAATTTGTAAGAGGTGAAGAAGTTAATGCTGTAGGTATAGATAATTATGACGCAGTTGAACAGGCAGTATCACATCTTGCTAATCTCGGACATAAAAGAATTGGATATATTGGTGGTGGAAACATGTCAGTTGACGGAATGGAAAGATTTGAAGGCTTTAAGCATGCCGTTGGTAAATATGATTTAGAATTTGATGACCGTCTCTTTGGAATAGGTAATTTTGGTTATGGTGAATCCTACGAAGAGATGAAAAGAATACTTTGTCTTTCATGCGATAAACCAACCGCGATGTTTTGCGCTAATGACATGATGGCCATAGGGGCTATTAACGCAATTAGAGATAGAGGTTTTAAAGTGCCAGAAGATATAGCTGTTGTGGGTTTTGATGATACTGATGCTGGTAAATTTTTTAATCCAGCAGTAACTACCGTGAGACCGCTATTAGAAGATATAGGTGGCAAAGCTATAGATTTATTACAGAAAATAATAGAAGATCCACAGCGTTCAGTTGAAAAAATTAAGATAAATACAAAGCTTATCGTTAGAGAGTCATCAGTAAAGTAGATATATTTTTTAACAATTAATACACACGTTTGCATAAAGTTGCTGCTATTGTTCTTTGTTTGTGCATAAATAAAATTCAATGTGCATGTTACAGGATGTCCTCACGGGCCCCGGTAAATTCAACTGGGGCCACCTCTAAAGAGATAATAAGGACACCTGATTAATATATACGTAAAACAAAAACAAGAGGAACCAACCGAAAGGAGAAGGAGTTATGAAGCATTTATCATTAATAACTTTAGTAATAGCTATCGTATTTGCTGTTGTTTCAACAGTTGCTTCAGCAGCTTTGCTTAATGCAGGTTTTGAAGCCAATACTGGAGATGGCGGATCTGCAGACAACTGGACAAGTGATGCCATGGGTACTGAAGCATGGGGTTGGCATTCAGGCGACTGGGGTATGACTATTAATTCTTGGGGTGATGTTGTCTCAGGTAATACATACCAGACAGTAGCTGTTGCTGATGGTACAGATTGTGATTATAGTATCTGGGCCAGAAATGAGGGTAGCTCAGCAGGTAATTATTACATGAGTTTAGCATGGTACAACGGTGCTACATTAGTAGATACAACAAGCCAAAACATAGCAACATCAGCTGACTGGACAGAATACAATCTTTCAACAGTTGCGCCTACTGGCATTGACTCAGTACAGGTTACCTTTGGTGCCAGTGGAGTAAATGCAGTTGGTATGTTTGATGATGCTGACTTTGAAGCTGCAGCCGTACCAGAACCGGCATCTTTGTTGCTATTAGCTAGTGGTTTGCTTGGTCTTTTTGGGATAAGCAGAAAAAAACAGTATCTTTGATATAAGGTTTAGAAATAGAGCCTGCTTTTATGTATGTTCATTTTTAAATGATATTTCTCTAATTAAAAACAGGCTCTATTTTAGTTCTATCTTTTAGTTGAAAATAGAGGTGCGAGGACAAAAAATTAGAATAACAATATTATGCAAAAAGGAATAATTATATTAGTAATATTATTCAGCTTATTTTTATATAGGAGCTTCGATGCAAATTGCATCAGTAATCCAAATTTTAATTTTATAGAAAAAATATTTCCGGCAAACTATTAAAAAATATTTAAATGATAAATTATATACACATAGGGAAAATAAATAGTATAATATAAATAAAAAGGAGTTTGGCAAATGAGTTGTGTAAAAAGAGTTATAGTACTAATACTATTTAGTTACTTCTTTATGCCACTATGTGCATTTTCTCAAGTTACAGCTACCTCTTCTTCGGTTCAGGAAGATTGCAAGCCCCAGAATGCGGTTGATGGTAATATGGGCACTCGTTGGGGAAGCGAGTTTTCAGATCCACAATGGCTATTATTAGAATTAGAGCAACCTAAAATTATTTCGGGTATGACTATTTATTGGGAGACAGCCTTTGGAGAGAATTATTCAGTGCTTCTTTCTTTGGATGGCAAGGAATGGAAGACAGTTTTTGAAATTAAGGGAGCTGACGGTAAAACAGATGACATTTATTTTAAACCTCAAGAAGCTCGTTATGTAAAAATAATGTGTCAAAAGAGAGCTACTTCGTGGGGCGCTTCTATATTTGAAGTAAAATTAAAAGGTTATGAAGAAGTTCCTTTAATAGTTGTTTCATCTGGAAACAATGGCCAGGTATCAAATATTATGGATGGAAATACAATGACATCTTGGACAACTAGTGAAAATGGGTATCAGTGGGTAGCCATTGACCTTAAAAAGGTAAAGCCGATTGGCGGCTTTGAGTTAAATTGGGGTGAAAACTACGCTGAAGAGTATCAGATATCAGTTTCCAGCAATAGTATTGAGTGGAGACAAGTTTTTAAAAGTAAAAAAACTAATGGCGGCAAAGACTTAATTTACCTCGATCCGGTTGCCGTTAGATTTATAAAAATTGAATGTAATAAGCCAAGCGCAAAGGGATATTCTTTAGGTGAGGTTTTCATAAAAGGTAAAGATGAGCATGCTAGTCCGCAAAAATACTACGAGGTGCTAGCTGAAGAATCTCCTCGGGGTTATTTTCCTAAGTGGTTATATAAAGAACAAGAATATTGGACAGTTGTTGGGGTGGATGCTGATATTAACGAATCCCTAATCTCAGAGACCGGAACCATTGAGCCGTATAAAAATGGATTCAGCATAATGCCCTTTATATATACTGATAATAAATTAGTAACAGCTTATGATTGTAAGGTTGAGCAAAAACTGGAGAAAAACTACCTTCCCGTTGCATCTGTGTTATGGGACTATAATGGTTTAGAATTAGAACAAACTCTTTTTGCTCATGGCAAAAAGGGGCTACCTGTTACTTATGCTTGGTATAAATTAAAAAATAATACTTCTTCAGCAAAAAAAGGGAAGATATATTTAGCTATTAGGCCTTTGCAACTAAATCCTCCCTGGCAATATGGTGGGATGAGTGAGATATCCAATATAGAATGCAAAATTGATAATGATCCGGCAATAATTAAAATTGACAACAAAGAAGCCCTGATTATTTTAACAAAACCAAATAATGCCGGAGCTATTAAAAGTGAAACTGGAGAAATAATTGATTTTATTTCTGAGGGTAAGCTTCCTTCTGAGAAGCAAGTATCTGATGTTACAAAATTAGCTACTGCCGGAGTATCTTTTGAATATGATTTGGCAATTGGTCAAGAACAAGATATATTTTTCTACATGCCCCACAAATATACCTCAGAATTGCAAAATATAAAAACAGCAGATGCTTCTACTTATTATAATAAAATCCTTAAATCTACAATAGATTATTGGGATCAAAAATTAGGTAAATTAACTATTGATATTCCACAACAGGAAATTGTGGATGTATTTAAATCAAATATAATCTATCTCTTAATTAACAGAGATGATTTTGCGCTTCAACCCGGAGCTAGAAATTACGAACGTTCCTGGATAAGAGACGGCTCGGTTATGGCGGCTGCTTTGTTAAGAGCTGGATATTTTGATGAAGTCAGGCAGTATCTTGATTGGGTTACGACGTGTCAAAAGCCTAACGGAGAACTTCCATGTATTTTAGAAAGAAATGGACAGATGCCGGGATGGGCTAGCACTTGGACAGAGTGGGATGGTCAGGGAGCCTATGTCTTTGCTATATCAGATTATTACCGGTTTACAAAAGATAAAGAATTCTTAGAAGA
>CAYQKA010000033.1:0-4443 GCA_964418055.1 uncultured Planctomycetia bacterium | reverse complement strand
TTAAGGAAAAATCTTATAAATAATATAAAGCTTATTCAAGAAAAAAGAGGTATAAAGAATATTCCCGGATGTTTTGAAAAAGCAGATTTTGATGCGACTTCAACCGCTATCTCAGTCTGGCCTACAGAAGAAAACGAATATTTTATGGATGTAGGGCTTATGTACACTCTTGACACATATTATGAAAATACACTTCTTCCACGTATACCCGAAGGAAATAAAAGCGCTTATACTCCATATGAAATAAGAACGGCCACGGCTTATTTAATGTTAGGTGAAAAAGAAAAAGCGCTGACAATGATGAATTATTTTCTAAGAGATAGAAGGCCGCTTAAATGGAATCATTGGGGAGAAGTTGTTCATGATATAGCTGAAAGGCCGCAATATATAGGCGATATGCCCCACGCTTGGATTGGGGCTATATGTGCCAATTTTATAAGGAGTCTTTTTGTCTACGAAAGAGATGATACTCTATATTTAGCGGCTGGTATTGATGATAAGTGGCTTGAAAATGATTCTGTAACAGTAAAAAATATTCCAACATACTATGGTGATATCAATTATTCAATAAGTAAGTCTCTTAATAAATTTCAAACTTTCATTTTTAGAAAAAACCGTTATACAATTATTTGTAATGTTACAGGTAATATTAATTGTCCTAACGATTTAATTTTTATAGCACCTTGTAAAGGGCCTGTTTTGTCTGCCAAAGTTAATGGAAGAGGAGTTAAGGTAAAAGAGGATAAAAAAATAAAAATCAACAAATTACCTGCAAAGATAGTAATATTATCACAAGAATAGAAAGGAGAAAAACAAATGAAAAAAAGTTATTTTTTTACAATAGCTATTGCAGTTGCTTTTATTTTTTCAATTGGAAGCGCTCAAGCAAGCGACATGAATAACTCTGATTTTGAAAGTGGAGATATAGGTGGGTGGTCAACATGGTGTGTTACCGGTGATGTTGCCTCAGGTATCAACCATACACCTGGAGGTAATTATAGTGCTAGCCCGAGCTTGAACGATCCTAATGGTCCCTATGATATGGGAGGTCTTGTTCAAGAGATCAGTGTAAATGGAGGCGAAGAAGTTAAAGTTAGCGCTTGGATAAAAACAGATTCTTTAGTTGGTGCTACTGGCGGAGAAGTTCAGGCTATATTAAGGTTTGAATTCTGGGGCAATGGTCTTCTCGTTGGCGCAGAAGAAGCTGGGAGATTGATGGGCACAACTGATTGGACACATGCTTCACTTTCATGTAGCATTCCTTCTGATATTGATACCGCAAAAGTTATATTGTTTCTTTGGAACCCAGAAGGCTTAGGCAATAGTGGCAATGTATATTTTGATGATGTTGAACTTACCATAAACGGTCAATAGGATTTATTAAAAGTATTTATTATTTTTCTCCCCCTCTGGATGAAAAATGACAGAGGGGGGATTTTAAAAAAATAATGGACTTAAGCAACAAGAAAGGGCATAATAATAGCAGGAGGTTATGCCTTTTATGAATATTTTGATAACAGGAGTCACTGGTTTTATTGGTAGGCACTTAGTTGAAGAGCTAGCTAAAAAACATGATTACAAGATATTCTGCCTTGTTAGAAATGATAAGAAAGCTCAAAAACTTGAACACTTGGGCGTAAAGTTTATTTATGCTGATATTACCCAAAAACATACCCTCACAAAAATCCTTCGTCACAATATTGATATAATCGTACATTGCGCTGGCTATGTTGGCAACGACAATAAAGATTTGCTCTACAAAACCAATGTTCTTGGTACTCAAAATTTATGTGAACTAGCGCAAAATCTAAATGTTGATCGCTTTATCTACCTGAGTTCTGTGGCAGTTGTTAGCGGTAATCCCGATATTCCCTTAACGGAGGACTTACCTTATAAAGCAACTTGTCCTTATGGAGAGTCAAAAATAGAAGCTGAAAAAATCATCCTCGCTTATAGGCAAAGAGGCCTTAAGATGGTTATTTTAAGACCTTGTATGATTTATGGCCCAGATGAACCCCACATGCTTAAAACCTTATGTAAACTCCTAAGATTTAGAATGCTTTTTACCATAGATAAAGGTGTCAAAAAACTTCATTTGGTATATGTGAAAAATGTTGTCGATACTATTATTTATGCTTTGGATAAGGATAAATTATTAGAAGGGTCTTATTTTGTAGCTGATGAAGATGTTTTAAGCGTAAAAGAAATATTTGATATTATCAGTTCTCAGTATAAAATCGCTAAAGCTTGGGATTTACCAGTAATTTTAAAACCATTACTTTTGAATGTACCTATCTTGGGTAAAAAAGTAAAGTTTTTCTTAAAAGATAGAATATATTCCACTCAGAAGTTAAAAGAAGCTGGTTTTTCTGCTTCCTGTAAAACTAGAAAAATGTTTCCTGAAAGCCTTAAAACTTTTATGGCTAAGGGAGGGGCTAAATAGAAAAGTTTTTAATCCTTTCGACAACTTCTTTTGTAGTTTTATCAGGAGTTGAAGCTCCAGCTGTTATTCCCACCGAATTAACACGCAAAAACCAAACTTTTTTAAGATCTTTTTGAGATTGAATCCAATGAGTTTTTTTGTTAAGTGATTTTGAAATTTCATAAAGACGTTTTGTGTTTGCGCTGGTTTTAGAACCAATTATAATCATAACTTCATTTTTTAAAGGTAGGTTTCTGGCTTCTTGTTGTTTGCAGGTAGTAGGCTGACAAATTGTATTATAAAATTCAAGATTAAGAATGTGCTTTTCAAGTCGATTGATAATTTTTTCTACTCTTTCTATATTTTGCGTTGATTGCACTACAATTGCGGCTTTCTTATATTTTTTTAAAGAGGTTACCGAAGGTATACTTTTTAATGAATCAATCACAAGGGCTCTTTTTTTGAGTTGTCCGGTTATACCTTTTACCTCATCATGTTTCTTGTCCCCAATAACAATAATTTTATATCCCTGTTTTTCTTTTCTAGTTGCTATTTTATGAATTTCTTTTACCATTAGACAAGTTGCATCAATAATATTGTAACCAGCATTTTTTGCTTTTCTAATAGTTATTTTTGAGGCGCCATGCGCCCGGATAAGTAAGGTTTTTCCTTTTCCGGAAGAAAGTCTGCCTATTTTTTTTATTCCTGCCTCAGAAATAGTTTTGACAACATCTTCATTGTGTACTATGTCCCCTAGCATGCAGACATTTTTTTCATATTTTACCGTGTGAAGAGCGATATTAAGAGCTCTTTTAACTCCAAAACAAAAACCAGCAGATTTGGCTACATTTATTTTCATTTTAAATACCCAAAATACGTTTAGTGAAAAGATTTAATTCTCGTTTTTGTACTTCTTTCATCTTTAAAGATGTAAGTATTTTTTGTGATTGAGAATAGTAACGATTTATTTCTTTTTTGGCATATGTTAGTGAGCCCGTTCTTTCAACTATAGAGCGCATCATATAAAGATCTTGTTTATTAATTTTTGTTTTAAAGAGTAAGGTTTTAATTGCTTTTTTATCCTTGGAACTGGCAGTCTGGAAAGCCTTCCAGATTAATAATGTTTTTTTTGCTTCATTTAAATCGCTTAAGGAAGATTTACCACTTTTTTCTTCATTTGCGAAAAGCCCAAGGATGTCGTCCTTAATTTGAAAAGCAATTCCCACATAAATACCATAATCGAAAATATCTTTTATGGTCTTTTTAGATGCTGAAGCTAATTCTGCGCCTATTGATAATGGATAAGAAAAAGTATATCTAGCTGTTTTCAATTTGTAGATTTTGTAAATGTCTTCTTTCTTAACCTGAGCGATGTTTTTAATTGATTCTAGCATTTCTATATATTCACCTAGCTCAGTATAGAAGGAGCAATTTATGAATTTATTGAGAGCTTTAAAGCTGTTATTTGAATATGCTTCTGACGACAAAAAGGCCTTTAGAGCTAAAGAAAATAAAATATCTCCGGAAATAATAGCTAAATCACTTCCACTTGGTCCTATATTTGCAGAGTGTTTAAGATTTTTAGCTAGCGCCTTATGAATACTAGGAGCTCCTCTTCTCAAATCTGAACGGTCAATAATATCATCATGTATAAGAAAAAAATCATGCAAAAGTTCAAAAGATATAGCAGTTTTGTATATATCTTTTGATTTTCTGGTTGTTAGGCCATCATAGGCCAATACAAAAAGGGCCGGCCTAATACGCTTACCCTTGCTTAAAACGAAGTTTCTTAGCTCTTTATATAATAAAAGGTTTGATTTGGTTAAGCTAAGTGCTAATTCGTCACTAGCGAAGAAGATTTTGAGTTGTTCATCAATTTTTTTTCTTATTTGCTTTAGCATGAATTTATAGTATCATATACTATATATCAAAACAAGGCGCATTTTTTGCAGCGCGTAAATTGTCCCTCGCTTAAACAAGCTAAACTTTTAAGTGATGATTTTAGCTTAAGCTCCGGGATT
>CAYQKA010000032.1:0-10082 GCA_964418055.1 uncultured Planctomycetia bacterium | reverse complement strand
CCTTTGTCTGGCTATTTCCTGACAAAAAATAGCTGTAGCAATACTCACATTCAGTGATAATTTAGCCCCCTGCATAGGAATGTGCAACTGCATATCAAGTTCTTTAATTAACCCTGTCCTAATTCCCTCTCCCTCAGAGCCCATAATTAGAGCTAATGGAAAGGGTAATTCCTTTTCAAATATACTTTCTGCTTTCTCTGAAACTACAGTACCACCTATCCAGAAACCACATTTCTTAAGCCCAAAGATTGCACTATTAAGATTATTTACTTCAGCAATATCCAAATAATTCTCACCACCTGAAGCTACATGTAACACTGTATCATTTACCGGACAAGCTTTATGAGTAGGGATAATAATTGAAAACCTCCCAAAACAGGCCGCCAATCTGATTATTACTCCCAAGTTCTGAGGATCATTGATGCGATCAAGCAAAAGAACAGAATTCTTTACTAATGATGCATCATCTAAAAGTTTATTAAAATCCTTATACTCAAACGCGTCTACCTTGGCAATTATTCCTTGATGATCTTTTGCATGCTTTATCCAGGCAATCTGTTTTTTCGATAAAAGCTCTATGCTGAGGTGAGCTCCTTTAATCAAATTAACAATTCTCTGATCTTTGAAATTGTCATCCAGAAAAACTTTCCTGATAGTAGCAGGTTTATTCTTTAGTCTCTCAAAAACTGAATTTCTTCCGTATAAAAAATTTACGTCTTTTCCCATAGCATCTACTTTCTAAGATTGATTTTTTATTGCTAATTTATCTCTTAAATTCTTCAGCTGACCAAAACAAATAACCTTATCCCCAACTTCTATCTTTTCTGTTTCTTTAGGAAAAGGAATAGACTCTTGTTCTCTTTCAATAGCCAAAACTTTTATATCGTTTCCACTGAGCTGAGCCGTTTTTATGGTTTTACCCACTAAATGGCTTTTATTTCTAACATCAACACCTAATGTTCCAAATCCGCCTGTGGCCATAACCATTTCTTCAAAAGTAACCTTTTTAACCCGTTTCTGACTTTCCACGCGATTCTTTATAAAATTAATAAAAAACTTTGAAATCCTAGTATGGGAAAGAATTTTATGTATAAAACATCCTATTATCATAAGAGTTAAAAGATTAGCTAAAGGCCAGAATTTCTCTGGCACAACGAAATCTATAATTGGTAATCTATATTTAAAAAAAGCTGAGTCAGTAGTAAAGGAATTTACCAAAGTAGCAAAAAGAGTTATAAGTCCTGCATTACCTATAATCATTAAAACTGAAGCAATCCGTCTTCTGCGGGCATTAATCATTACTACTTCTGATTCGCTTGTCGTAAAACCAGTTCCTGTAAAACAAGATATAGCCTGGAATTTAGCTTGCGGCCAACGCATACCTGTCAACTCAAATAGAACAGCCCCAATAGCTACAACCACAATCGAAGCCAAAAGAACTAAGATAAAAATCACTAATTCCATAAACTTTTCCTCTATTTACCTAATTTTACTAATGGTTTTTTAGTCTTTCAAACTTATCTGCAATATCACCACTTATAGCAGCACCCATAACTGCTTTTGTCTTTTTTCTACCATTTTAATTTTTCCCTCTTATTGGAATTTCACCTGCTTTAGATAAAGATATTTTAGTCGTAATAGGCCCAATTATCTCATGAAATATAGTAGCTCCAATAACTACGCTTATAATTATATCTGAGAAAGCATCAAAAGCTGGATTCTGTTTCATAATAAGAGCTAAACCTACAACTATACCACCCTGAGGAATCAGTCCGCCTGAGGTGTACTTCTTAACATTTTCAGGTGCTTTTGAAATAATAGCTCCTACAGTTGTACCAAACACCTTGCCTATGGTCCTGAAAATTATGAAAAAGAGAACTAGCACTAAAGCTGTTCTTAAAACGGTAAAGTCCAGGTACATACCACTCAAAGTAAAAAATAACACAAAAATTAATTCATCTGTATAGCGTTCCAGCACTTTAAATATCAAGTGTTGCTTCTTATTATAATTAACTACTACAGCACCCATAACCATCACTGCCAATAGTTGATTAACCTGAATTAATGTTGCTACTCCATAACAAATGCAAAGCAATCCTAAAATTATTACTACATATACCCCTTCAGTCTCTTTGTTTATAAAGTTTGTGACAAAGTTAAGCAAAAACCCAAGGAAAACTCCCAAAACCATTGCCCCACTAATAACCATAAGGGGTTGAATAAATGAATTATATGTATTTAGACCCTGATGAGAAATAAAAACCTGCGCCAAGGCAATAGCTATGGAATAATTTATAATCCCTAAAACGTCGTCAAAGGCAGCAACACTCATTACAGTCTGAGTTACTCTGCCAGAGGCATTATATTCTTCTTTGACTGCTAAAGTTGCTGAAGGATCAGTGGGAGCCCCCAATGAGCCTAAAAGAATAGCCATTGGAATAAAAACCGTAAACCAACCCGCATTGGGAATATGTATAAAATAAGGACTGATTAATAGAAATCCAATGATTATTGCAAAAAAAGAAAATTCACCTTCAAAAATTGTTATAGAAAGCACACTCTTGCCTAATTTCTTTATCTTTGAAAATAAAAGAGTGCCCCCAACAGAAAAAGTAATAACCGAAAGCGAGATATTAGTAACAACTTCTGTATGAATTACAAAATTCTCAGGAATAATATGAAATAAACCTGGATTCAAAAAAACACCGGCTAAAATATAGCCGGTTACCTTAGGCAGTTTGAGTTTTTTGGCTATCTCACCAAAAATAAATCCACAAGAAATTATAAGTCCAACTAATAGAATAGAATCCATCACGCCCCGCTTCTTTTATTATTAGTATAATTATTATAACTAATAATAACACGCTATGAGATATTATTCAAGAGCATTTAAAGTCTTTATAGCCTTACTTTCATTCAATTACCATATCTTTAAAGCCTGCTATGTTAAGAAAATAATAATGTTTTTTTGATGTAATTTTTTGTTGAAATTGAATAAAGAAGTGTACTCTGTAACTATCGAGTATAAAAAGAAACCTGAATTTAATAACTCTAAATAATCTTTCAATAATTTCTATTGATATTACTTTTAGCCATCTTTTTTCACTGTACTTGCAAATACTTCAACTACTTTTGGGTCAAAATAGGTTCCACTACACCTTTGCAATTCTTTAATGGCTTCTTCATGCGTCATAGCTTTTCTGTAGGGCCGATTAGAAGTCATGGCATCGTAAGCATCAGCAGCAGTCATAATTTTAAGAGACAGCGTCAGATCCTCTTTGCCTAATCCATCTGGATAGCCAGTACCATCAACTCTTTCATGATGATGTTTAACTAAATAAGCAATTTTAGATAAAGAATGGATAGGCCTAAGAATATTTTCGCCTATTATTGGATGAAGCTCCATATGGCGTCTCTCTTCAGCGGTAAGATTGCCAGGCTTAAGCAAAATCTCATCCTTAACTCCTATTTTACCTATATCGTGCAACAAAGCAGCATCTCTTAACATATCCTTAGTTGCTTTATCCAAAGCAAATTCATCTGCCATTTTTAACGAATAATCAGCCACTCTCTTAGCATGACCTCTTGTATATGGATCCTTAGCTTCAACTGCTAAAGCCAGAGTTGAAATTGTTTCTAAATAAGTCCTTTCAATATCTTGATTAAGACGATTATTCTCTATAGCAATAGCAGCTTGACCAGCTAGATTTTCCAATAAGATAATATCGTCTTCATCATTAAATCTTCTGTTGGCCTTTTTATCTTCAATAGTTATTACACCAATCGTCTTACCTTTTGTAACTAAGGGAGCACACATTAAAGATTTTTGCGCTAAACCTATTTTCTTTTCAAAAGATATGTCTTTCTGCGCAAATTCAACAGAACCGGCCTTGCCTGTTTCAAACACTTTACCCACAAAACCTTCACCTTTTTTAATCTTTATATGCGATGCTATTTCTTTATCAAGACCTGAAGACAACATAACCTTAAGGTCATTACTTTTATCCTTTACAAAAATAGCTCCTGATGTCGCGCCAAGAGCTTGAATTGATGTCTCAATAGTTAATTCTAGTATATTATCCAGTGCCTGATCAGAAGATATAGCCGTCCCAATTTTCAAGAGAACCCTCTGAATAACCTTTTTTGATTCCTGTAAGTCTTTGATATTTTTTTCTAATTCATCTGTTATTTGATTAAAATATTGAGCTAACATACTGATTTCATCGTTGTCTGTAGCAGAAACTCGCTTATTGTAATTACCGCGAGTAATACCCTTTACATCTCGGACCAACTGTAGAACCGAAACTACAATTCTGCGACTCAAAAAGTAACCTACAGAAATAGAAGCAATCATAAAGCAAACAGTAATCTTTATATGCGTCTTTTGAATAACGCTGAAAGCTTCCGTATGTAATATATAGATAATCAAAACCAGAGGGATAATGGCCATTAAAAGAATGGATATAATTAACTTTTCAAGTATACCTTGTTCACTAAGTGATTTAAAAGCAATTTTAGTCATACATATCTCCTTAATGAGCGCATAATTTATGAAAAATAAAAATTTTCTTAAATTATATATGTGAATTACCCCCTCCCCTCTCTTTCGTTCTAAAAGAATGCAAGGGGAGATAAGTTCATATAAATCACTATCTCTATATATATTTTATTGAATTTTACGCAAAATGCAACCTTTTTATTCTTTATCTTTAAATATAACTATACAAAACATATCAGGATGATTGACAAATTTTATGGTTAATGTTATAGTTATTTTTAATGGCACTTTTATCATATAATTCTTTTATTAATTTAATTTATCCTCTTAAATGTCAGATATGCAACACGGCTCTTCATCATAACGCTACAGATAGCATTTGTCTTGATTGCAGGCATGATATTAAAATAAACCTGCCCCCCTTTTGCATCAAATGTGGCAGGTCGCTACAAAATAATAAAGACTCTTGCAAACATAAACACCAGAATTTGTCAAATATAAACAGAGCTTGGATAGCGTGTAGCTATGAAGGCATTGTAAGAACTCTAATTCATCGATTAAAATATAACAATAAATTGATACTTATAAATTTTGCAGCCAGTATCTGTTGTAATTTTGCTGAAAAGTTTATTGATTTAAACGAAATTGATTACATAATTTATGTCCCGCTTGGTAGGCAAAAGAAAATGCAGCGCGATTTTAACCAATCAGAACTAATCGCAAAAAAAATAGCTAAACATTTTGGCATTAAAGTGCTGGATCAGACTCTTTTAAAAATTAGAGCAACTAAATCCCAAGTGGAGATCGATGGTCATGAAAGATTATCCAACTTGACGGGGGCATTTAAAGTAAAAAAAAATGACATTGTGAAAGATAAAAAGGTTTTAATAATTGATGATGTATTGACAACCGGTTCAACACTAAACGAATGTGCTTATTGCCTCAAGCAAGCTGGAGCTCACAGTGTTTACGCTTTTACACTGGCAGGTGGAAATTAAATGAAAATACTAAGAAATTATGTTTTAAAAGAAGTAGGTGCACCTTTCATACTTTCGCTATCTGTTTTAATGTTTATTATGCTTATAGCCAATCTTATTCACCAAGCAGATAAGATTATAGCCCCAGGGGTATCCCTTCTTGATATTTTAAAATTATTTGGCACCTGGATTCCATATCTATTAAGATATGCTTTGCCCATATCATTATTGATGGCTATTTTGCTAAGCTTTGGCCGCATATCTTCTGATAACGAAATACTGGCAATGACAGCTAGTGGCTTCAGTCTATATAGGATAATCTATCCAATTATTATTATTGGTATCATTTTTAGTCTATTTTCTATAATTTTAAATGATCGATTAGCAACCGCCGCGCACTTTGCTTCCCGGGTTATTTTAACCAGAATTGCTACATCAAGTCCGGTAAGTTGCATTGATGATGGCACCTTCATTCATTTTAATAATCATATAATTTTCGTTGACAGTGTTAATAGAAATAAACTAAAGGGAATAAAAATATTCGAGACTAGACCTGATAAACCTCCTAGAACAATTGTTGCCCGTGAGGGTGAATTTTTAACTGTCAAAGATAAAAATATAATAAAATTAAAGTTAATGGATGGAAGCTCGGATGAACCAGACCCAGATAATCCAAACAATTTTTACCAGCTTAAATTTAAAACTTATTATATAACTCTTGATCTATCTCAAACACAACCAGCTAAAATTCAAAAAAAACCTAAGGATATGAATATAGAAGAGCTAGAGGCTAAAATTGCAAATTTGGAAAAATTTAATATTGACCCTATTGAACTTGTAATTGAAATTCATAAAAAAGTTTCATTAGCCTTTGCTAATTTAGCTTTTGTAATCATCGCTCTTCCCTTGGCAATCAAAACAAAAAAAGGTTCAAAGTTAGCTGGCTTTGCAATAGGCCTAATAATCATTATACTTTATTATGTATTGCTAGCTACTGGAAGCGCAATGGCTGCCCGAGGCTTGGTGTGGCCTGCATTAGGCACTGAATTACCCAATATTGTTCTAATACTCACGGGCTTAATATTAATTGTAAAAACAGTTGAAAGATAGAGTTTAATGAAACTTATAGATAAGCATATCTTCAAAGAATTTATTCCTGTTTTTTTATTCTGTCTTACTCTTTTTTTATTTCTATTTATTATAATAGACCTTTTTGCAAACCTAGATGATATCATTGAACAACAAGTAGATATAAAAGTTTTATTACAATATTATAGCGCTTTTTTACCATCCATTTTTACTATTGTAACTCCAGTATCAACTCTTTTAGCTACTCTTTACAGCTTAGGTAATCTAAATCGGCAGAATGAAATTATTGCTATGAAAGCTGGAGGCATAAGCACATTATCAATTATTGCACCCTATTTGTTTATGGGTTTAATTATAAGTCTTTTATCATTTATTGTAGATAATGAATATGTACCCAATGCCTATCAAAAGTATAACACCATAAAAAATGAGCAAATCGAAAGACCAGGAAAGAATGAACGTATAGAAATAATAAAAGATTTGACTCTCTACGGAGCTGATTATCAGATATATTATGCAAAAAGTTACAACACCAAAACTAATACTTTAAAAGGATTAATTATTCTAAAGCATAATGACCAGGGTGATTTGATAGCCCGGATTACAGCTGATGAGGGTAAATATATTAATGATAAATGGGTTCTTTATAATTGTGCAATTTATAGACTTACTAAAACAGGAGCTAGAAATGGAGCTCCAGCACACTTTAAAGAAAAGATTTGGCCGCCCAATGAGAAACCAAAAGACTTTGCTCGCTCAAAACATAAAACACAATTTATGAGCGTTTTTGAACTTTACCGCTATACAAAAAAATTGGCTAAAAATAATAAAGCACCGGCAGGTATACTTATTGACCTATATAACAAAGTATCATTCTCTTTTGTAAGTTTTGTAATTGTCTTGATAGGATTACCTTTTGCTCTTATGAAAAATAGAGGCGGAACTTTCGTATATATAGGTATAGGCCTAGGTATAAGTTTCTTATATTATTTTACTTTAATTGCCAGTGTTGCTATAGGTAAAGCAGGCTTCATGCCTCCTTTTATATCAAGTTGGCTAGCTAATATACTCTTCTCAATAGCTGGTATCATAATGCTCTCAAAAGTATCAAAATAGCAATTTAAATTAATGCTTAACTATATAGACACCGGGCAGTTAGGTGTACTTTTAATTAAGTTTACGTTATTTGAAACAAGTTCTTTCGTATCTACAGAATTCATTTGTTTAAAAATAAAGTCAAATTCAGCTTCTACTTCAGCACTAATTGCATCTCTAACATTCTGAGCTAAATCCATAAATTCTTTTTTAAAAGGACCAAATCCTTTTTTTCTGAGGCTATAGATAAATTGTTCATCTGTTTGCCCCTCTTTTCTTTGGGAAGCTAATTCTGATTTCAAATAGTCGTAAATATCTTTTTTTAGTTCATCCGGCAAATTTTTACTTTCGTAAACAGTATTTTGGAAACCAGTAGCTAAATGAACTTCTAAAGTCTCAGTTTTAGCAAATTTATTAAAAGCTTCTTTAGGTAAAGTAGAAGCGCCATGTTGAACTGCTCCTCCTAAACCATATTCTTCTCTAGCTATTCTCGAAAGTGTCTTGAGAGTATCAAAATCAACCTTGACCTTTGCTACACTGCCATCAGCTAATACAACACCACCATGAGAAGTACCCGTTTGAACACTTATTTTACTTATACCCTTAACATTCGAATTAATTTCTTTAAGTTTCTTGTTATAACCATCCATAAACACCTTAAGCTCTTCAGGAGTAGAATTCTTAGAACCTACTTCTCCTATCTCTCCACCAACTGATACTTCAATTCCTGTTGGTTGATGCTTTCTTATATAATCTGTAAGTTCTGCCGCAACTTCGTAGTTAAACTTCTGTTGTTCATCTATAGTTGTTTTATCAAGATCAACTAAAGTAGAGGAATCTATATCAATATTATAAAAACCCGCATCCAATTCTTCTTTAATAACTTTTTTAAGAAGTTTTATTTCTTTAGCTTTATCATCAATAAAATTCTTATTCTTGACTTGAACATGATCAGCCTGAATAAAAACCGGGCCTCGGTAGCCTTCTTTTATAGCAGCAGCCAATATAACTGCAGTATATTCAGCTGGACTCTGCATAGTATAGCCTATCTCCGATTTAGCTATCTCAAAAATGAAGCTGGATGAATTATTCTTAAGGCCACATCTGAAAAGAGCCCTTGAGAGGTCAAAAGTTAAGCCTCTTAAGTTAATAGCCGGAACACTCATATTCTTATATTCTTCTTTGCCTCGAGCTTCATAAAGTTCTTGTATTGAGGAACACACAATGCCCAATTCTTCTGCAGAACTACGAATCAGCCAACAAGACAAATCCTTAATATCCTGATTATCAGAAAGCGCTGCATTGTAGACCAATCTTTCAATAAGTTCATCTTTTAATTTAATATCATCTAAAACTTTTACTTCATTCTCTGCAACCGAAAGTATTCCATCAACAGATGATAATAGTTCATCGACTTTAGAAAACAACATTTTATAACTCCTTTTTATTAAATTGTCTAAGTAGCTAAAATACGTGTTAATTCATATAATTCGGCATTATTCTTTTTAATTGGCTTAATAGCAATTGAAAGAGGAACTGAAATGATTTCATGAGCTTTAATGGCAGTGGCCTTATCTGTTTTTCCTGCAAGTAAAAGCTCTATAGCTTTGGCTCCAAAGCGAGAAGCCAAAGCCCTATCAAAAGCACTCGGAACTCCACCGCGCTGCACATGACCCAAAACTACTATTCTGGTTTCAAAATCTGTTTTTAATGAAATAGCATCAGCCACATCACGAGCCTTACCAGCTCCCTCAGCTACAACAATAATCCAGCTTTTCTTTCCTCTTTTACGGCCATCTTTAATATCCTGACACATTTCATCTAAACGAACAGGTATTTCCGGCAAAAGAACATCTTCAGCTCCTCCGGCCAAACCAACCAAAGAAGCAATATAACCTTCTTTACGGCCCATAACTTCAACGACAAAAATTCGCTCCATACTCGTAGCTGTATCTCTAATTTTATCAATAGCTTCTAGAGCCACATTAACAGCTGTAAATGTGCCCACAGCATAATCAGATCCATTTACATCATTATCTATTGTTGCTGGAATTCCTATGGTCTTTATACCCCAATCTTTGCTTAGAATATGCGCAGCAGCAAAAGTACCATTACCACCAATTACAACTAAAGCATCAATGTTATTTTTCTTAAGAACACTAACAGCTTTTTTTTGCCACTTCTTTTCTCTAAATTTTTCAAATCTCTCGGTTTTTAATATAGTGCCTCCTCGACCAACTATATTACTAACTGAACGACGCGTCATTTTTATAGACTCATTCCTAATTAAGCCAGCATAAGCATTATAAAAACCAACGACTTCAATTTTATTATAAATAGCACAACGGACAACACTACGCAAAGCAGCATTCATCCCTGAGCAATCTCCACCACTTGTAATAACACCTATTCTCTTTATCTTT
>CAYQKA010000031.1:0-10212 GCA_964418055.1 uncultured Planctomycetia bacterium | reverse complement strand
GGAGTTACTTATGATGATGACTTTTGGAAAGAGTGCGTAGTAACTTATACCGACACAAAAACAGGCCAAGTTAAAATATCGCCATTAAAATTTATGGAAACGAATAAATAAAACTATGAGTGATTTTAACATTACACTTTTTGAGACCTGCGAGTTTTTAAATAGAAGTAAAAAGTCTATTAGCCGATACATTAGGCGAGATTTATTACACCCCGAGCGAATTAGAAGCCAGCAAGGGACGCTGGAGTATAGATTTAGTAAAGCCGATTTGGAGACTTTTAAAGAGCAAGAAGCACAAAAGGCAAAGCAGAGCAGACAGGACACACAGGACAGAGCAGACAAGACAGAGGAGACAGACCAGACAGGACACATTAAGAACAGTTTTATTCAAGATAAAGGAAGAAATGACCAGAGCAGACAAGACAAGACACACCAGACAGGACAAGACAGTGAAGTTATAACGTTGTTAAAAGAAACGACAAGGTTTTTACGAAACCAACTTAAAACTAAAGATTGGCAGATAGGGAGTTTAGGCAAAAAAATAGACAATCTTATAGAACGAGACCGAGAAACAAATATAATCCTTAAAGGTTTACAGGATAAAGTATTTATGCTTGAAAGCCCTAAAGAACCTTCAGATAAGGATTTAGAAGCCGAGACATACAAAGAGCCACAAAAGACAGAAAACAAGCCCACAGAGGCGATTAAAGACACTACAAGCGAAAATAAAGCAGAGGTAAGAGAGAAACCAAAGAAAAGAGGGTTTTTTAGCAGGCTATTTAGTGAATAAGGGGGATACCACACTACCCCATAAGTTTAATTATTTATGTTTAAAACCAATTTTAATATCACAAATAAAATCACACGCTACTTAACAGAAATAGCAGGAGCACGAGCTATTATATTTAACGCACCGCTTATACCAAAATGGGAGATAGATTTAAGGCGTCAGGCTTTAATAAACAGCACCCACGCCTCTACCAGCATAGAAGGCAATAAATTATCATTTGAAGAAGTAAGCGATTTAATGATAGGGCGTAAGATAACGGCCACTTTAAAAGATAAAAAAGAAGTTTTAAATTATTTTGAAGCATTAAGATATTTAGATAGTTTAAAGAATAAAAAAGAAATTGTTGATAAGGATATTTTAAAACTTCATAAAATTATAACTAAAGGAGTGTTAGATGACCCAAAGAATAGTGGACATTATCGCACGCCAGAAGACGAAAAGAAAAAGGGCAGGGTTGTAGTTGTTGAACAGATAAAGCAATTTACCAGACAGATTACTTTTACACCGCCACTGGCCAAAGAAGTGCCTGAACAGATGAGAGAGTTTATAGCGTGGCTTAACAGCAAAGAAACACAGGATTTAGACCCTGTATTAGAAGCAGGGATTACTCATTATGAGTTTGTAAGAATACACCCATTTGTAGATGGCAACGGGAGAACCGCCAGAGCATTAGCGAGTTTGATTTTATTAAAAAGAGGATTTGATACAAAGAGATTTTTTACTTTAGATGATTTTTATAATGCTGATAGACTACGTTATTACAAAGCATTAAAAAGTGTTAATCAAAAGACTTTAGATTTAACAAATTGGCTTGAGTATTTTTGCGAAGGCGTGGCAGTAAGCACAAAAGCAGTTGAAAAGAAAGTTTTAGTTTTAACTGGTGGCCAGAGAAAAGAAAAAGAAGCCGAGCAGATAGCATTAGGTTATAAGCAAATAAAAGTAGTGGAGTTTTTACGAAAAGAAGGGAGAATAACTAACAGACAGATTAGAGATTTATTAAAGGTGTCTCACCAGACAGCACACAAGATTTTACAGAGCCTTATTAAAAACAAAGTGATTAAGCGGGTAGGCAAAGGCAGAGCAACTTATTATATTTTAGGTTGATGATTATAATGATTTTAGGTTGACGATTAGCCAGAAATGGCTTAAAATCCTTATAGATAATAGTTGACGATTTAATTAAAATTATGCCAATTACGGAAACAAAAAAGAAATGTAGGTTTATAAAAACAGACGGGACAAAATGCGAGGCGTGGGCTATGAGCAATAGCAATTTTTGTTATTTTCACAACCCAGATATTAGCGATAAAGAAAAAAAAGAAATACAAAGTAAAGGCGGAGCTAACCGAGCATTAACTCTTAAAGAGCCATTACCCGAGTTAGCTTTAGCCGAACCAGCCGACACAGTTTTGCTTATAGCGGACACGATTGGCCGAGTGAGGGCAGGGACGTTAGATATACGCACTGCTAATTGTTTGGGTTTTTTAAGTGATAAGTTATTAAAGGCTTTTGAGGTTAGTAAGTTAAACGACAGAATGGAGATTATAGAGCGAGTTATTTCAGAAAGAAAGGCCAAGTATTAAAATACTTTCTACTACTTTCTACTACTTTCTACTATTATTATCAATTTTATGGTTAAAAGAATACCAACAAAATGAAAAAAAATATAAGCAGTTTATTACAAAAAGGAAACTTAACGCCGAAAGAGCGATATTTGCTTTTGATACAAAATGATGTGATTAGGGAGACGACAGGCAAAGAGCCTTTAACCGAAGCCGACAAGAAAGGATTAGAAAGCTGGCAGGCAAAGACCAACGAGGAAACGAGAGAATGGAATAAATATAATGAGGGCTGGAAGTTAAGCGGACGAGCGGGGATAGAAACAGAGTTTATTTATTTTCAGACTTTAGCCAACCATCACAGAAAATCTTTTATAAATATGAGTTTAAACTTTTACCCACTTTACCGAGACGCAAAACGGCTTATAAAAACATTAGAAAAAATTAAAGTAGTGAACATAAAAGAAGCAATAGAGATTACTAACAAACAGCGAGAGCAAAAATTAAAAAACGGATTAGATTTTGATGATGCCATTTACCAGTTAGCTTTTGAAAGTTTAAGCAAGGATTTAAAGAAAAACATTTTAGCTTTATACCAAGACGCAGAAACCGAGACAGATTATTTAGACGAGCAAAAAATTATAGCTGATTTATTTAATGGTAAGGATAAGCTAACCAAAGAAGCTAAAGAAAAGTTAGCAGAGTTAGTAGCAAGTAAAAGCTATAACGCATACGCTAAAGAATATCAGTTTTACAATTATTTTGCGTGTATACCAATTTTAGAAGTGGCAAGAAGATGGGCGACAGAGAAAGGATTAAAGCCGACAAGAAAATACAGCGAAAGAGTAAAAGAAGCATTAGGGGAAGTGGCGAAAAAAGTAAAAATGAGCGAGGACGAAGCTAAAGAAAGATTGTTTTTAGAGGACGAGTTAAAGGATATTTTAGATAATTACGCCAGAGACAATAAAACAACAGTAGAAACGATATTAAAAGAAGTTTGTTTAAAATGGCTTGATGAGGATTTATTTGAGCAATACACGCCGTTAGTTATATGCGAAAAAGAGCTTTTAAATAAGTGGTTAAAAACCAAAGATGAAGCCAAATCCACACTTAAAAAACTTATAGACAAAGGCGAGCTAAAAGTTAGAGAGCGGACAGCAGGCGAGACAAGACAGGACACTTTTATTAACGAGTTAAAAGAGCAGGAATTACATAAAAGGGTTTTAGGTAAACAATATGCCAGTAATAAAATCATTACAGGCGAGAGCCTTTATAATAGTTTTAATAAGGGCAATTATGAGTTTATAAAAGATTTTAAAGAGAGAGCGGACGAATACAACGCCAATTTAGGATTAGTTTATGCGGACGACGACCCCGAGCATAAGGGCGACAATTTAGACAGAGAATTTTTAATAGCAGACAAAAACAAATTGGGCGAATTAAAGATTTTTAGCATATTTGGCATTACTACGCAGAGACTAAAAACGATTTTTGAGGCAACGCAATTTATTAAAGAGACCAAGAAAGATGGTGAAGTTATTTTAGATTTTAACAACGAGAAGATTAAAAAGATTTTTAAAGTGATACGAGAAAGTTTAATTGATGGCTATGCCAAACTTTTGGCTTTTGAGGAGATGTTTAAACGACTATCAAAGATTTATGAAATAGATTTAACATTTTTAATTAGCAAGCGATTAAAGGACGTTGGCAGTTTTATAGACCAGCATAACGACGCATTAAGCACGGCAACGGGACAGAAGCTACACGGCGGAGAAGATAACGTGAAAATAGAAAGCTGGTTTATTGAACCCAAAGAAGTTTTAAAAATGAAAGACGATTTGTTTATTGATAAAGATAAAATACTACCTGACATAGAAACTAAAGAATTATGGACGCAAAAGTTTAGCGATATTTTTACAGAGTTTTAATTTTATGAGCAACCAAAAGAAAACAAACAAAAAACAAGAAGTCTATAAAAACCCAAAATCTCTTGAAGAAATACAGCGTAGCCTTTTTCAAAGCACGGGATTAAGAGATAGAGACTTTAAGGGTTTTACAAAAGAGGGGCAAGAGGAGTTGGCCGAGTGGGAGATTATGGGTGGAACGGCAAAATACCCGAAAAGCAAACAGAATAAAATAGACAGAAAGGAAAAGACAGAGCGAGGTTTGAGTTTAATACCAACCCCGCCAAAGTTAGGAGTTAGTCAAGCAAAAAACATAGACACTTTAGGATTTATGCTACAAAGGGAAAATTGGAAACGGGAGAAAGCAGGAGAGCCGAAAGAAACCGAACTGGAGTTTGCTTTAAAAGATTACGCAAAAATGAGAGGTTATCAAGACACACAGATAGCACGAGGCGGAGAGTTTTATAATGAACTCAAACGAGATTTATTCACGGGGGCTTATACAACATACCGATTAGACCAAGTGAAAATAGATGGCAAGATTTACACGGCACACGGACTACCTAACATTTATATTCTGCTTGAGCCAGAAAACAAAAAGGATAACTGGAGAATAATTTATAACGAGCCATATAGAAATTATTACTTAAACGACAGGCAGTATTACCCGATTTTGTTAGAAGTGATACAAGACAAAGGCACAGATAAAGAGAAAGGCTTTTTATATTTTTTCTTTAAGTTAGTGATGAGCTATGCCAGCACTACTAACTTTAAAACGCAGTTAAAAGTTAGCACCTTATTAGACAAAATAAAAATTAGAGACGCAGTTAAAGAAAGGCCACAGGAGAGCTTTAGAGTTTTATGCGAGTGTATTTATTACACCGCAACCAATTACGAAGCGATTAAGGAAGTGAGGTTTTTTGATAGCGGAAAATGCGAAAGGGTTAAAGTGATTACCGATTTAGAGAAGTTTAAAAGTTGGAAATACGAGGATTTTAAAAAAGAGGTTTTAGCCGAGTTAGGTTTGACCGACATTAGAGAGGCTTTAATTAGCTTTAATACCCCACTACAAGACCAACCAGAGGGAACAGAGGAGACAGGACAGACAGGACGGGACAGGACAACTTTATGATTTACATACAGACGACAGACAAACTACATACAGACGACAGACAAACTACTTTTAACTTTAGTTAGTATTGAAGCAACAAAACGCCGATTTTTAAAAAACTCCTATTAGTTATCTATTATTACTATAAAGAAAAGAAAGAGGAAAAGGCTTAAAAAAAATAAGGCGAGCGATTTTTTAAAAAACCTAATAACCAACCTGATAAACAGGGCATAACAGGCTTTAAGAGGGGAGAGAAACCCTACCGAGCCATATAACTAACTTATGTTAATAGATGATATTAAAAACAGAATAAACATAATTGAGCTTGCCAAGAGTGAGGGGTTAAAATTAAAGAAACAAAGCAACCGCCTTTATAAAGCGACTTGCTGTTTTCACAATGAGAAAAAAGCCAGCTTAACCTTTTATGCCGACACTAACACCTTTAATTGTTTTGCTTGTCAGGCCAACGGCGACGCCATTAACTTCTACGCCAAAAGGCATTACAGCCACCTAAACGATAAAGAAGCAAATAGAGAGGCGATTAAAGAACTTGCTAAGCAGTTAGGGTTTAATTTAACTCGTCAGAAATATAAAATTAGAGTTGTAGGCGACAGAACCATTAGAAACAATCCCCAGTCTATAAAAGAACAATTAAACCGCAAAGAGAAAGATTTTACGCACTTAAACATTATTTACAGGGCTTTAAAAAAGTTTTGCGGAGAGTTAGACCAAGAAAGCTATAATTATTTAACCAGCCAAAGTAGAGGACTAACTGACGAGACTATAAAAAAGTTTGGTATTTTTAGTATTAAAGACTACAAGAAAACGAGAGAGTTTTTATTAGACAAGTTTTCATTAGAGAGTTTAAAGGAGCTTGTTTTATTTGACAGCAGAAACCGATTTTCTTTTACCAAGAATAAAATAATTCTACCCGTTATAGAGGACGGCAAAATTATAGCTTTGCGAGGCAGGTATTTTGACAGAGGCATAAGCGACCCCGATTTAACTAACGCCAGATATTCCTACCCGAAATATAAAAGCACAGCGGGAGTGGCAGAGAAACTTTTTAACGGCGATATTTTAAAGACACTTGAAAAAGGTAAGAGAGTTTATTTATGCGAGGGTGAGTTTGACACTATGATTATGAGCCAGCACGGCCATAATGCCGTAGGAGTTTTAGGGGTGAGCAATTATAACGATGAAACAATTAAGAGATTAAACGATTTTGATTTAGTTATTGCTTTTGACAATGATGAGCGGGGTAGAAAAGAAGCATTAAAGATAAGCAACATTTTTTATAAGCAGACAGGGCGGGAAGTAATTAGAGAAAAACTACCCGACGGCATTAAAGACATTACAGAATTATTTATTTTAAAAGCCAAGCAATAAGTCAAAGGTTTAACCCTTGTTTAGTGTTAAAAAAAGTTTAGTTTAAAATGCGAGCGGGCAATAGAGACAGAGCCAATACTGGAAGAAAGGCGAAGAAATTATAAAGGGATACCAAGGGATAGAACAGAGAGTTAATAACGACAAATAATGTTATTTAGATTATTAGAATTATAACAGTGTAAACTCGCTCTGATAAAGGAACAGAGGTCAAAAACCCAAAAAACTAATAAGGACAAATAAGGACAATTAAACAAAACCTTTTCTAAAGTAGCTGAAACGCTACCAACCTAAACCAGAAATGGCACGGTTGAGAAAACCTGCGAGTTATCCGCCTTAAAATAAAAGGTCATCTAATTAAGATAATATAAAGGAGCAATAAGGAGTAAATATGAAGCTTTCAAAAGAGAAAATTGAAGAAGTTAAAAAACAAATTAGTAGATATTTGGTTGAAGAAATGTTAGTATTTGATAGTAATTTAGAACCCGTCTAAATGGCAAGAATTAAGATTTTTTAAGAGAAATCTTTTTTATCTAGTCAAGTGAATATATAGTGAGTAGTAGGATAGGATAAAATAAAGTATAATAAATCTATGAAAGAAAAAATTAAGAAGGTCGGAGAAATTATTAAAAATTAACATTAAAAAATATGGCAGATCTATTTTTAGTTTTATTTATCATTTCGTTTAGTTGTTTAATTGCGGGATTGGTGAACCCATCTATTTTTACTCCTGTTTTCAAAAGAAAACTTACAAGAAAAAAGATAGGATTAATTTTTGGAGTAGCACTTCTTGTTTTTTTTGTTTTAACTGGGGCAACCAACAAGCCTAAAGAAAGTGTAAAACAATCAATAGAACCAGAAGAAACAATAGAAACGACGGAAGAAAAAATTCAAATATCAGAAGTAGAACCAACACCAACAACAATAGTATTAACTTCAACAACACTACCAGCGTCAACAGCCACAACAGTATCAACCCCAACAACATTACCAATGCCAACAACAACAATAGCATCAACACCAACACCAGCAAAAGAATGGACAAAAGTTATCAAATTGACTGCTAATAATAACAAGCAATCAGAAACTTTTTATTTATCAGGTGGACAACAGAAACTGGTTTATTCAGTTTCAGGTGATGAGCTTAGTGAAGGTATGTGTTTGATTTATGTAATGAAAGAAGGAGAAGAAATAATGACAGAAGGTGGAATACCAGTAGTTTGGCAAGATGGAAATGTCAACGATGATACTTTAATGAGAAAGAACGCAGGATATTACTATTTAGATTTACAAGTTGGTTGGGGAAGTTGTGTAGTTGAGATTTACGAATTTAAATAATCTTAGAGACAAAGTTTTTAGATTAAAAAAATAGTGGAAAATAAGGGGAAACAGCGAGAAAATCAGCAAAAAAAGTAGGAAAGAAACCACAAAAGAAAATGTTAACAATTACTAATAATTTAGAACTTAAAAAGGGTAAAAATTCGCTCTCACGCACATCTAATTAGACATTTGAGGTATTATACTTATTTTCAAAATAAAGGGCTTACAAGCGAAATTGGGTTTTGCCGACCTCTAATCTAATAGGGTTTACGGCTCATAAAAACCCCTTGTTTGAAATAGACAAGATAAAATAGCCCTTTTTTCACTTTTATCAAAATCTTCCCTAATTCTCTTACACAATTTTGCGAAACAGAGATAAAAACTCCATTAGACAAACACTATTAAATTATAAAGAAAGGAAGAATACAAAAAATATTTTGACACTACAAAAAGAGCAAAGATTAAAAACTCCGCAAAGGATTTTTAAATCAAATCTTTCTAATATAGTTATCAGAAAATATAGATGTTTGAGATTATATGAGGTTGTCAGATTTTGTCAGACTATAAAGACTTGACAAACCTTTTTGATTTGTTATAATGGAAGTAGCAAGTAGTAAATCCTATAAATATATGAGCAAAAAACAAATCATTAAAACAAAACGGCAGGCTTTAAAAGTTAATGACCCACAATTAAAAGCCGAGAGAGTTTTTGATTTATTAGATGTCAGCGAAACAACGAGGCAAGATTATAAATACCGTATAGGATTATTTTTAGATTTTGTTAAAGACAAAGGACTTAACCGCAACAGCTTTTTAGAGTTTAAAAGATATTTAGGAGAAAGGACAGATTACACAGTAGCCACTAAAAATAAGTATTTAGCAACTGCTAAAATCTTTTTAAAAGAATTGAACCGTCAGGGAGTATTACCAGCCGACATTACCCAAAACATTAAAACCTTTAGCCAGAGCAAAAAACATAAGAGGGACGGGCTTAATGATGAGGAGATTGGCCGATTAGCGACTATGCTAAAAGAATTACCCAACACACCACAAACCACACGCTTAAAGGCGATTATAAGTCTTTTAGCCTTACAAGGATTAAGACAAATAGAAATCACAAGGCTTGATGTCAAAGATATTGATTTAATTAGTAAGACTGCTTTTATACAAGGCAAGGGGCAAGATGATAAAGAGCCAGTAAGCCTACACCCCGAAACGATTAAACATTTAAGGGAGTATTTAAAAATTAACAAAATAAAAGACGGGGCTTTTTTTACCAGCCAGAGCAACAACCATAAAAACAAAAGACTAACTACCAGAGCATTAAGAGAATTAGTAAAAGAAACCTTAAACGAGTTAGGGATAGAAAAAACAACACACGGCTTTAGGCACTTTTTTACTACAACCTTAATTAAAGTTTATAAAGGCGATTTATTAGAAGTAGCACAATATACCAGACACAAGAGTTTAGAAATGCTAACAGTTTATAATGACAATATAAAAAAAGAGGCAGATTTACCCCGCTATTATAAGGCTTTTAGTGGAGTTAATTTTTAGTTAAAAATAGGCTTGAACTTCCTATAAGTCTAATTACAGGAAGTAAGATTTATGAGTAAAAAAAAGACAATAAAAAAAGGAAAAAATCCATTAACGACAAGCGAATTAGCCGAAGCGTCAGGGGTGAGATACGGCACTATTAAGTATTATAGCCAGATAGGGATTTTACCTTTTGAGCAGGTAGGCAAAAGATTAAGGAGATATTATAGCAAAAAAGAAGCACTAAAACGCTTTAATGAAATACAGAGGCTTAAAGATAAAAGACTAACAATAAAAGAGATTATAAAACACTTTAAAAATAAAAAGAAATGAAAATTGATTTTGACAAACTAAACAAACTAACACTACCAGCTACGATTTTAATAGCGAGTATTATTTTAGGGGGTTTTTATTTTGCGAGTCAAGTAAATAAACAGTAGTCTATTGAGAAACAACAAGAAGCCAAAAACGCTTTAGAGAATTTAAAATTAAAGCAAGACGAGTGTAATGCTTTATCGTCTGGAGTAAAGGAAAAGTGGAATAACGTAATGGGAGTTACTTATGATGATGACTTTTGGAAAGAGTGCGTAGTAACTTATACCGACA
>CAYQKA010000030.1:0-10296 GCA_964418055.1 uncultured Planctomycetia bacterium | reverse complement strand
AACATTGAAAAGATTAATTTACAGAAAATGAAACTTTTTATTATTCCAGCTATGCTTATTATTATTTTTAATCCATATATGCTCAAGGGCATATATAATTCTTTTAATTTATTTTATATACCTAATACTGGATGGACGTTGTGTTTTTTTAGTACAGAACCTGCGCTATTCTATATTAGGCGCTTAATTGAAATGTCACCATTTTATTTGTTCGCACTTCTGGGAATCATTGCTATTAATAAACTAACTATGAAACATTACATACTTTATGCTTGGAGTCTTTTCATTATAGGCTTATTCATCATTCACGGTAATTATCAATCACGATATATATTACCTGCCATACCAACACTTTTAATATTAACTGCTGCATTCATTATTCAAATCGGAAATTCAATAACAATACACTTTAAAAATAAACCTATACTCAAATCTATTTTATTGTTTCTTTATATCCTGGTTTTACTCTTCTTTATTATTAAAACTTTAATAATAAATTTAAATTTATCTCTCCTGAACAATATGGCTTATTTTTAGAAATGCAATAAAAAGCCCCCAGGACATAATCTTGGGGGCTTTAATTTTACTTAAGCGACTTAATTAATAATTAGTTATTTCCAAAAAATTCTTTAGTTTTCTACTGCGGGTTGGGTGCCTCAATTTTCTTAAGGCTTTAGCTTCTATTTGCCTAACTCGTTCTCTAGTGACTTTAAAAATTGAACCCACTTCTTCCAGAGTTCGAGGACATCCATCTTTAATCCCAAATCTCAATTCTAGGACCTGCTTTTCTCTGTCCGTTAATGTATGCAGTACTGTTTCCATCTGCTCCTTAAGCATTGTTTGAGCAGTGGCAGATGCAGGAGAAACAGCAGCTTTATCTTCAATAAAATCACCAAAATGAGTGTCACCTTCGTCTCCAATAGGAGTTTCCAAAGATATAGGCTGTTGGGCTATTTTCAAAATTCCTCTTACCTTATCAAGGGGTATTTTCATTTCCTGGGCTAATTCTTCAGGGGCCGGTTCTTTACCGTTTCTCTGAACAAGATATCTTGAAACCCGAATAAGCTTGTTTATGGTCTCTGTCATATGAACAGGAATTCTGATCGTTCGGGCTTGATCAGCAATAGCTCTAGTAATAGCCTGGCGAATCCACCAAGTTGCATAAGTTGAGAACTTGTATCCCTTATGGTAATCAAACTTTTCAACTGCTTTTATAAGACCTATATTACCTTCTTGAATTAAATCCAAAAATGACAATCCCCTATTAGTATATTTCTTGGCTATACTAACAACCAATCTTAAGTTAGCAGCTACCATAGATTTTTTAGCCTTATTATATGAAGTCTCGCAACGCCTGATCTCTTTTAGTTTTTCTCTAACATTATCTGCAGTTTCACCTAGTTGCCTAACAATTTTGCGTCTTTCTTTTTCAAGTATAATTAATTCTTCTTTAGCTTTCTTGGTTCTTTTTTTCTTACGTCTTTTAATCTTTCCTTCAAATTTAACTAACTGTTCATTTAAAAATTTAATCTTAACTGAAAGCTCTTCAGTATATGAAATATTAATTTTAAGACTTTTCAGTAACCCTACAATAGATTCCTGTTTTTTTAAAATACGAAGCTTTTTCGCAATAGTCCGTATTTTTTTTGTAAATTTACCCTGCTTAATCTCAGGAACTTCATTTAAATAATCTTCAGGAGTAAATTCTTTTTCCAGTATTTTTTCAAGAATATTAAGAATTTCAATTTTAGCTATTCTAGTTTCAAAAACAACATCTTTAAACTGATATTCACATCTTTCTATCTCTTCGGCTAAGCGTATCTCTTCTTCTCTACTAAGAAGCGATATTTGACCCATTTCACGTAAATACATGCGGACAGGATCCTCTAAATGAGGTAAGCGCTCAACAACATCAGGATGTTTACCTTTTTTAGTTCGCTCTTCCTTCTGACGAACAATGTCCTCTTCCATTGCCTTAGCACCTTCTGAATCAACAATCTGGATATCAGCTTCACCTAAGGCGGTGAATATATCGTCAATTTCCTCAGAAGACACAACGTTTTCAGGCAATATGCCATTAACCTGCTCATAGGTTAAATAGCCTTTTTCTTTGCCAAGGGCTATTAAACGCTCCAGTGTTTTATGTCTCTCATCTCTAGATTTTTTTAAGCTAGTAGCTTTTTTTACTTTCGCCATAATTTTATTTTTTTGTTAACTCTTTTTTTTCTTTTATAAGAACATTTGCTGCTTTCATTAATTCTTGAGATTCATCATTATTGTTATTTTGTTGTGCTTCTTTTTGTTTTAACTTAATTTTATTTAATTTTGATTCAATGCACCTTTTCTTAATTGAAACAATACAATCAGAAAAGTTTTTATCCTTATCCTTAATCTCTGGCATATCAAGAAAAACTGATGTTATCAATACCTTACTATCTTCATCACTTAATTCATCTATAAGCGCAGCTGGTTCCACCTTCTTATTCTCCTCATATAATTCAAAGGCTTTAGATATTACGGGTCTTATATCATCCGACAAAAAATCATCAAGACTAAGTTCTTTTTTAGTACTAGCAATAAATTTATTATCCTCCAACATAATCACTAACAATATCTTCTCCGCCAAGTCGATAACTTTTTTATTGCTTGTACTCTTGCTAATTACAGGCCTATATGAAGATTTCTGAAATTTGTTTAATTCAGAGAGTATATCAACTTCTCCTACGTCCAGATTTTCAGCTAGTTTCCTTACATAAGTCGACTTTAAAATAGAGTTAGATACCAATGAAAGAGTAGGTAAAAATGCTTCAGTAATTTTTACTTTTCCCTCTGACGAAGATGCATCATACTTCTTAAAGAGCAGTTGTAATTTATAATCAAATATATTTTTAGTATTATCTATTATCTTATTAAAACTATCTGTACCATTATTTTTTAAATAATCATCCGGATCTGAACCCTTAGGTAAAACAGCTATTCTAGGCGTTACGTCTTCAGGTAATAAAACATCTAAATTTCTAAGAGCAGCTAATTCTCCGGCATCATCAGCATCATATATTAATATAAAATTTTTTGTATAGCGCTTTAAACTTCTAGCCTGTTCTACAGTCAAGGCCGTTCCTAAAGTAGCAACTGTTTCTTTGAACCCATTTTCGTGCGCCCGTATACAATCTGTATAACCTTCAACAATTATCACTCTATCTTTTTCTAAAATAGTTTTTTTTGCTAAATTAAGACCGTAAAGGTTTTTCCCTTTAGAAAAAACAGGTGTATCAGGGCTATTAAGATATTTGGGCATTTGTCCCTGCTGCAAAACTCTAGCACCAAAACCAATGACCTTATCATAACTGTTGAATATAGGAAATATTAGCCGATTGCGAAATTTATCGCAATAACCGCCACCTTGCTTAAGTGATACAAGGCCTGCTTGAACCATAACTTTATCGTTGATTCCTTCTTTAAGTAAATGTTCAAACAAATCTTTCCACTGGCTAGAAGCAAAACCTAGTTTAAAATTTTCAGCAGTTTTCCTATCAAAATCTCTTGATTTCAGATAAGTTTTAACTGAAGCCGCTTCTTTGTTCTCCAAGAGCTGCTTATGAAAAAAAAGCATGGCTACTTCATTGGCCTTAAGTAATTTATTAAAGAGCGAATCAGTTGCTGAACTTTTCTTGGTTTTTTCTGGCAACTTTACTCCAACTTTTGAAGCTATCTTCTCCATAGCTTCATAAAAGCTTAAATGTTCGTGCATCATAACAAAGTTGAATACATTGCCTCCAACTCCACAGCCAAAGCAATGAAAAATCTGCTTAGCAGGACTCACCATAAAAGACGACGTCTTCTCATTATGAAATGGACAAAGAGCTTTAAAATTTCTACCACTTTTTCTAAGTGGTATATATTCACTAATAATTTCAACAATATCAGCTCTGCTTCTAACTTCTTCAATTACATCCTGCGGTATATAACCGGTCATAATCACCTATCTCTTAATACGGTAAAAACCCGAACAACATTCAATTTTAATCTTATTTTTTTTCTCAACTTTATCTAATAACAGATTTAAGCCCAGAGTATCGCTGGATATGTGCCCGGCTACAACCATGTTTACCTTCTCTTCTTTGGCCTTTTTTAAATGATCCTCTGAGAAGTGCATTCCAATTATCGTACCAACTCCAGCATGACTTAAATTTTTAAAAATCTCTTTTGAACCTTCAGTTCCTCCAGTCATATCAATAAATACTTTACCTGCAAGACTTTTTGAACTGCCATTAATGATAGTGGGTCCGGCACCTATTTTGGAAGCTTCCTGATATTCAGGAATTTCCATCAATATTTTTATTATATCTTTGATAGTTTTTGGCTTTTTCCTATCCATTAATTTTTGCAAATACGTAGCTACATGATTATCGGCTGGAGTATGACAACACATAAAAGGAATTTCTAAAAGTTTAGCTGCATCAACTGCTCGCGTATGATTAATAGGTGAAACACCTCTAGACACCTTCTGAATTCTTTCTTCAAGAAGCTTTTCTGCCCTGACTGGATTAACACCCAAATTGGCTATAATCTCAGCCTGCATACCCATTACTTTAGAAAGCCCAACTAATGCCCTGCCTTCCGGATGATGCGCCATTGCCAAGTCAATCTTTTTTCCTTTAGCATTAAGTCTGTCAGCTAGTACAATTTCGCCAACTTCTATATCAACACCCAAAAGGATAGTTTTTATTTGTTCCTCACCAGAACCATTAAGAATACGACTATCAGCATATGGATTAACTAAAGACTCATGATCAAAGTATTTTTTATCAGTTGCCTTAAGCTCATCTAGTGCTTTCTTATTATCTTTGAGGACATTTTTTACCGAAGATTGACCTCTGGGGTCTTCCTTCATCCCTTCTTCGATAACAAATTCATATAATTCCTTTAGTTTCATCTCTAACTCCTCTTTATTAAAAGATTATTTATTGTATTAACAAATAAATTAATCACTTCATCTTCATTAACTGTGTCGCAGAATTTAATAGTATTACCAGCATCTAGATTATCAAACATCTTGCCACGCTCTTTATTAATATCCACATCCAAACTTAAATCTCGGTAACTAAACAGGTCTTCATTTATAACAGCGCACAAAGCTAAGACATCAGGTAAATAAAGCCCATCTCTGTTTCTGTATTTCTTATGGTAATTCAAACTAAAATCAAGCATATCTTTAATAAATACACTTAATTCTCCATTATTAAAACTAATCTTCTTAAAAACCTCCTCCTTGAAAAGTAATTGCCTAGTTGCATCAAGACTTATAAGTCTTATTGGTATTTTGCTCTTTAATACAACTTTTGCTGCTTCTGGATCTTGATAAAAATTAAACTCTGCTTCTTCTGTCGCATTACCAGAAGTAAAAATAGACCCACCCATTATAACCATTTCTCGTATTCTATCCTTCACAGCTGGTTCTTCAATAAGCAAAGTTGCGATATTGGTCAGAGGGCCTAGGGCAATCAATAAATCAATATCATCATCAATTAAACATTTCTTGAGCACATCGTATGCATTTAAATCTTTGTAATTATTGCTGCTAATATCATATTGGGCATTACCTAAACCACCAACCCCATGCACTAAGCGCGGTTTATAAATCTGCCCACTTAAAGATACCTTTGCCCCTTTTGCTATAGCTGGCTTTTTCTGGACTTTACAAACTTCAAAAATACGCCTTATATTCTCAAGAGCTACTTCCACATTAACATTGCCAAAAACGGCACTGACAGCCCGAATATCCAAACAGTCAGATGCTATAGCCATCATTAATGCTAGTGCATCATCTATTCCAGGATCGGTATCTATAATTACTTTTTTTTGATGCATTTAATCCTTATTCAATAATGTACTTACAAATTCATTAACTTTAGGAGCTACAAATATCAATTTGCTACCAACTATTGACCCCTTCTCAATACTTCTCTCAACATAATCTGGCATAATATATTGAGTGCAAATAAGCAACAAAGAAGCAATAACTACACCTCTTACAAAACCTAGAATGAAGCCGCCGACAGACTCAAACATATGAGACCCACTCGCCTTCATCACAATCCTGTAAATCGTACATATGACCTTGCTTACAATAGCAAAAAAAGCTACTAATGCAATAAACGCTAATGCATCAATAGATTCCGATCTAATTACAGGATATCTAGATAAAAATTGCCCTATTTCACCATAAAACTGGTAACTTAGGACAACCGTTAAAAAGGCGCATATTAATCTGGGTATTTCAGGTGTAAAACCTCGACTAAATCCAATGTAACATGTTCTAATTAAACAAATTACAAAAAAAATGTCAACCCAATTTAACTGCGAGAAATAATTTCTAACTACCTCCATATGATTACCTTAGATAAGGTAATCAGAAATATACCACATAACTCCAATTTTGTCAAGAGCACCCAAGTAAACAAATTTGGGTTATTTTAGCTAATTTTAAATAAAAAAGGCAGTTTTTAAGGCAGTTTTAGACAGGAAATTACTTGATTTTCTACATTTTTTAATGCTTTTACTCTAATTAACTGGCCTTTAAATGAGTTAGGTAAATCTTTTACTAAAGTTTTTATATAAGTGTCTGAATATCCACAATGCATCTGTGTTTTTGTATCAATTCCGTACTCAACAAGAACTTCTAATTCCTGATTTATAAATTTATCAATATACCTGCCTGCAGATTTAAAAGCTGCTATCTTAAGAGCCTTAGATCTTTCTTTTTTTATCTTATGAGAAATTTTACAACTGAATTTAAAGGCTGTAGTCTTTTCTCTATCACTATATGTAAATATATGTGCTCTGATAAAATCAAAACTATTAATCAAATTTAACGTTTGCTTAAAGTTGCTATCTGTTTCCTGTGGAAATCCACAGATAAAATCACCAGAAAGACCTGCAGAAGGAATTTCCTTTTTAATCTTTTCTAATGTTTCAACTAAATACTCTCCCGTATACTTTCTATTCATCATTTTAAGTATTTGAGTATCTGCTGACTGAATAGAGATATGAAAATGCTTACAAATCTTACTATTATTTTTAATATGTTTTATTAAATCTAAATTAATATCATCCGGATTTAGAGAGCTTAATCTTAGGCGCCCCAAATTATCTATTTTGGATACTTTTTCAAGAAGCTCAAGGAGACTGGAATTTATATCTTTACCATAGTAACCTATATTAATCCCTGTTAATACTATTTCCCTGTAACCGTTTGCTATAAGATTCTTAATCTCAGTCACTATATCTTCCTGCCCGCGACTTTGAGCTTTACCTCTTGTATATGCAACTATACAATATGAACAATAATTATCACAGCCATCCTGAATCTTAACAAAACCTCTGCCTCTTCGTGAAAAATTTGTGATCCCCTTAATAGACTCATTTACATTTAAACCTATTAAATCAGGTATATTTAATTTATCTTTATTAAGTACAAAATGCCTCGGACCCCGTATAGAATGAATCAGGCTAAATTCATTATCTACACAGCAGCCGCATACTACTATATCAGCTTTCGAGTTAAGCCGCATAATTTTCTCAATCATTCTTTTTGATTTTTTATCACTTTTGTCAGTTACACTGCATGTATTAATAATACAAATCTCAGCCTCTTCAGGATTAGTCACAATTCTACAATCTGCAGCCTCAAACTTCTCCTTTAAAAGCTGTATTTCATATTGATTAACTTTACAACCTAAATACGTTAAATATATATTTTTCACTATTAACCTTCGAGGTAAAAAGAAAGTGCTGATAGGACATATATGGCAGCTGTTTCGCACCTTAAAACTCGCTGGCCAAAAGATACTGTGGCGATTCCTTTATCAAGAGCAAGCTCTATCTCCTGATCACTAAACCCGCCTTCGGAACCTATAAAACAAAATATTTTAGATTTTTTTGAAACTCTTGCTTTATCTAAGTACTTTCTGAATATTTCTGACTTCTCTTCAACCCATCCTGCAAAACAAACATCATAATTACTACTCACATCGACGGCATCTTCAAATTTCATAGGATATGCTATCTCAGGAACATCTATCCGGCCTGACTGTTTGCAAGCAGCAATAGCTATCTGTTGCCAGCGTTTCATTTTTTTTGCAATTACTTTATCCCTAACATCAACGATGCTTCTTTGTGTTATAAGCGGAATAATTTCCTTTACTCCCAGCTCAGTTGCCTTCTGAATAATTAAATCCATTTTTTTGTATTTTGGTAAACCTATTGCCAATGTAATATTCAAAATATTTTTAAGGTTATAGATTCGGCTGGACAGAATTCTAATAATCGTTTTTTTAGGCGTTGCTTTTTCGATAATTCCTGAATATTCTTTGTGCCCATCAAAAACGGTTATCTCATCTTTAGCCTTAAGACGCATAACCTTAGAAATATGACGAGTTTCTTCCGGGCCTAATTCGATAATGTCTTCTGTGATCGTTTCGGGAGGCGAAAAAAATCTACTCATTTACCTGCCTCTTCAGATCTAAAGACTTCAGCAGAGAATATACATATTTCAACATCACTTTCTTTCCAGGCATCAGTACTTAATCCAGCCTTAATACAAGCATGCTCTAAAAAAGTATTTTTATCCCATGCGTATTCAGTCGCCACTTGCGGTAAAAGTAATCCAGAATTATTGCCCCTACTAATCATAAGGCCATGTTTTCCGACTTTTATTTCATCAATTGAATCAATTTTTTTAAAAGGTGTTAAAACTGATATTTCAACTTCTAAAGCAGTATACTCTTCTTTTTTTAGCGCCTCAAATCTTGGATCATGAAATGCTGCCTCTAACGCCATATTGGATACTGTTATATACAATGGTTCTTTGGTAATCAGCATTCCAATACAGCCTCTTAACTTGCCCTCGATTTTTAAAGTTACAAAAGCACCCACCTCTTCATTAAGAGCTTTTTGCCCATAATAAAAATCAGGCTGATCATTACTATTCAAGTGCGCCTTTATTGTCTCTTTTACAATATTAATTAATATCTTTTTTTCTTTACCATTCATCACTGTCTAATCCCCAATTATCTTCATTTGCTCTAGGTCATTTAAAATCATTTCAGGGCTTCCATTATATTCTTTAATTAAACCAGTCACTTGAACTTTTTTACCTTTATAATAATCTTGTGGGTTATCTGGAAACTTATTAAAGGCTGACTTAAAAATAACAGCTGTAAAGTATCTTTTGTAATCTGAATGAAAATTCAAAAAAACTACTTTACCTGAATTATATGTCCTTACTATCGTACCTTCAACGGTTATAATTTTTCCGTAATATTTGCCAGCCTCCTGCCAGCTAATAACTTTATCAATTTTCTCATAGGAATAATTTTGTTTATTGCCTTTTGTATAGGAAACTGATGCAACCTTGTGATTTAGGACTGTAAATTTAGCTACAAACAAAACCACTATTATACCCAAAAATAAAAAACCTACTTTTTTATAAAAATCTATGTTTGAATTCATTGTTTACTCTTCTTGTTTTGGATACTTTTTAATTAGTTTATCCAGCTCTATATCAAACTGACATTTACCTTCCTCGGACAACTGCTCAAATCCCTCAGCTATCAATGCTAATCTGCCACACGAAAGATTGTATGACCACAAACCCCGATGTTCTTGCCTGGCTTGATCTTGAATGTATAAAAATTCTGCTTTTTTCTTAAAAGGAAATCTTCTCAAAACATAAGCATATCCTCGCTTTAATATCTCTATATTTAACATGCGCCCATCCCTAAGGTAGACATAAGCCAAAGTTCTGCCATACTTATCGGTTTCTTCAACATCGTACTCCAATCTAACCTCAAAGCCTTCAACCATCTGCCTGCTAAATTCATAGGCTTCTTTACTAAAGGCCTGGACTGGCACTTCAGAATGTTTAGATTCAGGCGTATCCACGCCTAAAAGCCTTACCGACCGACCATCTTCCAAGTGCAAGGTATCTCCATCAATTACCTTTTTTACTACATAAAATTTAAAATCAGGCTCAATGACTTTAGGCAAAACCTTATTGTTCTGAGAAACCTCCGGCTTAGCAAATAATACAATAACCAAACCTATAAAAATTCCCAATATAAAGTAAACCCAGTTGTTTTTTAATAATTTTTTATTCATATCTTTTACAGTGCTGTCTTAAAAAACTCTTTTTTTATCCGAAATTATAATGTTTTTTTACGTCTTCTTTAATATCCCAGGTGCATTTGAGCCCCTTTGGAAAAATAACTAAATCTCCAGTTCCAAATTCGACTG
>CAYQKA010000029.1:5309-10423 GCA_964418055.1 uncultured Planctomycetia bacterium | reverse complement strand
TAATTTCTAATAAATACCTTGACATCTAAGTATTTTTTTTATATAAATATACAAGTATAGTAGAAGAATTTATATATGCATATAGATCCTATATATATAAATTCTTTATTTCATATACAGACTTTTAATCACTTTTCAATTATGATTCATGTTTAACTTAAGGAGGAGTAGAAATGGCAGTAAAAGTTGGTATTAATGGATTTGGACGTATCGGAAGAAACACTTTCAAAGCTGGTTTTGATAATCCCGATATCGAATTTGTAGCAGTTAATGATTTACCGGTACCAGTTGAAACATTAGCTCATTTGCTAAAGTATGATTCAACTATGGGTACTTGGAATAAAAAAGTTGAAGTCAAGGGTGATTCTATCATGGTTGACGGCAAAGCACTTAAAGTCCTCAGCTATAGAGACCCAGCTCAGATTCCTTGGGGCGAGATGGGTGTAGATATCGTTATTGAGTCTACAGGTATCTTCCGCGATAAGGAAGGCGCTTCTAAACATCTTCAGGCAGGTGCCAAGAAAGTAATTATTTCAGCTCCGGCTAAAAATGAAGATATCACTATCGTTTTGGGTGTCAATGAAGATAAATATGACGCCGCTAATCATAACATTATTTCTAACGCGTCTTGTACAACCAACTGTGTAGCTCCATTAGTAAAGGTTTTAAATGATAGCTTTGGTATTAAGAGTGGCCTTATGACTACTATTCACTCATATACAGCAGATCAGAAAATTCTGGATTTACCTCATAAAGATTTAAGAAGAGGCCGAGCCGCAGCAGTTTCTATGATACCCACAACCACAGGTGCAGCCAAGGCTACAGCCTTAGTTATTCCTGAAATGAAGGGTAAATTAGACGGTATGGCTGTTAGAGTACCGACTCCTAATGTTTCATTAACTGACTTAGTTGTCTTACTCAATAAAGAAACTTCTGTAGATGAGGTTAATGCCGCTTTTAAATCAGTTTCTGAGGGTGCTTTAAAGAATATCTTAGAATATAATGAATTACCACTAGTCTCAAGAGACTTCTTAGCTAATCCACACTCAAGTATCTTTGATTCATCATTTACTAATGTAGTTGATGGTAACTTAGTCAAGGTGCTTAGCTGGTATGATAATGAGTGGGGTTATTCCTGCAGAGTTGTCGACCTCACAGTTTATGTTGGCGCTAAACTCTAGGAGATTAAATTGAATAAGCTGAGTGTAAAAGATTACGACTTAAAAGGTAAAAGAGTTTTCATGAGGGCAGATTTTAATGTGCCTCTGGATGAAAATAGTAATATAACAGATGATACCCGTATAAAAGCGGCCTTACCCACGATTAATTATATCCTGGGTCAGGGAGCAAAGCTTATTTTAGCTTCTCACTTAGGCCGGCCTAAAGGTGAAGTCAAGGATTCCTTAAGAATGGATCCGGTAGCTAAGAGACTAGAAGAACTTTTAGACGGAAAAAAGGTCATTAAACTTAATGACTGTATCGGTGAAGAAGTTAAAGAGGCAATTAGTAAACAAACTGATGACGAAATTATTCTTTTAGAGAATCTTCGTTTTCATTCTGAAGAAAAGAAGAATGATGAAGCCTTTGCTAAAGAGCTAGCTTCTTTAGCCGATGTCTTTGTTAATGATGCCTTCGGGACTTCACACAGGGCACATGCCTCTGTTGTAGGAATCACCAAATATCTACCTGCTTTAGCCGGATTCCTTTTAGAGAAAGAAATAGATTTCTTAGGAAAAGCCACTACAAATCCTGAGAAACCTTATGTCTCTATTTTAGGAGGAGCTAAAGTAAGTGATAAAATAGGTGTTATTGAAAACTTACTTGATAAAGTAGATGATATCTTAATCGGTGGCGGTATGGCCTATACTTTCTTAAAGACTCAAGGCATAGAGATAGGTACTTCTATCCTAGAAGCAGATAAACTTGATTTAGCTAAGTCTATTCTCACTCAGGCTAAAGAAAAGGGAGTTAACATTATTCTTCCAAAAGACCATATCATCGCTGATAAATTTGATAAAGATGCCAATGTAAAAACTACTGAAGGCTTAGATATAGAAGCCGGCTGGATGGGTGTTGATATCGGTCCGAAGACAGTAGCCGCCTTTAAAGAATCTTTAAGTAAGGCTAAGCTCATAGTTTGGAATGGCCCGGTAGGTGTCTTTGAAATGGAGGCTTTTGCTAAAGGCACAAAAGAGATAGCTGAATATATTGCTACCTTAGATGCTACTACAATAATCGGCGGCGGAGATACAGCTAGTGCCATTAATCATCTTAATCTGGCTGATAAAATGACTCATATTTCAACTGGTGGCGGGGCTTCTTTAGAATTCTTAGAAGGTAAAGAATTACCCGGAATAGCCGCCTTAACTGAAAAATAATAAATAAGGAATTATCATGGGACGAAGAATATTAATTGCCGGCAACTGGAAAATGAACAAAACAGCTACAGAAGCTGCAGCTTTAGTAACTGAAATTAAAAGAGACGTTTTTGATGTAGATAATGTTGATATTTTAGTCTGTCCACCATTTACAGCCTTAGCGGTTGTTGGTGATGTCATTAGGGATTCAAATGTCTCACTTGGGGCGCAGAATATGTATTTTGAAGATAAGGGTGCTTATACTGGTGAGGTCTCAACAACTATGCTTAAAGACTGCGGCTGTACTCACGTAATTATTGGGCATTCTGAGAGAAGAACAATCTTTAATGAGTCTGATGAAACAATTAATAAAAAGGTCAAGAAGGCCCTTGAAGCTAACTTAATTCCTGTTCTTTGTATAGGTGAAAAGCTAAAAGAGCGAGAAGCCAATAAAACCTTTGAAGTCATCACTAATCAGTTAGAAGGTGATTTAGCTGATATAGATAGTGATAATATGAAGAAGATAATTGTTGCTTATGAGCCGGTCTGGGCTATCGGTACTGGTAAGACAGCTACATCAGAACAAGCTCAAGAGGCTCATGCCTTTATCAGAAATTTAATAAAAGAAAAGTATGATTCTAGTGTAGCAGATGGTATAATAATCCTTTACGGAGGTAGCATGAAACCTGCCAACGTAGAAGAGTTAATAAGTCAGCCGGATGTTGACGGCGGTCTTATAGGCGGAGCCAGCTTAGAAGCTGCAAGCTTCGTAGAGTTAGTAAAGAAATCAAATAAGGAGTAAATATGTTTACATTCTTAATAGCCTTACATGTAATTATCTGTCTTGCTTTAATAGCCTTTGTGTTATTACAGCAGGGAGATGGCGGAGGTATAGCCGGTGCATTTGGTGGTGGTGTGGCTGAATCATTTTTAGGAGCCAAGGCTTCTAAGTTCTTAACAAAGAGCACGACTGTTCTTGCGGTTTTATTCTTTGTGATCTGTATCTCACTAACCATGCTTACAGCCAAAAAGACCCAGTCTCTCTTTGAAGATGCCCAGACAGCTTCCAGTCAAGAACAGGTAGAGCAATCAGCTGCAACCGCTGAGCCTGCAGGCGATGAAGCGCAGACAGAATAAGGTTAATAAATTTAATAAGATTAATATAGATTTTTTTAGAATTACTAAAAAGATAATCAAGAAGACACTGTTTATAATAGCAGTGTCTTTTTTTATTGGAGTTGTTTTTAGTTCTTTGGGTTCGTCTTTTAGTTGGGCGGGGGATTATGGAGATGCATATGTCTCAGGTAGTTTATCTGATGCTACTATTCTCATTCCTTTTCTAGCAGATGACTCGGCTTCAGGCGGGATTTGTAATTTAGTTTATAATGGTTTAACCAAAGTTGATAAGGATTTAAATGTAGTAGGTGATCTGGCTGAAAATTGGACAGTCTCCAGTGATAAATTACATATTATTTTTAAATTAAGAGATAATGTCTACTGGCAGGATGGGGTGAAGTTTACATCACGCGATGTCAAATTTACCTTTGAAACCATTCTTAATCCTGATAATGCCGTCCCTTATGTAGCTAGTTTTCAGGATATAGAAAATATTAATATTATTGATGACTACACAGTAGAGTTTATCTATAAAAAACCATATGCTCCCGCACTTTTAAAATTAGGCATGGGAATTATCCCTAAGCATTTATTTGAAAGGGCGGATTTACGGAATAATAAATACACTAGAGCTCCTGTAGGCACAGGTCCTTATGTAATGGACACATGGAAGACGGATCAGCATATGATTTTAAACAGCTATAAAGATTACTTTGAAGGCTCACCATATATTTCAAAATATGTGGAGCGCATCATTCCTGATCAGGCCGTACAATTCTTAGAATTAATTACGGCTGGTATAGACTCTATGAGCCTTAATCCCTATCAATATAAATACCGCACCTCAACTGATAAATTTAACGAACGTTTTAATAAATATAAATACCTGGCCCATCAATACACCTATATCGGCTATAACTTAAATGATCCTATGTTCTCAGATGTCAGAGTCAGGCAGGCTCTAAGCTATGCCGTAGATAAAGAGGCTATTATCGAAGGGGTTCTAATGGGTCTGGGTGAAGAATGCACTGGGCCTTTTATTAAAGATACCTATGCCTATAATGATGATGCCAAAAAATATCCTTATAATCTAAAGAAGGCGAAGGAGCTTTTGGCTGAAGCCGGCTGGGTGGATAGTGACGGGGATGGAGTTTTGGATAAAGATGGTGAACGTTTCTCATTTAAACTCATCACAAATCAAGGTAATAAACAAAGAGAAGATGTAGCCACTATCGTTCAGCGTAACTGGCAGGATTTAGGTATAGAAGTCGAAGTCCAGACCATTGCCTTTGTAACCTTTCTAAAAGAATTCGTTGATAAGAGAAATTTCCAGGCCTTAATCTTAGGCTGGACCATGCCTATAGACCCGGACTGTTATAATGTCTGGCATAGTGAGACTGCAAAGGAAGGTGGCCTTAATTTTATTAGTTATAAAAATACCGAAGTTGATAGATTAATTGAAGAGGCCAGAGCTACCTATAATATTAAAAAGAGGGCAGAGTGCTATAAAAAGATACACGCTATAATTGCCGAAGAACAGCCCTATACATTTTTATATTTTCCTTACGCCTTACCGGCAGTTAGTAAAAGGTTTAAAGGTATAGTTCCGGCACCAGCTGGGATTTCATATGATTTTATTCA
>CAYQKA010000029.1:0-5209 GCA_964418055.1 uncultured Planctomycetia bacterium | reverse complement strand
AAAGGTTTAAAGGTATAGTTCCGGCACCAGCTGGGATTTCATATGATTTTATTCACTGGTATGTTTCTGAAAATGAACAAAGGTATGCGTTTTAAGATATGATTAAATATATAACTAAGAGATTATTATTAATGATACCCATGTTACTGGGGATTTCATTATTAACCTTATTAATAATGCATCTATCACCCGGCGACCCGACCAGTCTGCGTTATGGCTTAAATCCTGAGGTCTCAGGTTCTGCCAGGGCTCAGTTGCAGGAATTATATAATTTAGATAAACCTTTTATAGTTCAGTACGGCAGTTGGCTTAAGCGTATAGTCACTCTTGATTTTGGAAGGTCATTTCTAGATAATCGTCCCGTAATAGAGAAGATTAGAGAGCGCTTACCAGCCACCTTATTATTACAGGTCTCGGCCTTAGTCCTTATTTTTTCTATTGCCATACCTGTAGGGGTAATGTCAGCTGTAAAACAAAATTCAGTCTTTGATAAAGTGACCACATTTTTAGTCTTTATTGGTTTTGCGACGCCGACCTTCTGGCTGGCCTTAATCCTCATGCGTTATTTTTCTTTTGAATTAGAATGGTTTCCGGTCTCAGGTATGAGTCCCTGGTATGCGCAGTTTATGACGCCCTTTGAAAGAGTTCGGGATGTCTTATGGCATTTAGTTCTTCCTTTAACTACCCTGGCTTTCACCGGCCTGGCTAGTTTATCTCGTTATGTCAGATACAGTATGCTTGAGGTAATCAGACAGGATTATATCCGGACTGCCCGAGCTAAGGGTTTATCAGAAAATAAAGTTATTTTTAAGCATGCCCTAAAGAATGCCTTACTTCCGGTAGTTACTATTCTCGGGATGACCTTACCGGCTCTTATTGGAGGCAGTTTTATCTTTGAGACAATATTCGCCTGGCCGGGTATGGGTCGCTTAGGCTATATGTCAATTATGCAGTATGATTATCCGACAGTTATGGGAGTCGGAATTATCAGTGTCTTTTTAACCTTGATAGGAATATTAATTTCAGATATTCTTTATGCAGCTATTGATCCGAGGATTAGATATGAGTAAGAAAATAAGAATTAAATTAAATATAAAAAAGTATCATTGATATCAATATGAAAAATAAAAGAGACTTTAGAAAAAAATATGCTCAGATGGGTTTAGCCGTTATTCTAATAATGTTTTTAGTAGCGGTCTTTGCAAACTTTATTGCGCCCTATGACCCTGAAGAAATTAATCTAGAGCCTGATGCTAGATTACAGCCGCCAACATTGACACATTTACTCGGCACAGATGATTTAGGGCGGGATGTTTTTTCTAGGATGGTCTATGGAGCGCGGATTTCATTAAGTGTAGGTTTTGTAGCGGTTTTCTTATCCTTGGTAATCGGAGTCACGGTAGGGGCTATAGCCGGATACTTTGGGGGTTGGGTAGATACCCTGATTATGAGAGTAGTTGAGATAGTCATGTGTTTTCCGAGGATATTTCTAATCTTAATGCTCATTGCTTTTTTAGGGCCTAATATTATTATTGTTATGGCGGTTATCGGCCTAACCGGCTGGACCGGCTTAGCTCGTTTAGTCAGAGCTGAGTTTTTATCCTTAAAAGAAAGAGATTATGTTCAGGCAGCTCGGGCTTTAGGAGCAGGGGATAGAAGAATAATTTTTAAACATATCTTACCCAATGCCTTATCACCTGTATATGTCAGTGCGGTCTTAGGAGTAGGAGGGGCTATTCTTATCGAATCCTCTCTAAGCTTCTTAGGTCTCGGTGTTCAAATACCCACACCCAGTTGGGGAAATATCCTCACCTCCGGTATGCATTATATTGAAAGTGCCTGGTGGCTGATGTTGTTTCCGGGTTTAGCTATTTTAATTACTGTTTTAAGTTATAACTTAGTAGGAGAGACTTTACGGGATATCTTAGACCCCAGATTAAAAGGATTTAATCAGAAATAATTATGTTAGAGATAATAAATTTAACAGTTAAGTTTAATACTCAATCAGGCGAGCTAAAGGCCTGTGATAAGGTTAATTTAAAATTAGAAAAGGGCAAGAATCTCGGCTTAGTAGGGGAGTCGGGTTGTGGAAAGAGTATGACCTGTTTATCAATTCTAAAGTTATTACCTGCCGAGGCCCAGATAACCTGGGGTCAGGTTTTATATAATGGAAAAAATCTTCTAAAGATGAATAATAAGGGTTTAAGAAGTATTCGGGGAAATAAAATCTCTATGATTTTTCAGGAGCCCATGAGTTCTCTTAATCCCGTTCTTACAATAGGTGAACAAATGCGTGAGGCTATAATTGCTCATAAAGGTTTAAGTAAGAGTGAGGCTGATAAGGAAGTTATTAGTTTATTAGAAAAGGTCAAGATAGATAAGCCAGAAGCCAGAATGTATGAATACCCCCATAACCTTTCAGGAGGCATGAGGCAACGAGTTATGATCGCCATGGCTATATCCCTAAAGCCTGACTTATTAATCGCTGATGAGCCGACTACGGCCTTAGATGTAACTACTCAAGCCCAGGTCTTGGAATTATTAGATGAGCTTCAACGTGAATACAAGATGTCCGTCTTAATCGTCAGTCATGATTTTGGAGTAATTGCCAGACTAGCTGATACAATTGCAGTCATGTATGCCGGAGAGATAGTTGAATATGCCTCAAGTGAGGTTCTTTTTAAGCATCCCGCGCATCCATATACAAAAGCCTTATTATATTCCTTAAAACAGATGCAGGCTAAAAAAGATAGTCTGACTGTTTTAAAGGGTAATGTCTGTGATTTAAGTAATCTTCCAACAGGTTGCAGGTTTGAAGAGAGATGTAGTCTTGCAGATAATAGTTGTAAGAGTGGAGTAAATAAATTAATTGAAATAGATAAGGGTCATTATGTCAGGTGTTTTAAATGTCAAACATAGTTGAAGTAAAAAATCTCACAAAGATATTTACCATCTCAAAAGGCCTCTTCGGGCAGAAGAAGACCGAAGTCAGGGCCGTTGATGATGTGGACTTTGAAATTAAAGGGGGAAGTAGTCTTGGTTTAGTTGGTGAATCTGGAAGTGGCAAGACTACTTGCGGTAGATTAATTTTAAATTTAATTAAGCCTGATAAGGGTCAGGTTTTAATAAAAGGAATAGATGTATATAATAAAGATAAGAGAGAGATAAAAAAAGTAAGAAGAGGGGCACAGATAATCTTTCAAGACCCTTATAATTCACTTAATCCCAGGATGTCTATAAAAGATATTTTATTAGAGGGAGTAAGAATACATAAGTTATATGAGAAGAAGAATGAAGATAAGAGATTAGGGGAGTTATTAGAGTTAGTCGGATTAGCTAAAAGTGATAAAGATAAATACCCCCATCAATTCTCAGGTGGTCAAAGGCAACGTGTAGCAATCGCCAGGGCTTTATCAGTAGAGCCGGAGTTTATAGTCTGTGATGAGGCGGTGTCTTCTTTAGATATGTCTATAAGAGCTCAGATATTAAATTTACTTAAACAATTACAAAAAGAATTAAACTTAAGTTATTTATTTATCAGTCATGACTTACCCTTAGTTGAATATTTCTGTGACAGGGTAGCCGTTATGTATCAGGGCAAGATAGTAGAGATTGCCTCTGCAAATGAAATATATTCAAATCCCCTACATCCTTATACCAAAATACTTCTTCAGGCGGGATTAGCTCCTGAGCCTGAGACCAGAAAATTAAAGATAGATGTTAAAAGATTTGAATATAAGGCACCAGATGATGATATTCCTCTAAAAGAGTACGGGGAGGGGCATCTGGCGAAGGTGTGATTTTTTAGGGGTTGAATTCTACGAATCGTAGTGTAATATAGGTGAGTGGGGTGGGATCTTTGAAATTATTATGTTGTTTAATATATAGGAAAGCAAAGATGGATAAAATAACAATTTGTAAAGATGTAATAAAGCGTATTCAAAAAGAAATTCCTAATTTTGAACATTTAAGTAAAAATTTACCGTATAGTAACGATGCGCATAAAAAAGCAGTAGAAGTAACCTCTCTTGAATTACTCAAAAAGGATATTGAGTTATTGCAACAGCTTAATAAATTTAAGAGTGATTCGAGAACTGTTTTGCAACTTATTGCCAAAAAAAAGATTACAGATCTACTCGATAGAATTAGAAAGTTAGAAAAAAAATTAAAAAAATATTGTATGTATTCTGAAAAGAGAAAAGGGCTTTCATTAGCAACAAAAGTCACCATTGCAGGAGCGATTATAACTATTATAAGTATTATAATTAACTTAATTGTTAGATTAGATAAATAATAATGGTATTCAATTAAGAATTATTTTTTATAAAAAGGAAGAAGCAAATGAAAATATTACGATGGATTATTATGGTGCCATTGGCAATTCTTGCGCTGATGTTAGGCAGTTTATTTGGCGGGATTGTTCTTTCAGTCTTCGGTGACCAAACAGCAATGGATACTAGCAGTGCCTTTTTTGGTTGCTTCTCACTTGTTTTTATTGCAGGTTTTATTGCTCCTACTAAACGACGCAACACAGTTCTATTATTTGCTGGTGCGGTTATCCTACTAGCTCTTATTTTACTTGTTGCATCTTTTACAACAACTATTGAAAGGTTTGCAGATCGAACGACTCTTCAGAAAATTCTTATTCCTGTCAGTCAGATTCTTGGTGCACTTTACGCAGCTTTTTTACTACCCCCTCTCGTTACTCCAGGCACCTTTCTCGAGCAAATTTGGAAGGAAATCAATGCACTTGGTATAGCAGTCATCCTCTTTGGAATATTGATCAGTCTGGGAGGGTTGGTGGCACGAGTATTTGTTAGCACATGGGCAGGCGTTGCCACAGGTTTGGGAGTGATTGTACTCGGGATTACAACTTGGCTGTTTCCCTTTGCTCACGCTTTTTTGCGTACGAAAAAAATTACAGATATTATGACGAAAACAGAGCATAAAAGTAAAAACTAATATAGGTAAAAGAATGTATTGTTCGAGGTTTCGCCTCGAACAATATCTCACATACAACCTCCGAGGTGATACTTTTTTCATATAACAGGCAGGATTTTTAATCGGTGATATTGCATTGATATTAATAATGCTTAACATGTCGCTATTTCTTATCTAATGCCCCTTGTATTCTAGCAATTAAATAGCATGTGATATTATTGTGAATAAATAAAGCATTTTTTTTAATGTGGCTTAACTACCCCGTACA
>CAYQKA010000028.1:6812-10681 GCA_964418055.1 uncultured Planctomycetia bacterium | reverse complement strand
TAAGGAAATGCGGATATAATAAAACTAAAAATAATAGTATAAGGCCTGCAAGTTTCTTCATGGGGTTTCCTCCTTAAAACAATCTTTAATTAAGATGGTTTTTTATTAGTTCATTTGCATTGTTTATTTTTTTATTTTTTGCTAAATTTTCAATCGAATTTTTTAAAAGCCGGCAATAAAGATCAAAACCTATTAAGGATATATATCCGTGCTGCTGAGAACCCAAAAGATTACCAGCTCCTCTTATTTCTAAATCTTCCATAGCTATTTTAAACCCAGAACCCAAATCTGTAAACTTACTTATTACATTTAATCGTTTTTTTGCCTTTTCGTCAATAGCTTTATCAACCGGAAGCAATAAATAACAATAAGCCTGCCTATTCAATCTTCCCACACGGCCTCGGAGTTGATATAGATCACTCAAACCAAAACGATCCGCGCGATTTATAATAATAGTGTTGACATTGGGTATATCTAACCCAGATTCAACGATATTCGTGCATAACAAAACATCAAAGTCTCCATTGATAAATTCCACCATAGTTTTTTCGAGTTCATCTTCATGCATCTGGCCATGCGCGCAACCTATCAGAGCTTCGGGAATTAGTTTCTCAAGCTTATGCTTAACAGTTTCAATTTCTGCTACACGGTTATGAATAAAGTATACCTGACCTCCTCTTTTTATCTCTTCTAAAATAGCATGCCTGATTAGATTATCATCATACTCTAAAACATATGTTTTCACAGACACCCTACTTCGCGGTGGCGTATTAATAGTAGAAAGGTCTTTAACCCCGGCTAATGACATATATAAAGTTCTAGGAATTGGAGTTGCGGTCAAGGTGAGCACATCTACCAAAAACCTAAAAGATTTAAGTTTTTCTTTATGTCTGACTCCAAAGCGTTGTTCTTCATCAACGACAACAAGACCTAAATTCTTAAAATTAACATCTTTTGATAAAAGGCGATGGGTACCGATTACTATATCAACGGTTCCTTCTTTCAGGCCTTGAATAGTTTCTTTAATTTCTTTTTGAGTATTGAAACGACTGAGCATTCTTATTTCAAAAGGGAAATCCTTTAGTCTCTTATAAAGATTATTAAAATGTTGCTGGGCTAAAACTGTTGTTGGCACTAGCATGGCCACCTGCTTATCATTCATAACCGCCTTAAAAGCTGCCCTAAAAGCAATTTCTGTTTTTCCATAACCTACGTCACCACAAACTAATCTATCCATGGGTTTAGAATTCTGCATATCATTTTTGATTTCTTCCATAGAACGTAATTGATCCGGCGTTTCTTTATAATTAAAACTTTTCTCAAAACTTTTTTGCCACTTACAATCAGATGAAAAACTATAACCTTTTAGCGCACTGCGCCTGGCCTGCACCTCTAAAAGCTCAGAAGTCAGATCTTCTATGCCCTTCTGAACTTTATTTCTTATACCTTGCCATCTCTTGGAACCCAGCTTATAAAGCTTGGGTTCATTCCCTTTAAAACCAATGTATTTATTAACAACGTGCATTTTATCTTTAGGAACATAGAGAATATCACCATCAGAATATTCAATACTCAAATATTCTTTAGCAACATTATCTTGCTTTAGTTTTTTTAAACCCTTATACTTACCGATGCCGTGCCTTACATGAACTACATAATCATTTTCTCTTATTTCTGTAAAATTATCAATTGCTACAACAGTTCCAATTTCTGTATCTAATTTCTTATTTTTATGGCTTTGAGGAAGCAATATTAAAAAACTCAACTCCTCGATAATGTGTCCTGTTTGAGGATTATAGGAATAGATAGAGTCGATTTTATCAAAATCAAGCTCGAGCCTGACGGGAGCATTGTAATCTGTAGGATAAATATCTACAAGCCCTCCACGCAAACTCCAATCTCCCCGGGCTTCAACTGCTTTAACACGATTATAACCCATAAGTGTTAATTGCCTTGACAAAATATCTGTATCAATTTGATTATCTTTATAAATTTTGAACGAATCAAACATAATCTGCTCTTATCTTACTTGGTATTTTATAAACCCTCTGGTTTTTACTTCTTTAAGCTCACCATCTATATTCTTGATTAATAAAACTTCTATGTCATCCAAGCTTTCTGAAACTTCCATAACTATATTAGGATCTGCAAATACAGCCGTCGCTAAAATATCAGCCTCAAGACACTCAGAAGCTATAACAGTAGCTGAAACTACGTCAAATTTTTTATCATTATCTATTGTTTTAATAATATGCACTCTTAAGTAATTACCAGAAGTTGCCACGGCCATATTAGTTAAATATATCTTATCTTCTATTTTATCTACTTTTAAGGGGTTCCTTATTCCTATAGCCCATTTACCCTTTCTGTAATTACCCGAAGCATATATATCTCCACCGGCATTAACCAGGGCATCATTAAATCCATGTGAACGCAAAATCTCTACAGCTCTGTCAACCGCGTAGCCTTTAGCAGAACCACCTAAATCTATTTTTACCTTTTTATCTTTAAAGAATACTGTCTTTCTATTTTTATCTAAAATAATCTTTTTATATCCATTGGCTTCATCTAAAGAAGAAGCAGTTACATCATATGCACCCTCAGTTAATTCTGAAAATTTCTGAGAAGTCTCAATTAAATAAAAAAGTTCATCTGATATTTTAAACGGCTTAACCGCGGCCTGTTTATTTAATTCATTAAGCATACTATTTTCTTTAAAAAAACTCATAACCTTTTCAATGCGTTCAATTTCACAGAAAGCAGCAGCTATGGCCTTATCTGCCAATGCAGACCTATTAGTCTCAACACTAATAGAGACTGTTGTGCCCATTAACAGCCGACTTTGAGTAATATACTCGGCTTGTCCACAGCCAGAGAAGAAAAGCGCCAGGATTATTAACGGCGCTTTTAATAAAAAATTAAAAAAATATTTTTTCGTCAACACATTAAACATTCATAACTTTAGCTATTCCTGATTTAATAACTTCACTGGCACTCTTTAGCTTTTTATTTTCTTCTGGGGTTAAATCAACCTCTATTATTTCTTCTATGCCATCTTTTGATAATCTTGCCGGCACACCCAGGCAAACATCACTTAGGCCATACTCGCCTTCTAGATAAGCGGAAACAGGAAAAACTTCTTTTTTATTATTAACAATTGCATCAATCATTTTATAAACACTCATAGCCGGTGCATAATAAGCACTTCCCCCTTTAAGCTGGGCAACTATCCTACCCCCTTGAGTCTTAGCTTTTTCCAATAAAGCATCAGTTGTATGCTCATCTGTTATCTCTAATATATTTTTTCCTTCAATTGTAATTTTACTTTTTAAAGGTACCATTGAATCACCATGAGTACCTAAAATCATGGAATCTATTTTAGCAATATCTTTTTTCAATTCTTCAGAAATAATTACTGCTAGCCTGGCCGAATCAAGAACGCCTGCCATTCCAAAAACTTTCCTTTTATCAAAACCGCTTGTTTTATAAGCCAAATAAGTTGTCACATCCAAAGGATTAGTAACCATAATAATCATAGCCTTGGAATTAACTTCTTTTATTTTTGATATAACCTCTTTAATTATACCGGCATTCTTTAGAAGCAGATCTTCCCGGCTCATTCCAGGTTTTCTAGCTAAACCAGCTGTGACTACAATTAAATCAGCATCTTTAATTATCTCATAAGAAGCACTACCAACAGCTTTCTTTTCTAAGCCAAAAACACCGCAGGCATCATTTAAATCAAGAGATTTTCCAATAGCCAAGCCCTCGTTTATATCAACTAAAGCTACATCAGCCAAATTATCGTGTAAAATTTTAAAAGCCAGAGTCGAGCCAACGTTACCCGCTCCAATAATACCAATTTTCAT
>CAYQKA010000028.1:2734-6712 GCA_964418055.1 uncultured Planctomycetia bacterium | reverse complement strand
GCGTCTGCCATCTGACTGGTTCCAACTGCTGTTGGATCATTTCTATCTTCTTTTAAATCATAAGTTACTGACTTACCTTCAGCAATAACCTCTTTCACCGCATTCTCAAGATTATCTGCAGCTAGATCTTCTCTTAGATACCTTAACATTAAAACACCGGAAAGAATCATAGCCACAGGATTAACTTTATTTAAACCTGTATATTTCGGAGCTGAACCATGAGTTGCTTCAAAAACAGCATAATCATCACCGATATTTGCTCCCGGAGCCAAACCTAAACCACCCACTAAACCGGCGCAAAGGTCAGATATAATATCTCCGTAAAGATTCGGCAGAACTAAAACATCAAAATTATGCGGCCTTAAAACTAGCTGCATACACAAATTATCAACGATATTATCAGTAAACTCCACTCGCCCTTCATACTCTTTAGCAACCTCGCGGGCAACTTTCAAAAACAAGCCATCTGAAAACTTCATAATGTTTGCTTTATGAACAGCTGTTACTTTTTTTCTATTATTTTTAAGGGCATATTCAAAAGCAAACTTGACAATCTTTTTTGTAGCCGTCTTTGAAATAGGTTTTATACTCACGCCTGAATCTTTAGATATTTCCTTGGATGATAATTGCTCTATTCTTTCAATAAGCTCTAAGGTTTCCTTCTTCCCTTCTTCAAATTCTATACCCGCATAGAGATCTTCGGTATTTTCCCTGACGATCACTAAATCAATATTTTCATACGGTATATTAAGGCCAGCATAACTTTTACACGGCCTTAAACAGCTATATAAATTAAGCTTCTGTCTCAAAGCTACATTAACCGAACGAAAACCTGTACCCACTGGAGTAACTATAGGCCCCTTTAAAGCTATTTTATTTTTCTTTATAGACTCAATGACACTATCTGGTAAAGGAGTGCCTTCTTTTTCAATAACTGCACTACCAGCCTGAACTACTTCCCATTCAATATCTACTTTAGTTGCATCTATACATCTTTTTGCAGCCTCACTAACTTCAGGGCCAATGCCGTCACCTGGTATGAGTGTAATTTTATATTTACTCAAAACTGAAATCCTCCATGTTTATTAAAGTGTTTTATTATTGAACCATCTCTGATAACCTCTTCCATAAATGCAGGCAAAGGACTAAATTCAACCTCAGATTTTTTAGTTTTATTTTTTAAAATGCCTGTATCTAAATCCAATTCTAGTTCATCCAAGTCAGATATATTATCAGTTTCTGTTTCAATAAGTACAATCCCTAAATTAAAGGCATTGCGATAAAAAATACGGGCAAAGCTTTTAGCAATAACTGCTTTTATGCCAGCATATTTTAACGCTAAGGGTGCCTGTTCTCTGGAAGAGCCACAACCAAAATTATTACCGGCAATAATAATACTTCTGCCATCTGCTCTCTTCAAAAAATCAGGTTCCAAATCATTAAAGACATATTTTGCTAATTCCTTAGGGTCCTGAATTTGAAATTTATATCTTCCTGAAATTATATAATCAGTATTAACATTATTATCCTGTTTTAATCTGATAGCTTGGCTTTTTACTTTCATTTTATATACCCTCTAGGATCTGTTATCTTTCCTTCAATTACACTAGCAGCTACAGTTGCTGGCGAACCTAAATATATAAAGGCCTTAGGATTACCCATGCGGCCTTTAAAATTTCTGTTGGCAGTTGAAATTACCACTTCACCATCGGAAGGAACACCCTGATGCGTCCCAACACATGGTCCACAACCAGGAGTTAAGATAACGGCCCCAGATTCAATTAAAGTGGTTATCAAGCCTTCGGCCAAAGCTTGAGAATATATATTACGTGATGCTGGTGCAACTAAGAACCTTACGTCAGGATGCACTTTTCTATCTTTTAATATAGAAGCTGCAATCCGTAAATCTTCCAAGCGCCCATTGGTACATGTACCTATATAACCTTGATTAATTTTTACATCACTTACTTCTTCAACAGTAGCTGTATTATCAACTGTATGTGGTTTAGCTACCATTGGAACTATCTTTGAGGCATCATACACTTTTATTTGACTATAAACCGCATCGTCATCACTTCTGACAGGCCTACAAGATTTCTGAGAATATTTCTCAAGCCAATCAAAAGTTTTCTCATCAGCCTCCATAAGACCTGCTTTAGCTCCTACTTCTATAGCCATATTAGATATAGTAAAACGAGCATCCATACTTAAATTTCTAATAGTTTCACCGGAAAATTCAATGGATTTATAAGTACAACCATCACTTTTTACATCTCCAACAATATGTAAAATTATATCCTTGGAATAAACCCCTTTAGCAAGCTTGCCATCAATAATCATTTTTACTGTCTCAGGCACTTTAAACCAAGTTTTCCCACTAGCAACAATAATGCTCAAATCAGTTGAACCCATTCCAGTCGAAAACACATTTAAAGCTCCATATGTACAGGTATGCGAATCCGCTCCAACAACTAAATCGCCACAGGTCACATGGCCGCCCTCAGGAACAACCTGATGACACACCCCACAGCCAACATCATAGATATTAACTTTATGTTTTTTTGCAAAACTACGCATCTTGTTATGAATCTCAGAAACCCTTTCATTCGGGCTTGGTGCCGAATGATCTATAATCATACAAAATTTATCTTTTTGAGCTACTTTACTATTTTTAAGATCATTAAATGAATCAATAATCAATCCACTTGTACCATCCTGACCAAAACAAAAATCAACATCACATATAGCCAAATCTCCAGCCTTTAAATCTTTTCCAGCATGATTACTCAATATTTTCTCAGCAATAGTCTTTCCCATCTTAGCTCGCGAATGCCTCCCTCAGCCTGGCTATTCCTTTTTCAATCTGTTCGATATCACACGAAAAACTAATCCTTAAATAATATTCCTGACCAAAAACTATACCAGGAATAACCGCTATTTTTTGTTCATTTAAAAGCTTATTAGTTAAATCCATAGAATTCATGCCGGTTTCTTTAATATTACAAAAACAGTAAAAAGAACCATCTGGTAAGTTACATGAAAATCCTTTAATAGAATCAAGACCTTTGACAATTAATTTACGCCTGATATCAAATTCAGAAACCATATTTTTAATTATAGATTCATCACAAATTAAAGCTGCATAGGCTGCTTTTTGACTTATTGATGCAGGATTCGATGTTGAGTGGCTCTGCAAATTACTAATTTTAGTTGCTATAGCTTCTACAGCTCCTAAATAACCAATGCGCCAACCAGTCATAGAATATGCCTTTGAAACCCCGTTTACAGTAATCGTTCGCTTATAAATATCTTTACCTAATGAAGCTATAGACACATGTTTTTTGCCATTATAGATTATTTTTTCATAGATTTCATCACTGATGACATAAAGATCATTCTTGATGACTACTTCTGCAATTTCTTCTAATTCTTCTTGGGTATAAATAGCTCCCGTAGGATTAGAAGGACTATTTAATATGAGTATTTTCGTTTTATCAGTAATATATTTTTCTAAGGTCTCGGCCTTAAACTTAAAATCATTCTTTTCTAAAGTTTTTATTACTACGGGTTGGCCGCCTGCAAATTTTACCATCTCAGGATAACTCACCCAGTAAGGGGCGGAGAAAATTACTTCATCTCCGACATCACAGAGGACCTGCATAATGTTAAATAAAGAATGCTTAGCCCCGCAAGAAACTACAATCTGATCTTCATCATAATGAAGATAATTATCATTCTTAAACTTCTGACAAATTACCTTCTTTAAAAATGAAGCTCCGGCTGTAGGAGTATATTTAGTAAATCCTTGCTGAATGGCTTCAATAGCTGCTTGTTTAACTTGATCAGGAGTATCAAAAAACGGTTCCCCGGCTGCAAAATTCACCACATCTTCTCCGGCCTCCTTCATCTTTTTAGCCTTAGAAGTAATGGCTAATGTTGGTGAAGGCATAATGCTTTGTGCTCTTTTGGAAAATTCCA
>CAYQKA010000028.1:0-2634 GCA_964418055.1 uncultured Planctomycetia bacterium | reverse complement strand
TAAATGTGCTTCTAAATCTAAGCTCATACCATCATAAGCAGCAATAATTAACTTATCTTTAAATTCACTTTGAAGCTTACGGGCTATTTCATGAGGTTTATTTTTAATCATGGTCATCCCAAAATGAGTCATGATAAAAACTCGACAATTGCTATTTTTTAAAATTAATCTGGCATCAACCAAACTAAGATGCATAACGCGCTTATTTTCACCAAATAGCAAAATATTGGCTACCAGAATATCTCCTGGGTAATACTTTTCGAGACCGTCAAAATACTGAGTATCAGTTATAATAGATAGAAGGACTTTCTTGCCAACTTTAAAATTAAGACCGTATGCCTCGCATCCGTGGACATGTTCTATGGAAGCCTGAAATGAGACTTCTTTAATTTTATAGGTTTCATTTTCCTTTAAAATCTCTATCTTGTCAACAAAATTACGATTGTATCTCAAAACTACTGGATCATCTTCTAAGGCATCATACGGAGCAACAACTACACCCTTCTTCTTGTGGCCTCCTTCAGTCATAGCTTCCATCATCACATTTATATCACCTGAGTGATCAAGATGGCGATGAGTCAAAATAATACCATCTAAATCTAGAGGATTTAATTTTGGACGCGACCTTAAACATCTTATAAGAGAGCCGGGGCCAGGATCTATCAATAAATTAGTATCTTCCCATTGAAGCCATAAACCACCAGATGCTCTCAACTGCCTCAACATTGCGAATCTAGCACCAGCCGTACCTAAAAACTTAAGCGTCTTCATTTATTTATCGCTTGAAAGAGCTTGTTTGACTGCTACACTTACATCTTTACCATCTGCTTTTCCTTTTATGGCTGACATCACTTCCTTCATAACCTTACCAAAATCAGCTGGCCCCTGAGGATTTATATCTTCTATTACCTTTAATACAACCTGATTAATTTCCTCCGAACTTGCCTGAGGAGGCAAATAATCTTTAAGAATATTTAATGATGCTTCTTCTTTTTTGACTAAATCATTTCTATTGCCTTTAGTAAAAGCCTCAATAGAATCCTGGATTTGCTTAACTTGCTTCTTTAAAACCTGCAGAACATCCTCTTCTTTGAGATCTTCTTTTTTATTTTCAATAAATTTATACTGGATAGCTGCTTGAAGCATTCTTAAGGTTGTTACTTTTGCTTCGTTCTTACTTTTTAAAGCTTCTATTATATCTTTTTTAATTTTATCCTGTAACTCGCACATATCCTTATACTCCTTTTTGGAATTCAAAAATTTCTAAATATTTCGAAAACATCGGGTCTACAATTTCAAACTCACCTGTGTCTCTTCTTTTAATTATTTCCTTTTCATAGAGACGATAAAGAAAATTTTTAATATTAGTAATTGGAAAACCGGCCGTTCGCTTCTCGGTTATCATTACCGAACGAATATCTGCTATGCTTAACGGTTTGTTTTTTTCTACCAAAATAGATAAAACCTCTTTCTCTCTATCGCTAGCCCTTCTATAAAGAGCCTCAAAATAATCTTTGCCCAATTCTCGCAATGTATTCTTAAGAGCTTTTATAAAAATATCATCATCAATAGAAGCCTCAAGCTGGTTATCATATAGATTACTGCACAAAAGTTGCAACTCATAAGGATGACCTTTGGTATTATCATAGATAGCTCTTTTGATATCTTCACTAAAATCAATTTCGGCTTCGCTTAGTGTCTTATCAATTATCTCGTTTGTTTCTGCCTGATCAAGGTTTTCTAAATATACTCTTTTTCTGAAAAAACGCCCCACAGGATTATGTTTATCAATAAAATCCTGCCAGCCACGAGGAGTGGACAACAAAACAAATAAATAATTTGTATTATTTATTACTTCATCCCTGCTTAAAACAGAACGCAGGGTATCAATAACTCCGGAATTAATATCTAAGTTTTGAACGTCATCAATAAATACTACTGCTGTTTTAGATTCTATGACTTGCCATAATTTCACCAAAAAACTGGTAAATTTAACCTGTGGCTGCAATTGGCCCAAATCTTCTATAATATTTTTAATATTCAAAGCTGCCGCATCACTAGGAAGGCCTAAAAGCATTTCCTGGGCTATAAGGTGTATAGTATCCATTAAAGCTGACTTTGAACTTATATTGCTTAGGGGGCAGAAGGCCGTCGGACACCCTTGAGACTGAGCTATCTTTTTTAGCTGTTTAGCTAAAGAGGTTTTACCTGTTCCCCATTCTCCCAAAACAACCATATGATTAGCCGCACCACTTATACTTTCAGAAAGTACTTTTTCAAAAAGATTAAGTTCTTCTTCGCGGCCTCCAAAAAATCTCGGCTCCCAACCTGACTGTGGTGTAAAAGGATTTGGTTTTATCATCTAATTCCTTTAATTAAGAAGTTCTTTTGGTTTTGCTCTACCTTTATTATCCAAAATATGACCCGTCCATTCAATCTTACCAGTTTTATCAATTATCACCATATAGGCTACCCCCTCTAAGCCCATAATTAGAAGCTGCTTCTGCTTTTAAATCCAAAACTACAGGGTAATCAAGACTATGGGTAACATCTTGAGCAAACCAGCAAATGTACCTACAAATAATAAAAGCGGCCAAGTAAGAAAGCACCTGGCCGACTTGAATGTAATCCTTT
>CAYQKA010000027.1:10088-11751 GCA_964418055.1 uncultured Planctomycetia bacterium | reverse complement strand
AAATGTTACCGCTAAATGGCAAATGATTATTCTTCCATTAAAGGATTTTGCTTTTATAAATGATTTTTCTGATCTAGTAGAATTAGTTTTTGTATTCGAGGATAGAATTGCATCAACGAAAGAAGGAACGGTTTGGATTGACGATATCTATTTTGTAAAGTGACTTATAATAAAGGAGCAAAAGTAGTATAAAAATGAATACGTTAGTTGATGTATCAAAGTTAGGTAGTATTTCTGTAGTTAAAAAGCTCAATAGCTTTCTCAATAAAGTTTTTGGAGTTAAGGTTTACTTTTATCGTTTAGATTTAGAGAACGGCAAAAATATATTAGACAATAAAGAAGCTTTAAAAAAGTTACTTGGAACGTCCTCTGATACGCTTATCAAGGGTTTAAAAAAAGCTATCAATAAAAAAGAACTTATTATTTGTTCTGTTTCGACTCATTGCAAAAGAGCTATCTTGCCCGTAATGGTTAGGAAAGAGGTTTATGGGTTTGCAATAACGGATGAGCTTGGTTTAAAAAAATCTTCTACATCTAAAGAAAAAACAGATAATATTTTAAATGATACTAAGATTAAAGAATTATGTAGTTTCTTGGAAGAGTTTATTAATTTTATATTTTCCTTAAAATTTGAAGAGATAGTTTTTTTAAGCTCTGATATGTCTCAAACTCATTTACAAGAATCAATTGCAAAAGCTATAGATTTTATAAAAGAAAATTATTACAGGCCAAATCTTTCGTTAAGTGAAGTATCGGAAGCTGTAAGCTTGAGTCCCTATTATTTTTCTCATCAGTTTAAAAAAGAATATAACACAACTTTTATTGAATTCGTTACAAGGATTAGATTGGAAGCTGCTTTGAAACTTTTGAAGGATATGAGGTTGAGCGTTGCACAGGTGTCTTTTGCAGTAGGTTATCAAGATCCTAATTACTTCAGCAAAGTGTATAAAAAGTGGATGAATATTTCCCCTCAGGAATACAGGGATCAAATTGTGGTTCAAAAAATTTCTTAAAAGGGTGAAGACATGTTGAAGGACAAAAGAAAACACGAGCGTTTTGATGTTGCAAAGGCCTTTACGGGTCAGATATACAGGAAGGATAGAAAAACACTTCTTTCGGGTGAAATACCGATATCAAGTAAAGATATTAGTGCTGGCGGCATGAGATTGCAGTGGCCAAAAGGTTGGCAGTGCAAGAAATGCAGTAAATGTTTAGGTTGGGTCTTTAATCATGATTGTCGTTTTAAGAACAATGAGACAAACAGAATAAATAGAATTTTAGATGAAGAAGTGTTGCTTAAGGTGACAATTGAAGGGCATAAAGATAAAATAAAAGAAATATTTTTAAAAGTTGTCTGGACTGAGAAAGCGGAAAATCTAAATGATCACTATGATGTGGGGCTAAATTTCGTTAATGCAGACAGGGATATAGAAGAGACAATCAATATAATAATAAAAGATAATAAGAAAAAATAAAATAAAGCAAATCTCCAATAGTTTTTTAATTTTATTGTTTAAAAACTATTATCTGTCGTTTATCCCCAAAATTTATATCTAGCTTCATAAAAATTGAATAAAGGCTGAAAAGAATGTGATGTAAAAAAACCTTTACTTATATTATGATATGCGCTATCGTGTGCATTCAATGTTTTGATGCGGTGGCT
>CAYQKA010000027.1:0-9988 GCA_964418055.1 uncultured Planctomycetia bacterium | reverse complement strand
TTAAAGAGAAAGACAGAATAAAGGAAATAAATGGTAAAAATATTAAAGGTAAATCCTTAAAAGAGATTGCATATATAACAAAAAAAATGGATAAGGTTGACCTTTTAATTTTACGCTGTTTAAGATAAAGGGAGTATAATTAATTATGGATTTTAAGTTAACAAGTAAAACATTCAAACTAAACGGGAAAGATTTTTTTATTCTTTCAGGGGAAATACATTATTTTAGAATCCCCAAGAGGCTTTGGAGGAAACATTTAACTCGTCTTAAAGAAGCAAACTGTAATACAGTATCTACGTATATTCCTTGGTGTTGGCATGAATATGATGATAATAAGTTTGATTTTAAGGGTGAGACCAGTCCTGAAAGGGATCTTATAGGCTTTTTGAATCTTTGTCATGAGATGGGCCTCTATATGATAGTTAAGCCAGGACCATATATTTTAGCTGAATATAAACGTAATGGTTTGCCGGAATGGCTTTTCGATAATTATCCAGAAGTCCAGGCCATAGATGAGAATTCAAATATCCATCCTCTTAAAATGACAACATATATGAATCCTGTTTATTTGAAATATGCTAAACGTTGGTATGATAATATTATGCCAATTATAAAAGACTATCAAATTACAAATGATAAAATGATTATCATGACGCAATTGTGCAATGAAATTGCTTTTTATTATTGGTTTTCCGGTGAAGGTGACTATAGCTCAGGCTGTTTAAAATATTATCATGAGTTTTTAGAAAACAAATACAAAGATATCAATAAGTTAAATAGAATATATAAAACTGATTATACTGCTTTTAATAAAGTTGGTCCGCCTAAAGGTGACGTTAAATGTGAAAAAGGTTATTTTGGTTATCGCGACTGGCATTTATTTTATCGCTGGTATTATGCAGTATATTTAACTCATCTTTTAAAAGAAGTTAGGAGTCAAGGAGTAGACATACCTACTTTTCATAATCTACCTGGGTGGATTGATGGTAGGGCTCTTGAATATCCAGTGAATGTAATGATGTATGATGAGCTGGAAAAAATAGCTCCTGAGATTATGTTAGGAGTAGATCATATCCCTGAAACAGTTGATTTTAGAAATTTACATGATGATTTAGTTTGTAATGAAGTAACTCGTGCTCTTCAAAATCATAGGCACCCCACGATGGGTGTGGAAATACAATCTGGTAGTCGTCATCACAAAACTAGAGTTTATGCTAATGAGCTTGATTTGTTCTACAAAGCGTGTTTAATTCATGGTTTGAAAGGTATTAATTTCTATATGTTTTCTCAGGGAATAAATCCTCCAAGAAAAGGTGATTTGGGCCCTGTTTTTTATTGGCAGACACCAGTTGATAATAATGCTGAGCCCTCAGAGCTTTATGGGGTAATTCAAAAATTTGGAGAGTTCATAAGGACGCACGGAGTGAGAATTGCTAATTCTAGTAAAAAAGCTTCTATCGGCGTGGGTTTATATAGGCCATACTACCACACAGAATTTACAATACCTGCTTTTGGAAAGAGGAAATTTGATGTTGAAGACTTGGGTATGCACTATGATCCCCAGAGATTAAGAGATTCTGTCCTGTTCGACGGTTTATTGAGATCTCTGCAGATATTAAATAAAGATTTTATGATGGAAGATTTGCAAAGTGTTGATTTGAAGCATTTAAAGAAGTATAAACAGCTTTGGGTCATGTCTTTAGATTGTATGGATAAGAATACTCAGAAAAAACTTGCTAATTATATTGAATTAGGGGGTCACCTCATTATTTTACCTACTTTTCCGCAAAAAGATTTGGATTTAAAGAAATGTACTTATTTACAAGATTTTTGCAAAATAGCTGATAAAAAAACAGTTAATCCAATTACGCCCAAGATTAATCTTTTGGGAGTGAATGATTTTCAGTGTTTTTCTAGAATAAACTTGTATAAGTCAAACCAAGCTAAGACTATTGCGATAACTGAAGATGGGGAATGCTGTGGGCTTAGTAAAAAAATAAAAAAAGGAAAAGTAACTATTTTGGGAACTGCTTTTAGTTATGAATTAGCAGAGCATTTAGAAGCGTATAAAAGCCTTATCAATACTGACAACATTAAGAGATATATTAAGGTAAATAACTCAGATATAATTGCTGGAGAGCTTTTTGGTAAGGACTGTAATTATTTGTATATTATGAATTATCATAGAAATTATCAATCTTTCAATTTGCAAATTAATAATATAACTTCTCCAGCCTTAAAAAAAATACTAAAAAACAAAACTTTTATTATGCCTCCGACTTATGGTTTTATTGCTCCTCTTAATATGGAAATTACTCCAGGTATAAGCATAATATTTACAACCTCTGAGATATTAAGCATCAAGGAACAAAAAGATTTCATAGAGTTAAAAATTGCTGGGCACCAAGAATTTATGGGCAGCTTATTGCTTGAAGTAAAAAATAAGCCCAAAAAGGTTTTGGTAGATGGCAAAAAAACTAGTTTTAATATTAAGTCTAAAGAAATTTACTTAGAATACTCTCACAAAAAGAAATCTTTCTCGATAAAAATATATTAAGCTTGAAATGGGTTAATTCCTTGCTTTATTTTTTCCTTGAACACTCCCGGGCTTCGTGGGATAATTAGGTAAGTGTTTTTTAAAACACTTGCCTTTTTATTTTTAACAGGGAGGTAGATATATGAAAGCCTTAAGATCATTATCCGTATTTATACTTGGCTGTTTTGTTTTTTTAAGTCTCAGTTGTAATCCTTTTTTTGATAGGAAGCAGGCTAAAACCACAGTTCTTAATGAAGACCCTTCTTTTGTGAGCGTTCTCAATGAGAAAGATACGATTACTACTCAAATTAAAAAGGCCAATGATATTTTAAAAGTAAAGAAAAAAGAAATGAATATAGCTGTTAGTCGATTAAAAAAGGACTATGCTAAAGAAGATAAAAAAATAGGTGTAGAAGTAAAAAATCTTGAAAATGAATTAAATAAATATGTTTCAGAAATAAAACTTAAGACAAACAGTCTTTCGCAAGAACTAAAAACAAAAAAGAGATTTTTAAGAAGTACTGAATCCACTATAAAAGAAGCTAATAAACTTCTTTCAGAAGATTCACAGGCGCAACTATCATCTGATGAAGAGACGAAATGGAAAGATAAGCTTTTAGAGCTCAACAATCAAAAAGAAGATGTTGCGCGTCAGATAGAGAAGTTAAATAGCGAAATTAATATAGAAAAGTTAAAGCTAAAACTATTGAATTAATAAAACTAATTCCATCATAAAAAAATGTTAAAAATTAAAAAAACTATAATTAGTGTATCTGATAAAAGTAGAATAGAAGAATTTGCTAAAGGTTTAAGTGAATTCGGCATAGAGTTAATTTCAACTGGAGGTACAAAAAAGGCCATTGAGCAATCGGGCCTAAAAGTTACCGGAGTTGCTGATTATACAAAAGCACCAGAAATGCTTAATGGAAGAGTGAAAACTCTGCATCCTAAGATTCACGCAGGTATCCTTGCGAAAAGAGATAATGCGGACCATCTACAACAATTAGAGGCAGCTGGAATTAGTTTCATTGATATGGTTGTGGTTAATCTTTATCCTTTCGAGAAGACTATTAATAAAACAAATGTCTCTCTAGATGAAGTTATTGAAAATATCGATATCGGCGGCCCCACAATGTTGAGAGCTGCGGCTAAAAATTACAAAGCAGTGGCAGCTGTTAGTTCTCCGGATCAGTATGATCAAATATTAAATGAGTTGAAAACTAATGATGGATGTTTAAGCGAAGCTACCTTAGCTCGTTTATCTGTTGAAGCTTTTAAAAAGACTTCTATTTATGATACTCAGATATGTAATTATCTAAATAGCCATATTATAAGTGAAGCAGATGGTTCAACTACCCAGGGTCATGATTTTTCTTTTGTATCTGATTTAAGTTTTAGTGTTAAAAAAATACAAGATTTAAGATATGGAGAAAACCCTCATCAGAGTGCTGCTTTCTATCGTGATGATAAAATGAGTCACCCTTCTATATGTGCCGCCAAGCAATTACATGGAAGAGAATTATCGTTTAATAATATTTTAGATTTAAATTCTGCTATTGAGATTCTTAAGGATTTTGATAAGCCTATGGCTTGTGTTTTAAAACATAATAATCCCTGCGGGGCGGCAGTGGCTGATAGTTTAGCTGCAGCATATAAAATGGCCTTAGATTGCGATCCGATGTCAGCTTACGGAAGTATTATAGGATTAAATCAAGTTGTCGATGAAGAGACAGCTGTTCTTATACACGAAACTCGTTTTATTGAGTGTGTAGTTGCTTGTGGATATACAGAAAATGCCCTTGGAATCCTAAAGAAGAAAAAAAATATTAGGATATTGGATATTCCTGAGTTAAGTCCCAGAGGTTTGGATATTGACATAAAGAAAGTAAATGGTGGTTTATTACTTCAAGAAAAAGATTTATTGCGAATTGAATCTGAAGATTTGAAGGTAGTTACTAAAAGAAAACCTACTAAGCAAGAACTAGAATCACTGATGTTTGCTTGGAGGGTTTGTAAATATGTTAAATCTAACGCTATTGTTTTAGCTAAAGATACAAAAACTGTAGGTATTGGTGCTGGTCAAATGAGTCGTGTTGATTCGGTAATTATTGCAATCAGAAAAGCCGGCAAATTAACAAGGGATGCTGTAATGGCAAGTGATGCTTTCTTTCCTATGAAAGATTCTGTAGAATATGCTCACAGGGCTAACATAAAAGCAATCATACAGCCTGGTGGTTCAATAAGAGATCCGGAAGTTATAAAAGAAGCTGATGATTGTGATATTGCTATGGTTTTTACTGGCGTTAGGCATTTCAAACACTAATCTTTAATGAGATATCAAGAAGCAGTAACCTACCTAAATTCATTTATAAATTTCGAAAAACTAATAAATTTTAACTATAATCGCATGAAACTCAATCGAGTTTACGCCATACTTAATATTCTTGATAATCCTCAAAAAAATTTAAATGCTATTAAAGTAGCAGGAACAAAAGGCAAAGGGTCTACTGCTAATTATATTAGTGAAATTCTATCTGCAGCTGGATATAAAACAGGTTTATATACTTCTCCACATTTACATGACTTTAGAGAAAGAATAAAATTAGACAGCAAATTAATTACCAAAAAAGAATTAACTGAAATTATACGAATAGTACGAAAAGGTATTAATAAATATTTAAATCAAGGAGGCCAAAAACCAACATTTTTTGAAGTTTACACAATTTGTGCCTTTTACTATTTCTATATCAAAAAAGCAGACTTTGTAATTTTGGAAGTGGGATTAGGAGGAAGGTTGGATGCGACTAATGTTGCTGAAGGCATTATTTCTATAATCACTCCGATAAGTTATGAACATATGGATAAATTAGGTACGAAATTAGAATCTATTGCCTTTGAAAAAGCCTCAATAATCAACAGTAATTCTTATGTAATTAGCTCTTATCAGCGGCCCTCTGTTTTAAGAGTGATTCAACGCATGGCAAGAGCAAAGAAAACACCGCTTTATCTATATAAGAGAGATTTTGATTGCGAAATAAAAAAAATATCTAATCTGAAACAGAAATTTTTCTATCATGGCATCGGGAGAGATTTACCAAATTTAAAAACGAACCTTTTAGGTGAGCACCAGCTTGAAAATGCTTCTTGTGCACTAGCTGCTATAGAAGTTCTTGTAATTTTAGGATATAAGATAGATAATGGAGCTATTAAAAAAGCGATTGCTAATACCAACTGGCCAGGGCGTCTTGAAATTGTAGAAAAAAGACCTTACATTGTTTTGGATGGAGCCCAGAACAAGGCCAGCATAGCTGTATTAATTACGGCTTTAAAGCGATATTTTAAATATAAAAATCTTGTTGTTGTTTTGGGTATTTCTGCTGATAAAAATATAAAGGGTATTTGTCAGCTTATAAGCGCAACAGCTAATAATATTATCATAACAAAGAGTTTGCATCCCAGATCTGCATCGCCTGTTACAATAGAAAAACATTTTAAATATTTCAGCAGAAGAGATACGCAACGTACTGATAATATTAAGGATGCTTTAAAATTAGCAAGAAAATTGAGTAAAGAGGATGATTTAATAATTTGCTGTGGTTCATTGTTTGTGGTGGCGGAAGTTAGGCAGTTAATAGGTAGTAGAAGACTAATTAAATAAAAGCTATTATGAAAAGAAATAAATCAGATAAAGATACAATTGCAGCTATTTCAACACCTGTGGGAGTGGGTGGACTAGCTATAATACGCATAAGTGGACTAAAGGCTATAAAAGTTGCTAATCATATTTTTAGAGCAAAAAATAAAAAATCAATTTTAACGGCTAAAAGTCATACGATTACATATGGATATATATTTGCTTGTTCAAAGAGTAAAAAGCCTATCGATGAAGTGCTTTTAAGTTTCATGAAAGCCCCTAGAACTTACACTACTGAAGATGTAATAGAAATAAGCTGTCATGGTGGACTAGTTGCAGCTAGGGTAATTTTGGAACTTCTATTAAAATTAGGCGTGCGTTTAGCTGAACCAGGAGAATTTACCAAGAGAGCTCTTATTAATGGGCGTATTGATTTAGTGCAGGCAGAAGCTGTTAATGATATGATTAATGCTAAAACTGATAAAAGTTTGCAGCTTGCTTTTGAACATCTTAAAGGTAATTTTTCTAGTTCGATAAAGAAAATGGCAGATGGTTTAGCTGATGCAATTTCAAATATTGAAGCAGCTATTGATTTTGATTCTCAACATATTAAAAGTTTAAACAAGAATGATCTCAAGAATGATCTCAAGCAGAAATTGAATGTTTTAGATAAAATGATTAAAGATGCGGACTATGGTATAGTTGTCAATGAGGGTATTTCTGTTGTGATTTGCGGTAAAGCCAATGTTGGTAAATCAAGTTTAATGAACGCCTTTTTAAAAACAGAAAAAGTAATCGTTAGTCCTATAGCAGGAACAACAAGGGATACTATTGAAGAGGTTATTAATATTAAAGGAGTTGCCTTAAGATTTATTGATACTGCAGGAATGACAAAATCTTCTGATATTTTGGAGGCAAAAAGTATCGAGAAAACTATAGAGTCTTTAAGGGGTGCTGACCTAGCTTTGCTGATTTTAGATGTTTCAAAGAAAATTACATCAGATGATAAGAAAATAATAGAGCTTATAGCCGAAAAGCCGCACATAGTTGCTTTAAACAAAGTTGATTTAAAGAAAAATATTAACCTTAAGCCAATAGCAAATTTTTTAAAAGATAAAAAAGTAATTAATATCTCAGTAACCAGAAAAACTAATTTGGATAAACTGGAAGAAGAAATACTAAAAAGTGTTTTTGGCGGTCGCACAAGAAGTATTACTAGTCAGATGGTTAATAATTTAAGACAAAAAGAACTTATCAAAGATAGTTACGAGGCACTTTTAAGAGCTTATAAATCTCTTTGTGATAACTTGTCATATGAATTTGTTTCGCTTGATTTAAGAGAAGCTCTTCATGATTTATTGATGGTTACGGGTCAAACAGTTACTGCTGATATACTAGAGAGAATTTTTAGTAAATTCTGTATAGGTAAATAAAGAGGAGTTATAAATATGCAAATTGATAAAACTAAAATAAAAAAAGCTGTTAAGTTGTTTCTTGATGCTATTGGAGAAGATCAAAATAGGCAAGGTTTAGTGCGTACACCTCAGCGTGTAGCTGATATGTGTGATGAAATATTTGCAGGAATGGTGAAAAAAGCTGATAAGGAATTGGAAGTATTTTTTACGAAAGAACATGATGAAATAATATTAATTAGGGATATTTCATTTTATTCCTTTTGTGAACATCATTTGCTGCCTTTTTTTGGCAAAGCCCATTTAGCTTATATTCCATCTGGTAAACGAATTACTGGATTGAGTAAATTAGCTAGAACAGTTGATATTTTATCTAAGAAGTTACAAATACAGGAAAATCTTACAACAGAAATAGCTGATTTGGTGATGAAAAAATTAAAACCTAAGGGAGTTATGGTTATTATAGAAGCGGAACATTTATGTATGAGTATGCGAGGGGTGAAAAAACCAGGTTCTCAGACTATTACTAGTGCTGTTCGGGGTGTGTTTAGAACTAATGAAAAAACCAGAGCAGAAACTATGGCACTGATTAAATCTTGACACAACAAGTCGGGAATATGCTATAATATGTTGTAGAAATTAGGGTTAAGAAATAAAGGATATTGTTATGAGTGTGAAGGATACGCAGAAAGATATTGAAGAAATTAGAAGTCAAATATCTAAAAAAGACCGGCAAATAAAAGAATTACAACTTATGCATAAAATCAGCAAAGAAGCTGCTGGTGTGACTAAATTGGATAAGACGCTGCAGTTAATCATTGAAGAAGCTTGTAATGCTTTTGAGGCCGATATTGGCTCTATTTTACTGGTTGATCCTGAATCTGAAGAGTTAATGATAAAGGCTACTAGAGGCCTTGATGTTGAATCCTTAAAAAATGTTAGACTTAAAGTAGGTGAGAAAATTTCAGGTTGGGTAGCTGAATTTAAAGAGCCTCTTTTGGTAGTTGATGTTGAAAATGATAATAGATTTGCTAAACGCAATAATGAGAAGTATTTTAATAAATCCCTTATTTCTGCCCCTATTTCTTGTCGAGATGAATTTTTAGGTGTAATAAATATAAATAATAAAAGAAGTAAAGAAATTTTTACTGAGCATGACCTTGATCTTCTAGTTGCTATAGCTGAGCAGGCGGGGATTATCATAGGTAATGCCGGTACTTATAGGCAGCTTCAAGAAGTTTATCTAAATACTGTTTCAGCTTTGACGGAGGCAATTGATACCAGAGACCATTATACTAAAAATCATTCTGAACATGTGACCAAATATGCCATGGGCATTGGCAAAGAATTAAGTTTGGATGATGAGAGAATGAGTATTTTAAGAGATGCTTCAAAGCTGCACGACATAGGTAAAATTGGAATTCATGATTACATTCTAATGAAACCGGGTAAACTTACTAATGAAGAATGGGAAGAAATTAAGTTGCATTCTTTAAAGGGTGTTAAGATACTTCAGCCACTTACTTTTTTAAACGGTTCCATTGAGGCGATAAGAGGTCATCATGAGAGGTTTGATGGGAAGGGCTATCCCGATGGAAAGAGTGGTGAAGATATTCCTTTGGAGGCGCGGATTATGGCGGTTGGTGATTCCTTTGATGCTATGACAACCGAACGTCCATATAGAAAAGCTCTCAGCGTTGAAGAAGCTAGAGAAGAAATCATACGTAATAAAAATACTCAATTTGATTCAAAAGTTGTTGATGCCTTTATTCGTTATCTAGATAAACAAGGGTTAAAATAGTTAGGAGGCAGATTAATGTTTGATGATAATGAAAATAAAATTCAGGATCTTTCACCAGAGGTGGAAGAGGACAGAAAAAAAGGTAAAGGTTATACTACTATTTTAGCTAATATTGTAGGTGATTTGCGTAAGCACGATATAGAGAAAGCTGAAAAGCTTCAAACAGAAAAGAAGGATACTGGTTTCATCAGAAGATTACTGAAAAAATTAGGCTGGAGTGATAGAGAAGCCTCTACGGTAGCTGAAGATATAAGCGGCTTGAAAAAAAATGATGTTTATGAAGAAGATGTTATTAATATAGAAGATGTTAAAGACGATGAAACAAAGCTTACAATTAAACGAAAAATAGGTGGTTTTAATAAAAGCAATGTCTTGAGATTTAATTCAAAAGATTACTTAATTTTAGATATTATTCAGCAAGAAGGTAAAGAGGAAGTTACCTATCATCTTAAAGCCTGTTAATCTGTGGGATTCAATTAATAAATTATTATGAAGCGCAGTCAAGATATGCCACAAGAATCCAATCTATCTAATTCATCTAAAATTTCAGCTGAACTCATAGGTAAAAAGCTTGGTGAATTTGAAATTTTAAAGGAGATAGGTAG
>CAYQKA010000026.1:0-11817 GCA_964418055.1 uncultured Planctomycetia bacterium | reverse complement strand
CTTCTTTTATAGTATCTACGTCTAATGCTAAAATTATTTTTGATTTCTTTTTCATCCAATTATACCTTTATAGCACCTCTTAATTGCTTTACACTTTTAATTTTATTCTTTATTAAATATTTTTCAATTCCTTTTTTGATAAAAAGAGCACTCTGCGGTTCTATAAAATTAGCTGTCCCTATAGAAATAGCTGTTGCACCAGCGAGAATAAATTCTATCCCATCTTCAGGTGACATTATACCCCCTTGACCGATAATCGGAATTTTCAAAACACTGGCTGCTTCATAAACCATACACAAGGCAAGGGGCTTTATGGCCGGCCCGCTTAGGCCACCTGTGACATTGCCCAATCTAGGCTTTCTACTATTAACATCAATGGCCATCCCTAAAAAAGTATTCACTAAAGAAACTGCATCAGCTCCGGCATCCTGAGCAGCCAGAGCTATTTCCTTAATATCTGTTACATTAGGTGTCAGTTTAGCGATTAATGTTGCCTTAGTTAGTTTTCTCACTTTGGCAACTAGTTTAAATATAGCGTGGGCATCCTGAGAAAACATGTATTTTTTCTTCGACTTGACATTTGGGCAAGATACATTAAGCTCTATAGCTTTTATATTGAGTTTATCAAGTGCTTTAGTTAATTTACAGTAGTCATTTTCTTCTTTACCAGCTACGCTAACAACATACGGAACCTTTAAAGATTTTAAATATTTAAGCGTAGTATCACAAAAATAATTTAAACCTTCATTTTCCAGGCCAATAGCGTTTAACATCCCCGCATAAGTCTCAGCAACCCTAGGAGGAATATTACCTTCTTTTTTTTGTAATGTAATTGTTTTAGCAACGATAGCTCCCAGTTCATTGAGATCAACCAAGTCTTCATATTGCTGTCCACAGCCAAATGTTCCCGAAGAAACCATAACCGGGTTTTTTAATTGTAATTTACCAATTTTTACTCTTAAGTCTACTCCCATATTATATCCTCTGCTTTAAAAACAGGCCCATCCTTACAAGCCAATTTATAGCCATTTTTAGTCTTTACCGCACAACCCAAACAAACACCTACACCGCAAGCCATGATCTCATCCATGCTAACTTCTAAATCTACACCCGCTTGCTTGCAAACTCGTGTCGTTTCTTTTATCATCACTTTGGGGCCAGCAGCAAAAACTTGTATTTCTTCTTTCTGATTATTGGTGAGATATTTATCCAATAATTTATTAACATTACCCTTTACCCCCTTTGAACCATCATCTGTAGCCAAAAGGGGCTGTATTTTAAATTGAGCTAATTCCTTTATGCAAAGTAATTCATTCTTTGTTCCGGCTCCATAAATAACAATAACCTCTTTTTTATTATCTAAAAGTTTTTTTGCTAGAAAGAAAAGTGGCGCCAAGCCTATACCTCCAGCAACTAAAACATATTTTTGTGCCTGAGAAGAAAGCTTAAAACCGTTGCCTAAAGGGCCAATAATATCAACCTTATCATCTTTCTTAAGATCACGCATTAATTTAGTTGCTTCTCCTCTTATTTTATAAAGGATACTGAAATTACCTCTACTTTCTACATTGTATATTGCAAAAGGCCTTCTGAGAAATGGTTTTCCATTGTTAGAGGCAACTTTAATATGAAGAAATTGCCCTGGTTGAGCGTCTTTAGCAATATTTTTCGAACTAAGCTGTAATCGCCAGCAATGAGAAGTTATTTTTTTATTTTCAATTACTTTAGCTTTTTCCTGATGCATATTATTTCTCTTTATTATAATCCTGCAATGCCTTAATTTTTAATTTCCCTTTTTTAAGCGCTTCAATACCACTGACTGATGCTACAGCTCCGGGTACAGTTGTAATTACGGGAATCTTGTGTAATAAAGCACTGGTTCTAATTTTAGTTTCATCTTCTTTGGGTCCCTTACCGCTGGGAGTATTAATTACTAAATTTATCTCATCACTCTTAATTAAATCAACTATATGCGGCCTGCCTTCATGAAGCTTATAAACTCTTTTTACTTTTACTCCAGCCTCTTTAAGACTAAGAGCAGTTCCTTGAGTAGCCACAAGCTTAAAGCCTAACTTTCGTAGTTTTTTTGCAGTATCAATAATTTTAACTTTGTCCTTATCTTTAACACTTATGAAAACATTCCCTTTTTTGGGTAGAATTTGACCAGCCGCTATTTGAGACTTCATAAAAGCGTTGCCAAAATCATAGTCAATACCCATAACTTCTCCAGTAGACTTCATTTCAGGCCCGAGGATAATATCTACTCCCGGAAATCTAGCAAAAGGAAAAACAGATTCTTTCACGCTTATATGTTTAGGAGTTATATCCTTAGTAAAGCCTAATTCCTTTAAACTAATTCCAACCATAACTTTAGTGGCTAGTTTGGCTAACGGCACACCTATAGCTTTAGATATAAAGGGTATTGTTCTTGAAGCCCTAGGATTAACTTCTATAATATATATTTCATTATTTTTTACAGCATACTGCACATTCATGAGACCTATAACTTTGAGCTCTTTTGCTAATTTACGAGTACACTCTTTTATTTCATCCACCAATTTTTTCTTAAGGCTGAATGGCGGCAAAACCATAGCACTATCCCCTGAGTGAACACCAGCTTCTTCAATATGTTCCATTATGCCACCAACAACTTGCATTTTACCATCCGAAATCAGATCTACATCAACCTCAATGGCATCTTCTAAGAATCTATCTATTAAAACTGGATGCTCACTTGATGCCTTTACTGCCTCTTTCATATAACGCTCTAATGAGGCCTCATCATAGACTATTTCCATAGCTCTACCACCTAAAACATAGGAGGGCCTTATAACAACCGGATATCCAATTCTTGTTGCTATTACCTGAGCTTCTTTTAAACTGGTAGCTGTTCCATTATTAGGCTGTTTTAATTTTAACTTATGAAGTAATTTTTTAAAAAGATCTCTATCCTCAGCAACATCAATTTTATCTGGAGATGTACCCAATATCTTTACGCCTGCAGCCTCTAACCCTTTAGAAATATTTAGAGGTGTCTGCCCACCCAATTGAACTATGACTCCATAAGGCTTCTCTTTTTCAATAACATTGAGAACATCCTCCAGTGTAAGGGGCTCAAAGTAAAGCCTGTCAGAAGTATCGTAATCAGTTGATACGGTTTCTGGATTTGAATTAATTATTACCGCTTCATAACCAGCTTCCTTTAAAGCATAAGCTGCATGACAACAACAGTAATCAAATTCAATACCCTGCCCTATTCTGTTTGGGCCTCCACCTAATATAATAACCTTTTTAGCTTTAGTGGCTCTACTTTCATCTTTTTCTTCGTAAGATGAGTAAAAATATGGCCTAGATGAATTAAATTCACCCGCACAGGTATCAACCAATTTATAAACTGGTTCAATTTTTTTCTTCCTTAAAGACCTAATTTGCTTTTGACTCTTTTTTAATATATGGGCTAACTGAGCATCACTGTAACCGCACTCTTTAGCTTTCTTTAAAACTTCCTTAGAACCCTTGCTAGATTTTATTTTCTTTTCCAAATCTACCAACTCTTTAATATTACTCAGAAACCATTTAGTTATTTTTGATAACTCATATATTGTATCAATATTTAGACCGTAATTAAAGGCTTCCTTTACGTAAAAAATTCTATCCGCATTGGCTATTTTTAATTTTTCTTTTATTTTTTCTATTTTTTCTTTCTTTGATAAATTTGCATCAAACATTTCTACACCATCTGCTCCTAAACCACTACGACCGGTTTCTAATGATCTTAAGCCCTTTTGAAGGGCTTCTTTAAAGTTTCTACCAATAGACATCGATTCACCTACAGCCTTCATAGAAATACCGAGCGACCAGTCTGCCTTTTGGAATTTCTCAAAAGTGAAACGAGGCATTTTAAAAACGCAATAATCAACTGAAGGTTCAAAAAAAGCTGTAGTATTGCCCGTGACATTATTAACAACTTCATCTAAAGAATAACCAACAGCCAGTTTTGTGGCTACTCTAGCAATAGGAAAACCTGTTGCTTTAGAAGCCAGAGCAGAAGAACGTGATACCCTAGGGTTAATTTCAATAATTACCGACTCTCCATTTTCGGGATTTACACCATACTGTAAATTCATACCTCCTCCTGTAATATTAATAGCTCTAATCACTTTTTTAGAATCTTCAATTAACTTGCTACATTCTTTAGCTGTTATGGTTTGAGCTGGGGCCACAACCATACTATCTCCGGTATGCACTCCCATAGGATCTACATTTTCCATTGAGCAAACAATAACAATGTTGTCTTTACAATCTCTCATAGCTTCGAACTCTATTTCTTTCCAACCTAAAACAGATTCTTCCACTAAAACTTCTTTTATAGGAGAAGTATCAAGAGCTAACTGTAAAGCTGCTTCCAAATCTTCAGAGTTATAAACACACGCACCTCCAGCCCCACCCATACAAAAAGCTGGCCTCAACAACAAGGGAAAACCTATTTTTTTAGCTAACTTAAAACCCTCTTCTATTGAGCGAGCAATACCGCTCTTGGGCACTTTAATCCCAATAGATTTCATGGTTTTTTTAAATATATCTCTATCTTCAGCTTTAGCAATAGCATCAATATTGGCTCCAAGAACTTCTACAGAATATTTCTTCAAAACTCCCATCTTGTCTAAAAAATAAGCCATATTAAGTCCTGTTTGCCCCCCTAGTGTAGGAAGCAAGGCATCAGGTCTTTCTTTTTTAATAATTTCAATTACAACTTCAGGTGTAATAGGTTCAATATAGGTTCTATCAGCCATCTGCGGATCAGTCATAATAGTAGCTGGATTCGAATTAATTAAAACTATTTTATACCCTTCCTCTTTTAGAACTTTACAAGCCTGTGAGCCTGAATAATCAAATTCACATGCCTGTCCAATTACAATAGGCCCAGAGCCAATTATCAATATTTTTTTTAGGTCATTTCTCCTTGGCATGAAACTACATTTCCCTCCGTTTATACATTTATTTTGGTTGGTAAATAACAATACCCTGCAACTTTAAACTTTTTATTTGAAAATGCTTCAAGCGTATTATCGTGCAAATTAATACTTATTACTTCTGAATCTTTTGGTAAAGAATCTTTATTAACTGCAAACCGGTGATCCTGTTGAGTCATATAAACCTTGTTATCTTTTAAATTCTTAACTGCTTTATTGAATCCATAATGCCCTGATTTTAACGCTTCAACTTTAGCTCCAATAGCAATGGCTAGAAAACAACTGCCCAAACCAAAACCAATTATTGGCTTTTTGCTCAATAATTTACTGATATTTTCAATTTCTTCTTTGGCCTCTAATGGATTACCGGGTCCATTAGACAAAACAATTAAATCCGCTTTTTCCTTTAATATTGCACTAGCAGATGTACCCGCGCACAACACCTTTGATTTAAAACCTTGACTTGAAAGCCAATTCAAAAGATTAAATGTCACTCCATAATCAAGAACTAAAGCAGTTTTTTTTGTACTTTTATTTGCGGTCCACTTGTAAGACTTTGAAGAACTTACTGTTTTGTAAAGTTTATTTTCTTTGTGTTGCTTAATTTTTTTTACTAAAGTTTTAATATCACGCTTTGTATCAGTTATCATCCCTTTTTGTATACTATTATTCACTGTGTATCTCGTTAAATACCTTGTATCAATTCCTTCAATACCAACAATACCCTTTTTTTTCATAAAATCCGCTAAACTCATTGTCGCTTGCCAATTTGAAACTGTTTTTGAATATTCTTTTATAATCAAACCCCTAGCTGCACCAATATAAGAATTATAATCATTATCATTTACTCCGCAAGCTCCAATAAGGGGATATGTAATAACCACTAAACAATCAGCATAGGCAGGGTCAGTTATGATTTCTTGATAACCTAACATATTGGTATTGAAAACAACTTGTCCAATAACCTTCTTTTTAGATCCGAAAGAATTACCCTCTAAAACCTCACCGCTTTCTAACACCAAATATGCTTTTCCCATTAGCTCTCCTCTTTAAAAGCTTTTCTTAAAACAATGTAAGCTGCTGTTCTTGATTTAAATCATCTTTTTTAAATATATTTATTTTACCATATTCACCATCATAGCCAGGACAGATATCTACCTGGGCATTTCTAATACGCATAATTCCTTCTACTATTTTATGATTGCAAAATGTTTTTAATTCTTTCTCTGTTTTTTTAAGCAATATATCGAATTCCGTACCAGCCTGAGTGACTATATAATTATATTCTGACTGAACTGTTTTCGTATCTACACCAACTTTTTTTACTTCTGCTATGATTTCCCGTAAAGGAATTATATTCTTAAAAGGTACACTATTATTACTTTTAAAACCCTGCTGCCTATCAGATAATTCTTCAACTCTATGCATAACCCCTACGGTTACTCTCTTTTTGCATACTGGACATTTATAATCATTTGCTATAGTTTCTTTGGGACTAAGACATTGCTTGCAAGCTCTATGTCCATCATAATGATATTTCCCTTCTTGGGGGAAAAATTCAATTGTATAAAGAAATTTCTTATTATCTCGTTTTTTTATAATATCCATAATTTGATAATAGTTAATGTCGCAATCAAATATGTTAGCTTCACGTCCTAAATTTTTAGGAGAATGGGCATCTGAATTTGATATTAATGCAAATTTATCCAATTTACTTAATCTCCAATTCATGGCCGGGTCACTACTTAAACCTGTTTCGACAGCATAAATATTATTTGTTTCCTCCTCAAAGCATTCTTCTACCGAATTGAATCCAGTTACCGAGCCGAGAAGCCCAAACCAAGGCGTCCATAAATGTGCCGGGATCAAATATACATCATGACTTATAGACCTTAATATCTTAAGCATTTTTTTAGCATCCAATTTGAGTATTGGCCTGCCGTCTGCAAAAAGATTTCCATATTCACTTAGAGCTTTATTGATCTCTGTTACCACTTTAAAATCTGGAGCGATAAGAACATTATGAACTCGGCGAGATTTTTGTGCCTTAGTATAAATATTATTAACTTCCGCCGTTAAAATAAAGCGCGTTCCATTTCTTTCATATATTCCGGGAGATTCTTCAGATAAACAATTCTTTAATTCAAGGAGCCATTGAGGATGAGTAAAATCACCCGTGCCTACTATATCAATACCTTTAATCTTTGCAATCAAGCTTAGATGTTCAACATCCATATCTTTACTTGTGGCTCTCGAATATTTAGAATGAACATGAAAATCAACGATTACTTCCATTTTATTTAATTAATCTTTGTGTCCTTAATTTCGTTTATTCTATTTTGAGCTTCAGAAGAATATTTAGTACCCGGATAATACTTTACAACCTTTTTATAATATTCAAGTGCAAAATTATAATCATTTACATTATACAAAAGGTTGGCACTGTGCAGCCAATCTTCAGCTTGAGCTTTTTGCTTACCAACTAACTGCCTATTGCTAGTAGAATTTTTTGAAAAGTTACATCCTTGAGACGTAAAAACAAACCCCACACACAACAGTACTAACAAAACACAAAAGAACTTTTTCATCACCACTTACCTCCCTGTAAAAAGTTAAATAATTTTAAATTTATCCATCACAACCCTACCCATACAAATAACTGTTTCAACTCTCGCGTGAAATTCATTATCTATAAAAGGAGAATTAGAACTCTTGGATTCAAACTCATCTTTTTTAACCCGCCAGTCGCTTACCGGATTAAAAATAGTTAAATCAGCAGGAAATCCTTCTCTGATTACCCCTGCGTTTAAATTAAATATTTCAGCCGTCATTGAAGACATCTTAGTTATTAGCTCTTCTATAGTCAGCACTTTATCTTCCACTAATTTAAACGAGGCAGCTAAACTGGTTTCTAGACCAATCATTCCAAAAGGAGCTTCATTAAACTCTAAATCCTTTTCGCTTTCTAGATGAGGAGCATGATCAGAGCTAATTATATCAATAGTCCCATCAATCAACGCCTCTTTTACGGCCTCTATATCATCCTTTGTTCTTAGTGGAGGACTAACCTTAAAATTCGTATTGTAATTTCTTAAATCTTTATCTGAGAGTAGAAAATAATGAGGACAGGTCTCAGCAGTTACTTTGATCTTTTCCTTTTTGGCCTGTCTGATTAAAGCAATTGATTCTTTTGTACTAACATGAGCAATGTGAATCCTAGAACCAGTAATGCGAGCTAAGCTAATGTCTCTGGCTACAATAATACTCTCAGTTTCGTTTGGTATTCCTTTTAAACCCAAAAGTGTACTCATATATCCTTCGTTCATCTGTCCATCTTTAGCAAGATATTCATCTTCGCAATGACATATTATAATCAAGTTATACATATTTGCATATTCCATTGCCCGTCTGAAAAAGTTACTATCTAAAATTGTGTGTCCATCCTCAGACAGAGCAACTGCTCCTGCTTTTTTCAGTTTGGCAATCTCGGTTAATTGCTTTTGTGCCATTTCAACTGTTACAGCTCCGATTGGCAAAATATTAATTAAGCCAATCTTTTTAGCTTCATTGAGTATAAATTCCATGTCCTGCTCACTATCTAAAGGAGGATTTGTATTAGCCATACAAGCTATAGTTGTAAAGCCTCCCCGCACCGCAGCCCTGGCACCCGTATAAAGCGTTTCCTTATCTTCTCTACCCGGCTCCCTTAGGTGAGTATGCATATCTATTAAGCCCGGAGATACAATCTTTCCTTTAGCTTCAACGACTCTTGCCTTAGGATCCTTAATACCTTTAGCTATTTTCTTTATTATTCCTTTTTCAATAAGAATATCCTGCTCTTTATCAAGATTGTCAGCTGGGCTTATAACTCTCCCATTTTTAATTAGCAGATTCATATTTTTCCTCCTTTTGTAAAAGAAGGTATAAAACGGCCATACGTACAGCTACACCGTTAGTTACCTGTTCCAATATTACCGAATAGGGACCATCGGCAACATCTTGCGATAATTCAATGCCACGATTTATGGGTCCCGGATGCATTATAAGAGCATCTTTTTTTGCCAATTTTATATTCTGACTGTTAACTCCATATTCTCTAGAATATTCTCTTAAAGAAGGAAAATATTTATCATTCTGCCTCTCAAGCTGAATTCTTAGAGTAATTACAGCATCAGCATCTTTTAGCGCCTCTTCTATTTTATAAGTCACTTTTGTGGGTAATTTTTCAATCTCAGGCGGAAGCAAAGTCGCTGGTCCACAAACACAAACCTTAGCCCCGAGCTTACTTAAGCCCCAGATATTACTTCTGGCTACTCTCGAATGGAGTATGTCTCCAATAATACTTACCCTCAAACCCTTAAGATCTTTTTTCTTCTCCTTTATAGTGTAAATATCGAGTAAAGCCTGAGTGGGATGCTCATGAGATCCATCGCCAGCATTAATCACAGGCACCTTCACGTGCTTTGATAGTAATAGCGGAGATCCACTTGAAGAATGTCTCATGATTATGGCATCTATGTCCATAGCTTCAATATTGCGAGCAGTATCTCTTAAGGTTTCCCCTTTTAAAATTGAGCTGCTTGATGAATGAATACTAACTACATCAGCTGAAAGCCGTTTAGCTGCTAGCTCAAAAGATGTTCTTGTCCTGGTTGAAGGCTCTAAAAACAAAGTGGCTATTGTTTTACCCCTTAAGGCCGGAACCTTTTTAATGGGTCTTTTGGATATTTCCTTAAAAGAAGTAGCCGTTTCTAAAATATGGACAATCTCTTCTTTGCTAAGATTTTCCAAACCTATTAAGTTTCTCTGCATAAATTTCATTTATTATCAACCTTCCTTACACAAACTTCCTCTTTTTTATCAACTTCCTTCAAATAGACATCAACTGCCTCATTCAAAGAAGTGGGCACATTCTTACCTACATAATCAGCTCTAATAGGTAATTCCCGATGCCCCCTATCCACCAAAATGGCTAATTGAATATTTGCAGGCCTCCCAAAGTCTATTAAAGCATCAAGAGCAGACCTGATAGTACGCCCCGTAAAAAGAACATCATCAACTAAAATAATATTCTTTTTATTAATATCAAAATCTATTTCTGTTTTATGAACTATTGGCTGCCAAGCAATAGTCGACAAATCATCGCGGTATAGAGTTATATCAAGAATACCAACTGGCACTTCTTTTGCATCTATCTCTTTAATTAGGGTAGCTATTCTCTCAGCTAAGAAAGCTCCTCGATTTCTAATGCCAATTATAACTAAATCTTTTGTACCCTTATTTTTCTCTAGAATCTCATGGCTAATTCTAATAAGAGCTCTTTTAATCTGCTCTTCATCTAAAATTATCTTAAGCTTTTCATTACTCATAAGTTATATCCTTTTTTATCTTAAAAAATAGACAAAAAAATAACCTGCCCAGTCACCTGAGTAAGTTTTTTATCTTGTGTATATAATTTTTTCATTTTTAGCCTTTCCTGACCTCACAGGGCCAAGTTAAAAGGATTTCTTTGTTTTATGCATTTTATCACTCCAATAATAATTGTCAAGACCTTTTTTGAAATAATAAACAGTGATTAATTTTTAAGTAAATCTTTGATCTTAGCAACTTTATTTTCATCCCGTAAACTAAGACTGCATTTAGCAATATCAGCCTCACCCTTTATTAGTTTATCCGCAAAATCAGCACAACTGGCCGCCCCACAAGCCCCGCAGTTAGCTCCGGGTAAAAGATTGAGCAGTTGTTCTTTATGCGGGTCTTCTTCTACTTTAAGCTTACTATATGCAAAACTCAGTATAGCTCCCAGAATCCCGGCTAACGCAATCATAACTATTGCTGATAATAAAATTATATTCATTTTTACTTAACCTGTATTAAGCCGCCCAAACCCACAAAGATTAGAGCTAATATGCCGGCAATTATTAAAGTGATACCCGGACCCTTTAGTGATTCGGGCACATCTTGAAATTTTAACTCTTCCCTAATAGAAGCCATAATAGTTATAGCAAAGGTAAATCCTATCCCAGAGCCAAACCCAAAAACCATACTTTTTATTAGTGAATAATCTTTTAAAACTAACTGCAAAGCCATAAAGAGAATGGCGCAATTAGTTGTTATCAGAGGTAAATAAATACCCATAGACTGGTGCAATAGAGGAAAAAACTTTTTTATTACCATTTCAACGAATTGAACTAATGAAGCAATTACTATAATAAAACAAACATATTGTAAAAAAGGCAAACCGAATTTAACTAAAATATAATTGTTTATTAGCCAAGCTACCGGAGCAGTAATAGTCATCACGAATGTTGTAGCAAAACCCATGCTAATTGCTGATGAAAGATTATCTGATACTCCCAAGAATGGGCATATGCCTAAAAAATATTTTAGGACAAAATTATTTACTAGTACGGTAGCGATAAAAACTAAAATTAGCTCTTTTACCATTTACTGTTTCTTTTCTCTTCTAGCTTTAACAGCTTTATCAATTATATTAATTAATCCCAAAAGTAATCCTAAAGTCAAAAAAGCACCGGGCGGAGTTAACATGATTACCCAGGGCCTGAAATTACCAAAAATCACCTGATGCCCCAATAAAGTACCCATACCCAATACTTCTCTTACCGAAGCTAAGACCATCAGAGAAAGAGTAAAGCCTATTCCCATACCTAGAGCATCAGCTATAGATCGCTGCACAGGATTTTTAGAAGCAAAGGCTTCTTGCCTACCTAGAATAAGGCAATTAACAATAATAAGCGGCACATAGGGCCCCAAATCTTTACTTACTTCTGGAAAATTTGCTTTTAAGAAAAGTGAAACAATTGTAACAAAGGTTGCAATTATA
>CAYQKA010000025.1:0-12317 GCA_964418055.1 uncultured Planctomycetia bacterium | reverse complement strand
GGAGAACACGGTAAGAAAAGGCGCAAGATGTCAAACTATGGTACGCAGTTATTAGAGAAACAGAAGGTTAAAAAAATGTATGGCGTTTTGGAAAAACAGTTTAGAAAATATTTCCATGAAGCCGAGCGCAGGAAAGGTGTCACTGGACACAACTTACTTCAGATACTTGAATGTCGTCTTGATAATGCTGTCTATAAAGCTGGTTTCGCTAAAACCAGAGATGCGGCAAGGCAGATAGTAAGACACGGACACGTCCAAGTTAATGGTCGCAAAGTTAATTTACCTTCTTTTTTGATTAGTCAGAATGATATTATCAACATCAAGGTAAAAGAAAATACTACAAAACTTATAAAAGGTAACATTAAAAGTACGGAAGATCGTATAATTCCGAATTGGATGGATGTTGATAAAGAAAAGCTCCTTATTAGAATTACTAAGCTACCAGAAAGAGCTGATATTGAAGTAGCGATTGAAGAACAGTTAATTGTAGAACTTTATTCAAAATAATTTAAGTATAATAAGAATTTATATACAGATTCAGGAGGTAACTAAATGGGAGTCAGGTGGCGAGGTTTTGAATTACCTAAAAGGCTAAAATTAGACGAAAAAACACAGACTGATGTGTATGGAAATTTTACCGCAGAACCTTTTGAAAGAGGTTATGGCGTTACTATTGGTAACGTTCTTAGAAGAGTTCTTATCTCTTCTATAGAGGGTAGTGCTGTAACAGCTGTGAAAATTGAAGGGACTGCTCATGAGTTTTCTTCTCTTGAAGGAGTAGTGGAAGATACAGCCCAAATCATGCTTAATATTAAAAAGTTAGTTTTAAGGTCGCATTCTAAAGAGCCTAAGATTATTGAACTTGCAGTTAGTAAAAAGGGTTCAGCTAAGGCTTCTGACATTAAAACAGATGAAACTGTTGAAATATTAAATCCAGATTTGATTTTAGCAACTTTAACCAAAGATAGAAAATTAAAGATCCAGATGGAAGTTGGTAGAGGCAGAGGTTATGTTCCAGCTGAGAGGAATAAAAAAGAGGGTATGCCGGTTGGTTATATACCGATTGATTCTGTTTTTTCACCAGTAGTAAAGGTCATGTTTCACGTTGAGGATACACGTGTGGGGCAGAGAACAGATTATGATAAGTTATCATTAGAAATTTGGACCAACGGTAGCATAAGTCCTAAAGATGCGCTTTGTTATTCAGCTAATATTTTGCAAAGACATTTAGATCTTTTTGCGCAGTTTGGTGAGTTTCCTGAAGAAGAAGATGAAGTTGAAGAAGAGAAATCTCAACAGGAAAAAGAATTATTTGATAAGCTTAATAAACCAGTAAGTGAACTAGAACTTTCGGTGAGATCAGCCAATTGTCTTAGAGAAGCTAAGATTCAAACACTTGGTGGTATGGTTAAGAAGAGTGAAGGTGATATGCTGAAATACAGAAACTTTGGTAAAAAATCACTTACTGAAATTAAAGAAATACTTGATACCATGGGTCTTTACTTCGGCATGAAAGTTGAAGAAATATTAAAGGAAAATAAATAAGATCAGGATGAATAATAATGAGGCATAAAAAAAATAAAAGAAAACTCGGAAGAACTACCGCGCATCGTAAAGCCATGTTAAATAATATGGTTAGGAATATACTGATTGCTGAAACTATTACTACAACAGTCGCTAAAGCTAAAGAAGCCCAAAGATCAGTAGAGAAAATTATTACTCTTACCAAGGAAGATACTTTAGCAAATAAGAGACAGGTATATAATGTGCTTCAGGATCATAAACTGACGTCTTTAGTTTTTAAAGAAATAGGTCCTAGATTTAAAGGTAGAGCAGGTGGCTATACTCGTATAGTACATTTAGATAACAGAGTGGGCGATGGAGCCAAAATGGCTATTCTTAGTTTGGTGGAATTAAAGCCTAAGAAAGTTAAAACTAAGGTTGCATCTAAAAAGACAAAGGAAAAGACTTCTAAGGCTAAAGAAGAAACAGTAAAACCGCCAAAGGAAGAGAAGAAACTAACAACTAAGACAGAGATAAAAAAAGTAATTCCGAAGGAAAATAAAACTGCTTCTACGGATTCTAAAAAGGACGACGAGCAGAAAGATAAAGGCTTTTTAAAGAATTTAAGAGGCTATCTCAAAAAGGGAAATAAAGAATAATTCTATTAAAAGCGCCTTAAAAAATAAGGCGCTTTTTTATGCTTGCGAAACTTTCTGTTTAACTCTACAATATGACTATGAGAGTAAAAAAATCAAAATTAGATAAAACACAGATTGAGATAATATTTGCATATTTATTTCTCTTGCCTAACCTCTTAGGTTTTTTAATATTTACTTTACTTCCCGTAGCAACCTCTTTATTATTAAGTTTTTTTGAATATAAGGGCTTATCTTTAAGTTGGCCTCCGAATGTTAATTTTGTAGGATTAACTAATTTTATTCAGCTTCTAGGTTTTAATAAGGAAGCAGGGTTTATTATTGCTAATGACCCACTTTTTTGGAAATATCTTTGGAATACTATATTTTTAATGGTAGGTATTCCTTTTGGTATGGCTGGGGCATTAATTTTAGCATTGCTTTTAAATAAAAAACAAAAAGGTGTTGTTGTTTTCAGGACAATATTCTTTTTACCAACAATGTGTCAGACAGTTGCTGTTGCTCTGTTATGGCTTTGGCTTTATAATTATGATTATGGCATAATTAATACATTTATTCGTAATTTAGGTAATTTGTTTCATCTTAATTTAGAAGGTATTCACTGGCTTAATGCTGAGTGGATAAAACCTTCGATGATTATAGCTTCAACCTGGAGTTATCTTGGAGGCACTAATATGATTTTATATTTAGCTGCTTTACAGAATATACCTAAGGCTCTTTATGAAGCTGCAGAAATAGATGGAGCAAGTAATTTTCAAAAGTTCTGGGCGGTAACTTGGCCTATGATTTCACCGACAACTTTTTTTATTGCAGTAATGAGTGTGATTGGTGGTTTTCAGGGTGGGTTTATGTTTGCTTATATATTCGCTAAAGGTGGCCCGCATGGAGCTAGTACAACTTTAATGTATTATATATTCGATAATTTCTTTACTTGGCATAACTTTGGATATGCCTGTACTATAGCTTGGTTTATGTTTGTGCTCATATTTGGAGCTACTCTGATAAATTGGAGATATGGTGGAAAGCTCGTTCATTATACTTAATAAATAGGTATTAATATATGGATAAAAATAAAGCATCTCTTAGTAAAATAAACGTATTGAATAGAAAAAAACCAGGTGAAAAGGTTGGTGTGGGGTACTATGTAGTATTGACTTTAATTGCCTCTTTTATGATTATACCTCTCATTTGGATGATTTCGACTTCCTTGAAAAGTCCGGCAGATGTATTTTATTATCCGCCTAAGTGGATTCCTGATTATCACTATATTATTGAAGACGGCAAGAAGGTTGAAATTTATATTCAGGCTGAAAATTGTAAGATTGAATATATAACAGGTGTTTTAAAAGGAACAACAGAAAATGTTGCTAAGAACAACATAGACGTCAAGTGGCGTAAGGCGTGGAGTCCTTGGGATAAGATAAGCTTAGTCAATATTTCAAAGAGTAAAAAGTTTCCGCGTTGGGAGGAAGTGAAGATTTTAAGTGGAACCGCATCTTTTGAGACTATAAGTAAAAAAGATGGCATATATCAATATGGTGAGAAAGAAGTTGATATAAAGAAAATACATAGAGGAATTAAGCCGGTTTGGAAAAATTATAGTACAGTTATCAAGGTTATGCCCTTTATGCGTTTTTACTGGAACAGCTTTATTGTATCTATTGCTATTACTTTAGGACAAGTTCTGACGAGTGCAATGGCAGCTTACTCATTTTCTAGATTGAATTTTCCAGGTAGAGATAAGTTGTTTTTAGGATATTTAGCAACTATGATGATTCCCGCAGCTGTACTTTTAGTTCCAATTTATATTCTTATGAACTGGCTTGGTTGGGTTGATACCTATAAAGCACTTATTATACCCGGTATGTTTAGTGCTTACGGTACGTTTATGTTGAGACAATTTTTTATGACTATTCCTGTTGATCTTGAGGATGCTGCAAAAATAGATGGCTGTAATTTTTTAAGAATCTTTTGGAATATTATCCTTCCTTTAAGCAAGCCTGCACTAGCCACTTTAACCGTTTTTACTCTTTTGGGTTCCTGGATGAGTTTTTTATGGCCTCTAATTGTAACTAATAGTGTTAGCATGAAAACTCTGCCTGTAGGTTTGGCCTATTTTCAGGATACTGGTTTTGGTACCGAATACGAGCTCTTGATGGCAGGTGCTTTTATGGCTATTATTCCCTTAGTTATTATATTTGTGTTTACTCAAAGATTTTTTGTTGAGGGAATTAAGATGTCGGGCTTGAAAGGTTAGAAAAGCCCAAAACCACCCCACTTACTATTTTATCCCTATATTTTACTTGAATGCGCCCTAAGTCTTTGATAGAATTAATACATATGAAAGATAAGCGAGGAAAATTTATAACTTTTGAAGGCCCTGAAGGAAGCGGTAAAAGTTCTCATATAAAACTACTAGTTGAGTATCTAGAAGAAAAGGGTATTGAGGTTGAAATTTTGCGGGAACCTGGTAGTACTCAAATAGGTGAGAAAATCAGGCAAATTCTTTTAGATACAGCATCAGTTGCAATGGTTGATACTTGTGAGTTTTACCTTTATTTGGCAGCTCGTAGCCAACTCATTAAAGAAAAGATTATACCTCTATTGGAGAGTGATAAAATTATTATCTGCGATAGATTTAATGATGCTACTGTGGCCTATCAGATCCATGCGGGAAATTTACCTAGTTTTATTATGGATGGATTTAATAGTTATTTAGATAAAGAGGGAGTAAGTCCCGATTTGACTCTATTGCTTGATGTAGATGCCGGTGTAGGACTTAAAAGAGCTGCTTCTTTGCATCCTGCTGACCGCATAGAGAAGAAGGGTGTTGAATTTCACAATCAAGTGAGGCAGGGATATCTGGAATTAGCTAGGGAATATCCCCAGCGGATAAAAATAATATCTTCTGTTGGTGAAATGGATGAAGTTCAGTTAAAAATTAGAGAAAAAGTAAATGAAATCCTCTAGTGAATTATTTGATAAGAAAAAAGCAAGAGAATTTTTTAAACTTTTAAATAAGCGAAATAGATTATCAGCTGCATATTTAATCTTATGTTCTAGTTGTGAATATACTAAAGAGACGGTTTCAGAAATTGCTGCTGATCTGATTGGTGATTTAAATGCTTTTAAACGCATAAAAGAATTGTCGCATCCAGATGTTATTTGGTTGGAGGCAGAAAGTAAAACAGCGACGATTAAAGTTGATTCTATCAGGAGTATTACTTCTAAGGTTAACCTAAAGCCCTATGAGGCTAAAAAAAAGGTAGTCATAATTAATGAAGCTTCAAAAATGAATGAAGCTGCTCAGAACGCTTTTTTAAAGACCATGGAAGAGCCTCCTCAAGATACAGTTATATTTCTTTTGAGTAATGAAATTATTGGATTTTTAGCTACTGTTATATCAAGGTGTAAAATAATTAGATTGAGTGCCCAAGAGATTGGGAAAGAAGATAATATTATTCAGAGGAATTCATCTGAGATTATTAGCAACTTTATCAGTGTAGAAAATAATAATTATCTTAGTTTTTTCAATTTTGAAAATAAAAATGATTATCGTCAAACATTAAAAATGCTTTACTGTTTTTTTAGGGACGCAGCTTGTTTAAAAAATAATATAGCTGATAAAAAACTTTTACTAACGGATATAAATCAAAGGGCTTTAGAATTTATTAGAAGTCTCGATGGTAGAAAAATAAGTAGAGTTATAGATATTATTGATAAGATGTACCGTTATTCCATGGCTAATGTTAATTTAAAATTGTGTCAAATAGATACAGCTCAATCCTTTAAAGATGTAATGGAAAGTTGAGGTTATATAGATGTATGAAGTTGTTCAGGTAAAAATAAGAGAAGGCGGAAAAGTTGCTTATTATGATATTCATCAATTAAAACTTAATATTGGTGATTATGTCATTGTTGAAGCTGATAGGGGTTTGGAATATGGTCAGGTGATTTCTGAAATAGAGAAAATAATGGATAAAGAGGTTGAGGATGTTTTGAGAAATGTTTTAAGATTGGCTACAGCTCATGATATACGTCAAATAAAAGAAAATGAAAAAAAAGCCCATGATGCTCTTAAGGCTGCAGTCAAGAAGATAGAAGAGCATAAACTTCCTATGAAACTTATTGATGTGGAATATTCTTTTGATCGTTCAAAAATAATATTCTATTTTACGGCTGAAGGTAGAGTTGATTTTAGGGATTTAGTTAAAGATTTAGCTGCCTTATTCAAAGCACGTATAGAATTGAAACAAATAGGCGTGAGGGATGAAGCTAAATTTTTGGGAGGGCTTGGTCCTTGTGGCAGGCCCTTATGTTGCGCTGCTTTTTTAAAAAACTTTGAACCGGTAACTATTAGAATGGCTAAAGACCAAAGGTTGCCACTCGCTTCTTCAAAAATATCCGGTTTATGTGGTAGGTTAATGTGTTGTTTGAGTTTTGAGTATAAAATGTATAAGAAGGCCTTAAAGGGTTTACCTAAAGAAGGTCAGACTATTAATACTCCTTCAGGCAAAGGTAAAGTTGTAGATATTGATGTGCTCAATAGATTAGTTTCAGTTGAGCTGGAAGACAATAGAACAATCCAGGTAAAATACGATGAACAAAAAGTGTCACCAAAAGAATAACAAATATTATATAACTACTGCAATTGATTATGCGAATGCAGCTCCTCATATAGGACATGCTTATGAGAAAGTATGTGCAGATGTTCTTGCTCGGTGGCATAGGTTAAAGGGTGCGGATGTCTTTTTTCTAACTGGTACTGATGAAAATGCTCAAAAGAATGTTACTGCTGCTAAAGAAGCAGGAATAGATGTAGCAGTTTTTGTAAAGCAGAATTCCCAGAAGTTTGTTGAATTATGTGAAGTTTTAAATATTTCTTATGATTATTTTATTAGAACCACTGAAGAAAGACATGCTAAAATTTCTCAACTTGTATTACAGAAAATGTATGATAAAGGAGATATATACAAGGGGCAATATGAAGGTCTCTATTGTCAGGGGTGCGAAGCTTTTATTACTGAAAAGGAGCTTGTGCAGGGAAAATGTCCTGAGCATAATACTAAGCCGGATGTTATCCAGGAAGAAAGCTATTTCTTTAAATTAAGTAAATATCAGGACAAAATCCTTTCGTTTTTAGAGGATGGACTGGTGTCGCCTGATACTAGGAAGAATGAAATGATTAACAGAGTAAAAGAGGGATTAAATGATTTAAGCGTTAGTAGAACAGGTGTTGATTGGGGAATACCCACACCTTTTGACAAAGAACATAAGATATATGTCTGGGTTGAAGCTCTAATTAATTATATTTCAGCTTTAGATTACCCAGAAGGTGATAAATTTAGGACTTACTGGCCGGCTGATCTACATCTTATCGGCAAAGGAATTAACTGGTTTCATTCTGTTATTTGGCCAGCAATGCTTTTATCGGCCGAGATTGAATTGCCAAAAAAAGTCTATGTTCATGGCTATCTAACAGCTGAAGGTAAAAAGATTAGTAAAAGTCTGGGCAATATCGTTGACCCTATCCCTCTAGCAAAAGAGTTTAAGGCTGATCCTATTAGGCTCTTTCTTTTAAGAAATATAGTTTTTGGTCAAGATGGAGATTTTTCTCAAGATTCTTTTCTTCAATGTTATAACAGTGATTTAGCAAATGATTTAGGTAATTTATTAAATAGAAGTTTAACTATGGTTGAGAAATATTTTGATGGGATAATTCCTTGTGCTCAAGATAATGCCTATAAGAATGATGCCTTAGTAGATGAAGCTAAGGGTTTAGCTGATAAATTATCTCAAGCTATGAATAAACTGGATTTAAACGAAGCTTTAAATTTGATTTGGAGCTTAATTAATAAAGCTAACAAATATATTGAAGACGTAAAACCCTGGCAATTGAAAAAAACAGATGAAGAATCTTTAAAAACTGTTATTTATAATCTATTAGAAGTTTTAAGAATAATCTCTGTGGCTGTATCGAGTTTTATTCCTAAAACAGCTGTAGAGATGTTGAATCAGTTAGGCCTCCAAGATTATTTAGATAGGGGTAGATTTGATGATTTATTTATGTGGGGCAAATTGGAATCTGATAAAAAAGTATCCAAAGCCGATCCTTTATTTCCCAGAATAAAGAAAGAATGATGCATACTCAAAGTACACCTATAGGTTTTCTAAAAAACAATAAATTATATCTTATTCTGATTGTCCTTCTTTTAATTTTTAATTATCTAGTTGATTCCGCTTGGCTTACAGAATCTCCCGGAATTGTCTTTGAGGAAGGTCAGGTTGTTGAATGGCAGGATGAATTTCCTAGTGAGGAAGTTGTAAAAGAATTAGTTCTTGAAGGCAATATTTATGCTTTAGGTCTTTTGGGAATTACCTTCTTGATGATTCTGGGTTTTGTAGGTGGTATTATTTTAGATGGAATTTATTTCTTTTTACGTTCACAATTCAAAGATGTCATTCCACTTTTAGGTGATAGGAAAGATAAGCCTTGGAGTTTATTGGACGTCATTCGGACTGTGATTCTTTATTTTTCTTTTTTGGCTGTTGTGAGATTGTTTTTTGTAAGCGGATTGGGTTATCTTTTTGTTAATTTTCTATTAAAGTCACAAAATACTACTATTGTAATAGATGGTTTTGAAAATATGGCCTTAGGTTTTAGTTTATCATATTTAATTATAGGTTTAGTGCTGGCTTATTTCATAGTCAATAAATACAAACAATCTTTTTTTAGAGCTCTGGGATTGAATATGAAAAATTTATTCCAAGGGGTTTTATTGGGTTTGGTTTCATATATTAGTTATTTACCGCTTCTTTTTATTACTCTTTTGATATCATTGGGCTTATCAGCTTTTTTTAAAATGGCTCCAGAGGAAAATCCCCTGTTAAACGTTTTTTCAATAAAAGGCCGGCCTTGGCTCCTTTTCTATTTTGTGCTTTGTATTTGTTTCGTCGGGCCCATAGTTGAAGAATTATTTTTTAGAGGTTTTTTATATCCGGCTTTAAGAAAAAAAATAGGGACTGTTTTAAGTATTTTACTAAGTGCTGCTTTATTTTCTTTGCTGCATATGACCTTTGTGGGTTTTTTGTCCATTTTCTTTTTAGGAATTTTACTAGCTTATGTATACGAAAAAAGTGGCAGCTTATTACCCAGTATTACTATTCATATTATTCACAATAGTTCTATTACTTTGTTTTTGTTTATTATAAAAGGTTTGAGTAATTAAATTTCAGGTAAAATTGAAAAATGCGCTTAAAAAATTTAGATGAAATGGAATTAATTAACCGTTTAACCTCTGGTTTGAAAGCGGATAAAGATATCCTTAAACATATTGGAGATGATGCCGCTGTAATCAAATTTCCTAAGAATCATTTGCTTTTATTTTCGTCCGATATGCTTATCGAAGGAATTCACTTTGACTTGAAATCTACTTCTTGGCAGGCTATTGGTCATAAGGCATTGGCTCGCAATATAAGTGATATTGCTGCTATGGGAGGACTTCCAAGATATGCAACTGTTTCTTTAGGTTTGCCCAAAAATTATAGATTAAAAAATATTCAAGCAGTCTATAGTGGTATAAAAAAAACAGCTCGTAAATATGGTCTTGTAATTGCCGGAGGCGATGTTTCAAGTTCAAAGATATTGATAGTCAATATTGCCTTAATAGGCATAGCTAAGAAAAAAGAAGTAACTTTTCGCAATACGGCTAAAAAAGGCGAATTGATATTTGTAACTGGGAAACTTGGTGGTTCTATAAAAGGAAAGCATCTTAATTTTATGCCTCGACTTGAAGAAGCTCGTTATCTCATCAAAGAATGTAAACCCACTGCAATGATTGATTTATCAGATGGACTTGCTCAGGATTTGGGACATATAATTCATCAAAGTAATGTAGGTGCTCAGATTCATAAAGAAGTTGTTCCTGTTTCCAATAAAGCAGATTCTTTTGAAAACGCTTTGTATGATGGAGAAGACTTTGAACTTTTATTTACTTTGAGCAGGAAGCATGCTATTAAGTTAAAGAAATATTGGCCTAAATTTTTTAAATTAAAAATAAGTCAAATTGGGATCATTGTAGATAAAAAAGAAGGTTTTTATTATTTGGATAAATTTAACAAGAAGTATAAAATTAAACCTAAAAGTAAATTCAGGCATTTTAAATGATGACTTTAATTTCTAAAAGTAATCAGGAAACAAAAAACATTGCTGCGAAGCTGGCTAAATATTTAAGGGCGCGGGATTGCGTGGCTCTTTGCGGCGACTTGGGTTCAGGCAAAACTACTTTTGTTAAAGGCTTAGCCAGGGGATTAGACATTAAAGAAACACAAGTAATTAGTCCTTCGTTTATGCTCATTAGACAATATAAGGGAAAGCTGCCTTTATATCACTTTGATCTTTATCGCCTTGATTATCTAGAGCAGGTAGAGTATTTGGGCTATGAAGAATATTTTTATGGAGATGGTGTTTGTTGTATAGAGTGGGCTGAGAAGATAAAAGAGCTTTTGCCAGTTGAGCACCTAGAAATTGATATAAAATCATTATCAGAATATAAAAGAAAAATCACTTTTAAAAGTACCTCAAATAGGTATAATAATATTATCGGAAAACTTAAAAAATGAAAATATTAGCTCTTGATACTTCAAGTAGATTTCTTAGTCTTGCTCTGAGTGAGAATGAAAAAATAATTACCCAAATAAATAGAAAACTAAAAAAATTTGAACATAATCGGCTACTTTTAAAAGAAATTGATATGCTCTTTAAAAAGTGCAATTTAACGCTTAATGATATTGATGTTGTCTCAGTGGGCCGAGGGCCGGGTTCATTTACAGGCTTAAGGATAGGTTTAGCTGCAGCTAAAGGCTTAGTATTTGAAAGTAAGAGAAAGCTTGTGGGTGTTTCTTCTTTTGATGCTGTAGCTTTAAATATAAAGGAGTCAAATAAACTCATAGTAGTTATTGAAGATGCTCGCAAGCAGATGGTTTATGGTTGTAGTTATATATATAATGATGCAGGTAGACTAGAACGTATAAGTGATTATCAGCTTCAGTCATTAAAAGATTTTTGTAAATATATGAGTAAAATCTCAAAAAAATATAAAAGAAATATAATTTTCACAAAGGATGGAGTTAATTCTTATAAAGAAGAGCTAATGAATATATTTAAAGCGGCTACTTTTACTGATGAGAAAAAGTGGTTACCTAAAGCGGCAAATATTGCCCGTTTAACTTTTGAGAATTATAAATTAAACAAAAAAATAGAATGCAAAGATACTGATATTGAACCTTTGTATTTACATTCACAGTATGCTAATATCAGTAAGCCTAAAAAAATATGAAAAAAGAAGATAACTATTTTCATACATATGCCAATATAAACTTAAATGCTCTGGAGTATAATCTTAAGCAGATCAGACAGATTATTGATTCTAAAGTTAAGGTATTGGCTACGGTTAAGGCTAATGCCTATGGTCACGGTATAGTGGAGATTTCTAATTTTTTAGCTGATAAGGTTGATTATTTGGGAGTTGCATATATTGAAGAAGGTGTGTTAATTAGAAAGAGTGGTGTTAAAACACCTATTTTAATACTGGGTAATACCCTTGATTTAGGCCTGAAGAAAGCTTTGGAGTATGAGTTAGAAGTGACAGTTACTGATGAGCAAACAGCAATTAAGATAAATGAAATTGCCAGTTCGTTGAAAAAAAAAGCAGCTATTCAGATAAAAATTGATACGGGTATGGGGCGTTTAGGTTTTTGGCATAAAGATGCTCTTAGTGCGATTAAGAAAATAAATGATTTAGAACACGTTGAGATAAAAGGTTTATATACGCATCTTTCTAGTGTTGATAAAGACCATGATTTTACCCTTAAACAACTTGAGAGATTTAATCATATTATAAAAAATGTAGAAGATGCCAAAATAAATATAGATATATACCATGCAGCTAATAGTTTAGCGACACTTCATTATAAGCAAGCTCATTTTAATTTAGTAAGGCCCGGAATTATCCTATATGGCGTATATCCTGATATAGCTTCCAAGAGAATTATTGACGTTAAGCCTATTCTTTCCTTGAAAACAAAAGTTATTTATATAAAGGATGTTGAAGCCGGCAGGTCTATAAGTTACGGGAGAACCTATATTGCCAAAAAAGA
>CAYQKA010000024.1:0-12368 GCA_964418055.1 uncultured Planctomycetia bacterium | reverse complement strand
TGAGGAAACTCCCCTATTTTTTTTATCACTCCTGAAATACTTGAATGAATAAAAGCAGATATATGTTCTTGAGGCTCACAAAGCACCTGGCCAGTGTACACCTCATCCCCTTCTTTTACAATAGGCTTACATTCCTTGCCTCCATAAAATGTAAAAGGAATAATTACTTTACTTGGTAAAGAAATAGCGTCAATAGGAATATTTTTTGTTAAATATTTATTACTTGGAAGGAGCACGCCACCCTCAAATGTTTTTGACAATATAACACGCCTTTGTGTAATGATCATTTTACTAAGTTCAATTAATTACATATATTATACGACATCTAAAAAACATTGTCAAAAAAATTATCTCATCGTCTTGTTTTTCATAATTTTTTAGTGTATACTTGATTTGAATTCAATAAGGGTTATTAAAAGAGAGTTGTTAAAAAAGAGGGAGGTGGAAAAAGTGGCAAAGAAAAAAGTAGCAAAGAAAAAGACAGCTAAGAAAAAGGTAGCTAAGAAAAAAGTAACAAAGAAAAAGGTAGTAAAGAGAAAAGTAGCAAAGAAAAAGACAGCTAAGAAAAAAGTTGCAAAGAAAAAAGTAACAAAGAAAAAGACAGCTAAGAAAAAGAAATAAAAAGCTTACTATAAATATTATAAAAAACCCGCTATACATTTAGCGGGTTTTTTTTATTCATCTATTAACTATTCATTACATAACTGCATGCAAAGCTTTCAAATCGACATAATCCTTAACCATTTTCTTTATGAGCTCTATCTTATCAACATCTGCTGGCTTAACTTTAATTATTAAATCATGAATTTTGGATGTTATTGTATAGGTATCTTCATTAGCCTGCAAAACAGGAATACCTGATTTTTTTATTAAATTCATGATACTTCTATGTGGCTTAATGCCTCCAGTCAAAATAATGCCAGATATACTTTTACCCTGTTTTGATGATGCTAAATGTGTGCTTATGCAGGTTAAAATTAAGTCTTCTCTGTCTCCAGGAGTTATTACTAAACTATTACTAGTTATATAATTAAGTGCTTCATGAGGCTCCATTGCCCCAACAATTATCTTATCAACTGAATTTTCAATTGCTTCCTCACCGCATAAAAGATTAATACCCTTCTCTTCATCAAGTATCTGTTGAACAGTGGGTTTAGATAACATTGTATAGTAAGGTATAACTCCCAAAACATTAAGACCTTTTTTATTCAGTGCTTTTCTTAGTAACGAGTTAATTTTTTTATATTTTTTAGGTAGCACTTTATTGATAATAACACCAGCTATTTTAACTTTTTGCTTATCAAAAAGAGCCTTATTCAACATTATTTCATCAATGGGCCTGCCAACACCCCCACCAGCAACCAAAACAACTTTACTTTTTAATATATTTGCAACCTTAGAATTTGATAAATCAAAAACGCTTCCTACTCCGGCATGTCCCGTTCCTTCAATAACAACTAAATCTCGCTTTCGTGCTATATTATTAAAAGCTCTTTTAACGTCTTTTTCCAAGTTGTTTTTTTTGCCATTTAATATATATTTTTTTGTGAATCCTCTCTCCACCGCAACTGGAGACATATCTTTTAAATTACTCCGCAAATCGCAAACCTTCCTTATTAAAAGGGAATCCTCATCTATTTTCTGGCCATTTCTTATTAAGTATCTCTGGCCAACAGGTTTAATAAAACCTACATTGATATTTTCCTGAATAAAAGCACATATCAAACCTAAACTTATAGCGGTTTTACCGTCGTTCTGCCTCGTGGCTGCAACAAAAATTCTTTTAGCTTTCATGATATTTTTTTCAATTCATCTGCTTTCATGGAAAAAGATTCCTTCTCTGAAGGAAATTTACCCGAAATCACATCAATCTTATAATTTTTAATAGCTTTAGTAACTACCGAGGCAATATCAGCATATTGCTTTGCAAAAGAAGGATTGTGAGTAAAGGAAGCTCCAAGCAAATCATGAAGTACTAAAACTTGTCCATCACAATACAATCCTGCTCCAATACCGATCGTGAATATATTTAATTTCTGTGTGATAATTTTTGCTAATTGCCAGGGGACACATTCTAATACTAAACCAAAACAACCAGCTTCTTGTAAAGCAAGAGCTGCTTCTATTATTTCCTGAGCTTTCTTAGCACTTCTACCTTGTACTTTATAACCACCCAACTTAGATACCGTCTGAGGAGTTAATCCTAAATGTCCCAAAACTGGGATACCAGCTTTAATAATACTCTTTATTGTATTTGCTACTTCTAGCCCTCCTTCAAGCTTTACAGCATCACATCCAGCTTCCTTGAGAAACCTACCGGCATTTTTTATAGCTTCTTTGCGCGTATTATTGTAAGACATAAAAGGCATATCGCCAATTAAGAAGGCATTCTTTACGGCTCTTTTTACGGCTTTAGAATGATGTAACATTTCATCCATAGTAACTGGAACAGTTGATTCATATCCTAAAACTGTATTACCCAAAGAATCTCCAACTAAAACTATATCAATGCCTGATTTATCCACTAATAAACCTTGTGGATAGTTATAGGCAGTGAGCATAGTTATTTTTTTATTATTCTTTTTTGATTTTTTTAGAGTTGATAACGTGATTTTACTGTTTTCCATAATACAAGATTATTCCTTATCTCCTCTTAATTGTTTTATAATTTCTCTAGTAGGATCTACTCTATTAAGGGTAAAGAAGTGCAGCCCGCAAGCTCCCCCCTCAAGCAACTCTCTACATTGCTTAACAGAAAATTCAATACCCGCTTTTTGGGTAGCTTCTTCATCCTCTGCAATGGGTTTAAAAATTTTATGCACTTTACTAGGCACAACTACTCCGCAATCAGCGCAAAATTGAATCGTTTTTTTATAATTTGCTATAGGTAAAATACCTGGAATAACTCTAGCTTGTATTTTAGCTTTTTTTAATTTTTCAATATACTCAAAATATACTGCGTTATCAAAAAATAACTGAGTAATAACAAACTCCCCTCCAGATTCAAGTTTAATTTTTAAATATTCAATATCGGTATCTCTGTCAGGAGAATTTATATGTCCATACGGGAAACCAGCAACAGCTACACAGAAATAATCTCCATAAGATTTCAAAATCTTACATAGTTCGTGGCAATGTTGGATCTCTTTTTTGTTTTCTGGACAAGCATTTCCACCCTGAGGCAAATCTCCATACAAAGCTAAAACATTACAGATATTTTTTTTCTGCATATTATCTAGTATCTGCTTGATTTCCGATATAGTATGGCAATTACAAGTCAAATGATGCATAACTGGTAAACCAAACCTTTTTTGTAATTCATCGACCACTTCTATGGTTTTATCTTTAGTGCTACCACCAGCTCCATATGTAACTGAACAATAATCAGGTTGTAAATCTTTTAGTAAAAGCGTGGTTTCATAGAGTTTCAACAGACCTTTAGGGGTCTTGGGAGGAAAAAATTCAAACCCAAGGGTTTTTTCTTTTTCTTTGAATATATCAGATATTTTTCTTATCATGGCTATTTATAAACAACCTTACTACATTTTTCATTAACATAGCAGTAGTTAGGGGGCCAACTCCTCCGGGAACAGGAGTAATATAAGCAGCTCTTTCCTTTGCTTCTTCAAATTCTACATCACCTTTCAAACAACCATTGACTCTTGCTGTTCCCACATCCACAACAATAGAATCTTCCCTTATCCAAAACCCCTTTATGAGTCCTGGTTTACCTACCGCACTAATTAAAATATCGGCTTTTTCTATATGGCTCTTAATATCCTTGGTAGCTATATGACAAACAGTTGTGGTTGCAAAATGATTAAGAAGCATTAATGATAAAGGTTTCCCAATTATTTTACTATGTCCTATTATCACCACTTCTTTACCACGAAGTTCCATGCCAGTTGACTTGATTATTTCCATGACAGCCTGTGCTGTACATGGAGCTATTCTTCCAGAAAGACATTGTTTTAATTTTGTAGCATAAAAGAGGGTTCCTAAATTTTTTAAATGCAGCCCTTCTGCATCTTTTTCGGCTGATATCTGCTGCTCAAAAGCCAACTTCTCTTCCTGCTCTTGTGAATCAAGCTTATCAGGCAGAGGTCTCTGCAAAATAACTGCATTAATATCCTGATTACTATTAAGGTCTTTAATATAGCTAAGCAATTCTTTGCTATCTGTTGCCTCATCCAAAGATATAACCTCAAGATCAATCCCCAAATCAGCAGCTAAGCTCTTTTGCGATTTTAAATAACTCTCTATGCCACCATTACTACCTACCTGTAAAGAAGCGAGCTTAATTGAACAGTTATGCTTCTCCTTCAAATTAATTATTTCTTTTTTTAATTCGTTCTTTATCTCAGCTGCAATGGTTTTTCCATTTAATATTTTTGCACTCATAAAATTTTATCCACACTTTTTAATATTTCTTTTCGGATACTTACAATTTGATTTTCAATATTTTTGTATTTTGTTTTTTTTAACTGGGTAAATTTATTATCTTTCAAGCACTTCAAGTTTATTTTCACGTTATAGAATGAACTTTTAAAAGCAGTTTCAAAAAAAAGTGAACTAATTGCAGTGTCTGATATTAAATTTTTATTACCAACTTGAACAAGACTTAAGCTTAATTTTATCCCTTTATAACATAGATTGCAAATATCTTCAGAAACCTTAAGAGCTGAAATCAATGCTTGGCATATGGCTTTTTTTCTGACTATTATTTGAGCTGCATTTTTGGTGGGCTTTTTATAAGCTAAAGCTACCTTCTTATATTCTTTAATATCCTTATCAATAAAAGATGAAAAAACTGTTTTACTTTTTTTTGCTTCTTTTATAATGGCCGCTAGTTGCTGGTTTTTTTGAGAAAATTCAGCTACCATTAATACCAAAGCTGCCCCATTCGCACCTATAAGTGCAGATGCACTGCCTCCACCCGGAATAGGTTTTCTGGCTGAAAGATCATTTAAATATGTTTGCAGTGTTTTCTTTATATACATTTTTCAAATTATAAGGTTATGAACGAAACCTTAAAATCAAATTACAACCGCACTTAGGTTTCAGCCCAAGTTAAAAATCAGAAATAATTAATAAAAAATTGAACGAGTATTAAAACTAACGCTTTCTTTCTTCTTCAACTTTAAATTTCTTACTTGTTTTCTCTCTTAGGTAATAGAATTTTGCACGTTTCATTTTACTCTTTTTAATTAATTCAATCTTTTTTATGTTAGGTGAATGTAAAGGAAAAATTCTTTCTACTCCAACTCCATATGATATTTTACGAATGGTAAAGGTTTTTTTTATTCCAGCACCTTTAGTCCCTAAAACAATCCCTTCAAAAACCTGCAAGCGTTCCTTTTCATCTTCTTTGATTCGAACATACACCTTAAGAGAATCTCCGGCTTTAAATTGCGGTAAATCGTTTCTTAACTGTTGTTTTTCAAATAATTCCACTTTATTCATTTTTGACCTCCCTGATAATTACTTATTATTTTTCTTTAGGTATTTCTTATATAAGTCTGTTCTTTTATTTTTAGTTTTAGAAATTGCTTTCTGTTTTCTCCACAATTCTATTTTTTTATGATCACCTGAAAGTAACACTTCGGGCACCTTCAAGCCTTTAAGATTTGCAGGTCGTGTATAATGAGGATATTCAAGTAAACTATCTTCAAATGATTCCGACTTTATGGAATCATCATCACCTAAAACTCCTGGCAATAGGCGTATAATCGAATCTATAACAATTAATGCAGGCAATTCACCACCCGTAAGAATATAATCTCCCACAGATATCTCTTCGTCAACTAATTCTTGCCTGACTCTTTCATCAATACCTTCATAATGCGGGCACAGAAGAATTAATCTTTTTTCAATTGATAAAGATTTTACTTTCCCTTGATGTAATTTTGTCCCCTGAGGAGTTAAAAGTATAACTTTGGCTATTTTACTCCTAGCCTTAATTTTCTTTACGGCCTTAAACACAGGAAGTGGACTTATAACCATTCCGGGACCTCCGCCAAAGGGCCTATCGTCAACTTTCTTATGGCGATTATCAGCATAATCCCTCAGATCGTGAATGTTAAATAAAACTTTTTTCTTTTCCTGAGCTCGCTTAAGTATGCTTTCATTAACAACCGCTTTAAATATTTCCGGAAAAATAGTTATTACATCAATTCGCAACATATATTAAAGAACGCTTTGAGACTTTAAAATATTACCTACAGTTTTAGTAGCAACTGCACCTTTACCAACCCAATACTTAGCTCTTTCTATATTAAGAGATACTTTTTGAGATGTCTGGCTAGGATCATAACTTCCTAATTCTTCAATAACTCTGCCATCTCTAGCTGTTCTCTCATCAGTTACTACAACCCGATAAAAAGGTTTTTTCTTAGCGCCAATTCTTTTTAGTCTTATTTTTACTGACATTTTAACTAATACTCCTTTTTTTAATGATTACATGATTTACATGACTGCCAAGAAACGTAAAACATATGGTCTAATTGCCCTGAGAAATCCATATGATTTCCAGGTTTTAGTCCCTGAAATTTTTTTGAAATTTCGAGGGAATCCCCCTTGCGCGTTTTCGCAAGAAAGCAAGATAGGGGATTTCTTCATCTATTTTTTTATTGTTTTTTTTATAACTCAACCTTTAACTCTTTTTATATTTGCTCCCAATTTAGAGAGTTTTTCTTCTATTTTTTCATACCCTCTATCAAGATGATAAACTCTTGATATTTCAGAATTACCTTCAGCCGCTAATCCAGCTAATATTAGCGCTGCAGATGCTCTTAAATCTGAAGCCATCACTGGGGCTCCACTTAATGATTTAACCCCTCTTATAATAGCACTCGGCCCCTCAATGAATATATCAGCACCCATTCGGTTTAATTCACTCACATGAATGAAACGGCTGGGATATATTTTTTCGGTTATCACGCTTATACCATTAGACATAGATAAAAACGCTGTCATCTGAGCCTGTAAGTCAGTTGGAAAGCCCGGATAAGGCAAAGTAGTAACCTGAATAGGTTTTAATGCTGAATTCCTACTAACCTTAATAACTCCATCTGTTTTATCAACACTTACTCCAGCTTCTCTTAATTTATCTATAACCACACCTAAATGCGCTAAACAACTATTTTTTAAAACAATTTCACCTTTGGTCATAGCAGCAGCTATCATATACGTGCCCGCTTCAATTCTATCACCGATTACTGCATGGCTTGCCCCATGAAGCTTTTTTACACCCTCTATTATTATCACAGGTGAACTGTGACCTGTAATCTTGGCTCCCATTTTTATTAAAAAATTAGCCAGGTCAACAATCTCAGGTTCGCATGCTGCATTTTCAATAACTGTTTGCCCTTCAGCTAGAGTAGCTGCCATCATTATATTAGCCGTTGCTAATACGCTCGAACCAAAAGACCCACCTAAATATACGCTGTTTCCCTGTAATTTGCTGGCTTTAGCATCAATATAGCCATGTTTAAAATCAATACTAACACCAAGACTCTTTAATCCTTTTAAATGAAGGTCTATCGGTCTTAAACCTATAACACAACCTCCAGGAATAGAAACCCTAGCTCTTTTAAGCTTCGCCAAAAGAGGCCCCAAAACACAGATTGAAGCTCTCATAGTACTAACTAATTCATATGGGGCAGTATAATTATTATAATTTCCCGGGGTAATTTCTATTGTATTTTTATTAGTTACAATTTTGAGACCCAGAGACTTTAAAATTTTTATCAAAGTGCGAACGTCAACTACTTGCGGCACATTACTTATAATACATTTTTCTTCAGTTAAAAGTGTTGCAGCCAATATCGGCAAAACGGCATTTTTAGCACCGCTTATAACAACTTCACCTTTTAACGGTTTACCACCACTAATTAGTATTTTATCCATAGATATTCTTAATTCTTTCTACAGCAAATAACTCTATCAAACTTCCTGTAATCTTTTATAATTTGCAACAAGCTAAAACTAATAGATTCCTCACATAAAAGTCGAATAAGATCACTTTGATTATAGCCAATTTCAAGAAATATAAGACCATCTTTAGCTAAATAATCAGATGCTTCCTTAAAAAACCTTCTATAGAAACCAAGGCCATCCTTCCCGCCGTAAAGACTTTTGTAAGGTTCATTTTTGACCTCTTGTGAGAGCATATTCATTTCAATCTCACTAATATATGGCGGATTAGATATTATAATATCAATTTTACCTTTGTAATTTTCAAGAACTACAAACAAATCACCTTGCAAAAGAGTAATATTTGCCTCTAAGCCAAAATTTTTGATATTTTTTTTAGCAACACCTATAGCTTGGGGGCAAATATCGGTAGCCATTATTTTACAACTAGTTAGGTGTCTTGTCAATGAAATAGCTATATTTCCACACCCCGTACCTACATCCATAATCAATTTATTACTTAACTTGTTGCCTTTAAATAATTTAAGAACGGAATCAACAAGAACTTCTGTTTCTGGCCTGGGAATAAGAACGTTTTCATCAACATAGAATTCATTTCCATAGAAAAAAGCCTTATTTATGACATATCCCAAAGGGATGCGCTGGCTTCTTTTCTCTAAATAAATTGACAACTTTTTTAATTGATCTGGAGCTGGCTTATAATCATCAGTGTATATCCTCACTCTATCAATATTAAAAGCCTCACAAAGCAGTATTTCAGCTTCTTCTAAATATCCTTCTACTTTTTCTTTTTTTAAAATCTTAACTACATCATTTTTGATATTTCTTAAAGAATCAGCTTTTAAATTTACCATCAATACTCAACCGTAATTGTCTTTTTGCAATAAGGGCACTTTATCCTAGAGGCTTTTCTCTTTCCGGTAACATTAATTTTTTTCTTACACCAGGGGCATTGCATATATACTCTATTAACTTTTTTATATTTAAATATGTCGGGATATTTCTTAAAAAGAAATGTATAGTTTATATCTATCTCATCAATAATCTGCAAACTCTCTTTATCAGTAAGGGTATTATTCCATTTTGATGTTGCTTGGCCTACCTCACTAAAATATGATGCAAACTCATATGCATCATTGTTACCCATGCTTTTTCCCCACTGAGCATAACGAAACATTAGTGCAAAAATTCTATATATGCTTCCTATATCGTCTTCAAAATTACTTAACGGATCCACAAATGATTCTCGCAGAATGCATATCCTTGCCTGAGAACCATTGTAATATGTAAAGTAGGACTCTCTGCTATTATATTGTTTCATGTAAACTTCCGGATTATATATTCCAACATCAAATTTACCGTGCGCCTCCCCGGTCGTCATATTTTGCAATGCGCTATACGCTTCTTCAAATATAGAGCAGATGCGAAGCATAGCCGCTTCAAACTTTTTATTCTTAGTTATATTATATCTCTCAATGCTTTCCTTATCCGTAAACACATTGAAGTGTTTAGTTCTGCATACCTGGCCTTCCTGTTTAATAGATGTGTTTTTTTTCATCTCATTTAAAATGCTCAAGCGATTTTGCTTTACTATGTCATCTGCAATAGCATTACAGTTAAAAATAGCGACTATAATAAAAGCCGCTATAATTAAAATAATATTTTTTTTATTCATTTTTTTATGATGAGATGTTTTTTAATGATAGTTTTCTGTCTTCTACACCTAAGGCTGCAATAAGCTCATCAAGATCACCAGAAAGGATGCTCTCTAGTTTATGCAGAGTAAAATTAATTCTATGATCAGTTACACGTCTATCGGGAAAATTATATGTTCTAATCTTTTGCGACCTGTCGCCTGTACCAACTTGTAATTTTCTATTTTGAGAAATTTCTTTTTGTTGATCTTTTTTTAACTTATCAAGTAACCTTGCTCTTAAAACTTTCATAGCCTTGGCTCTGTTTTTAATCTGTGAGCGTTCATCCTGACAACTTACGACAGTGTTAGTGGGTACATGTGTAATACGGACAGCAGAATCAGTTACATTAACATGTTGACCTCCTGCACCAGATGAGCGATACGTTTCCACTCTTAGATCAGAAGGATCAATTTTTAAATCGACTTCTTCAGCTTCAAGTAAAACAGCCACTGTAGCTGCTGAAGTGTGAATTCTCCCTTGAGTTTCTGTAGTAGGAACTCTCTGAACACGATGAGTGCCACTTTCAAATCTAAAAAGGCCATAAGCACCAGATCCTTCAACGGAGAAAATAACCTCTTTAAAACCACCTTCAGTTGTCTGATGAGAATCAAGAATTTCAACCCTAAAACCTTTTGACTGAGCATATTTTGTATACATCTTCAAAAGATCAGAGGCAAACAATGCAGCTTCACTTCCTCCCGCACCAGCTCTGATTTCTATAATTATGCTCTTATCGAAACCCTCCTCTTTTTCTAAAAGAATATTTTCCAATTCTTTTTGGAGGTTATCATTTTTTTCCCGCAGATCATTTATCTCAGACTTAGCAAGTTCAATGAAGTCTTTCTCTGTCTTTTTTTCAGTTAGCACTTTCTCTAATTCACTAATATCCTCTTCATTGCTCTTAAATGTCTTATATCTAACAACTACCGCTTCTAACTTAGCTCTCTCTTTAGCCAAAGCCTGATACTTCTTACTATCAGATATAACATCAGAATCCAGCATCTGCTTTTCAATTTCAGTAAAGCGGCTAGTAAGTTCTTGAAGTTTTTTTAGCATAATTACTTTTTCTTGCTGTATTTCTTGTTGAACCGCTCAACTCGGCCAGCAGAGTCAATTATCTTCTGTGTGCCGGTAAAAAATGGGTGACATTTACTGCATATTTCAACTCTTATATTTTCTTTAGTAGAGCGAGTATGTATAACATTACCGCAAGCACATGTAATTGTTGTTTCTTTATATTCTGGATGTAATTTATCTTTCATTTTTCTCTCCTTTATCTTGGGTTTTATTTTAAAGTGTCTAAAGTTAATAAGAATTCAGCATTACTTTTAGTCTTTCTTATTTTCTTAATTAGTAGCTCCATAGCTTCTAAGCTTGTAGTTTCTGAAAGCGCTTTTCTTAAAATCCAAATTCTCTTAATCTCTTCAGGATCATAGAGTAATTCTTCTTTTCTGGTATTAGAACGCTTAATATCAATAGCCGGATATATCCTTCTCTGGAATAAATTTCTATCAAGAGTAAGTTCCATATTGCCCGTGCCCTTAAATTCTTCAAAAATAACGTCATCCATTCGAGAACCCGTTTCAATTAAAGCAGTAGCTACTATAGTTAAACTGCCACCTTCTTCAATATTTCTGGCTGCCCCAAAAAACCTCTTTGGCTTTTCTAGAGAAGCAGCATCCACGCCTCCAGAAAGAATCCTACCAGAATGAGGCACAACCGAGTTGTATGCTCTGGCTAAACGAGTTATACTGTCTAATAGTATCACAACATCCTTTCTTCTTTCAACTAATCTTTTTGCTTTTTCTAAAACGACTTCGGCTACCTGTACATGCCTGGCAGGCGCTTCATCGAAAGTTGAACTGATAACTTCACCCTTAACCGAACGCTGCATATCAGTTACTTCTTCTGGTCTTTCATCAATTAGTAAGACTATCATAACCGCATCAGGATAATTCTGCGATATACTATTGGCAAATTTCTGCATCAAAACAGTTTTACCACTATAAGGAGGTGCTACAATTAAACCCCTCTGCCCCTTACCAACAGGAGTTAGCATATCCATAATCCGCATGGATATTTCATCTGGTGATGTTTCTAAAATAAAACGTTCTTCTGGATAAAGAGGTGTAAGATTATCAAAAAGAATTTTATCTTTAGACTTTTCAGGCGCCTCAAAATCAACCGCTTCAACCCTTAAAAGAGCAAAGTACTTTTCTCCTTCTTTTGGCGGACGTATTTGACCGCTAACCACATCACCTGTCTTTAAAGAAAATTTCTTTATCTGTGATGGTGAAATATAAATATCATCCGGACACGGAAGATAATTATAATTCGGTGATCTCAAAAAACCGAAACCATCTGGCAAAACTTCCAAAACCCCCTCACCAAACATATTGCCCTCTTTCTCAGCGCTAGCCTGCAGAATCTTATAAATCATATCCTGCTTCTTGAGAGTACCAGCGCCATCAACATCTAATTCGTGAGCAAGCTTAGTTAGCTCAGCCATTTTCATCTTTTTTAATTTCTCAATATCAACTTCATATTTCTGTTTACTTATTTGTTTTGCTACCATGTTCTACTCCTTTGTTTTTTAATGAGCACATGATTTATGACATTCAAAAGATGACATAAATTATGTGTGCGAATTAATCCCCCTTGCGTGTTTTCGCAAGAAAACAAGAGGGGATAATGTTACATGTTATTTTCTTCACTTATTCTCTTAAATATATCTAT
>CAYQKA010000023.1:0-13600 GCA_964418055.1 uncultured Planctomycetia bacterium | reverse complement strand
GAGAGGTTATTGAAAAATGCCTAAACTAGTTGTTCAAAAATTTGGTGGCTCGTCTATAGCTACTGTTGGTAGAATAAAAAAAATTGCCCAGAAAGTTGTTAAAACTTACAAAAGTGGAGCTAATGTTGTGGTTGTAGTTTCTGCTCTGGGAGATACTACTGATAATCTTATTGGTTTAGCTCATCAGATTGATTTAAATCCCAGTGAACGAGAAATGGATATGTTGATATCAACCGGAGAGCAAGTGTCGGTTTCTCTTTTAGCGATGGCTATTCATAAATTGGGCAAAGAGGCTGTTTCGTTAACTGGAGCTCAGGTCGGTATTTTTACGGATTCAGTGCATACTAAAGCAAGAATTATTGATATACAAACTAAAAGAATAGAACAAGAATTAAAAAAGAAAAGGATAGTTATTGTTGCAGGGTTTCAGGGAGTAAGTTCAGATGCAAATATCACAACTTTTGGTCGTGGTGGCTCTGATTTGACAGCCGTTGCTTTGGCTAAAGCCCTTAAGGCTGATGTCTGTGAGATTTATACAGATGTTAATGGGGTGTATACGGCTGACCCGAGAATTGTCCTTAATGCTAGAAAAATTTCTGTTATTAGTTATGATGAAATGTTAGAGCTAGCTTCATTAGGAGCACAGATTATGCAGTCGCGTTCAATTGAAGTAGCTAAAAAATTTAATATACCATTGCATGTGCGCTCGAGTTTTTCAAATTGTGAGGGCACTCGAATCATCAAGGAGGTTAAAATGATGGAGGGTGTTTTAGTAAGTGGTGTAGCAATTAATAAGAATGAAGCAAAAGTAACTATATGTGATGTTCCTGATAAGCCAGGCGTTGCGGCTCTTATTTTTAAAGCCATAGCAGAAGCTAATATAAATATAGATATGATTGTTCAGAATATATCTAGGACAGGATATACAGATATTTCATTTACAGTTGAGAAGGTGGATTTAAATAAAGCTACTAAAGTTATAAAATCTTTACTCCTAAGCATTAAAGCTGGTGATGTCTTGCAGGATAAGGATATTGCTAAGATATCTATAGTGGGTGTTGGTATGAAGAGTCATTCAGGTGTAGCTGCAAAAATGTTTGGAAGCCTCGGGAAAGCTAAAATTAACATTGAAATGATTTCTACATCAGAAATAAAAGTGTCTTGCGTTATTAGAAAAGGTAAAGCCCAGCAGGCTTTAAAAATACTTCATAAGGAATTTGGGCTTAGTAAAAAACTAAGTTCAAATAAATAAAGGGGGGTTATAAGATGTCCCGTGTATATATTTATGATACAACTTTACGTGATGGTGCTCAAGCCGAGGGGGTTAGTTTTTCTCTGAGAGATAAATTACAGATAACAGCAAAGTTAGCTGAATTGGGTGTTGATTTTATTGAAGGTGGTTGGCCGGGTTCAAATCCAAAGGATATAAGTTTTTTTAAGCAGGCTAAGAAGATGAAATTAGGTAAAACACAGCTGGTTGCCTTTGGTTCAACTAGAAGGCCTCATAAAAAAGTTCATCAGGATACTATTCTAAAATCACTTTTAGAAGCGAAAACTAAATATATCACTATTTTTGGTAAGAGTTCTGCTATGCAGGTCAAGGATGTTTTAAGAACTTCTTTAGAAGAAAATCTAAAGATGATTAGTGAGAGCATATCTTTTTTAAAGAAAAAAGGTAAAAAAGTATTTTTTGATGCTGAGCATTTCTTTGATGGTTTTAAAGAAAATGCTGAGTATGCGCTTGAAGTAGTTAAGACAGCAAAGGCTGCTGGGGCAGAAGCAGTAGTTTTGTGTGATACTAATGGAGGCACTTTAACAAGTGAAATCTATGAGATTATAACTATTTTAAAAGAAGAAACCAATGTTGCTTTAGGAATTCACACACATAATGATAACGGTATGGCAGTGGCTAATTCGGTAACTGCAGTTGAAGCCGGTTGTAATCATATCCAGGGAACCATTAATGGCATAGGTGAGCGTTGTGGTAATGCAGACTTATGCGCTTGCATACCATCGATTGAGCTTAAGCTTGAAGATAAGTGTTTGCCTAAGGGTAGATTAAAAGAGCTAACTGAAGTTTCCAGATATATAAGTGAAGTTTGTAATCTTCAGCATAGAAGTGATCAGCCTTATGTAGGAACAAGTGCTTTTGCGCATAAAGCTGGTGTACATGTTAATGCGGTAATGAAAAAACCAGAATCTTATGAACATATAGTTCCAGAAACAGTAGGTAATAAAAGGAAGTTCATCATCTCTGAACTAGCTGGCAAAAGCAGTATAATCAATAAAGCTAAGGAGCTGAATATAAATTTAGCTAAAGATACACCTAAAACTAGAGAGATATTAAATATGCTTCAGAATATGGAGCATGAAGGATATCATTTTGAGGCAGGGGAAGCTTCTTTTGAATTATTAATGAAGAGATTAATGAAAAAATATAAGCCTTTTTTTGACTTGGAAGGTTTCAGAGTTATTAATGAAAAAAGAACGAATCCTAAAACTAATAAGCCGGAATTATTCACAGAAGCAACTATTAAAATTATAGTCAAGGGCATCAAGGAGCATACTGCTTCAGAGGGAGATGGTCCGGTTAATGCTATAGATAATGCTTTGCGGAAGGCCTTGGAAGGATTTTACCCTTCACTAAAGAAAATGCATTTAACTGATTTTAAGGTTAGGGTATTAGATCAAAAGGCTGGCACAGAAGCAAAGGTTAGAGTTTTAGTTCAGTCTCAGGATGAAGAGAGTACTTGGTCAACCGTAGGTGTATCTGCAGATATCATCGAAGCAAGCTGGCAGGCTCTGGTTGATAGTTTTGAGTATAAATTACTGAAAGACAAAAATAGAAATAAGAAATAATTAATTTTATGGATAATTTATCTACACGTTACAATCCTAAAGAAGTAGAAGATAAGTGGTTTGAACTTTGGATTAAGAATAATTGTTTTCATCAAGAAAAAGATGAAACCAAAGAGCCTTACTGCATTGTTATCCCACCACCGAACGTTACCGGTATTTTACATATGGGGCATGCTTTAAATAATACTCTGCAGGATATACTTATCAGGCGCAAAAGAATGCAGGGTTATGCTGCTCTCTGGATACCGGGGACTGACCATGCCGGTATAGCTACTCAAAATGTGGTTGAGCGTTCTTTAGCTAAAGAAGGAAAGACGCGCCATGATTTAGGCAGGGATGAATTTGTCAAAAGAGCTTGGGATTGGACTAATACCCATGGTGGCACTATTATTAAGCAATTGAAGAAAATGGGGTGTAGTTGTGACTGGCAAAGAGAAAGATTTACACTGGATGAAGAGTACTCAGCGGCGGTCAATGAGGTATTTATTAAATTATACAAAGATGACTTGGTTTATAAGGGCAGTTATATAATTAACTGGTGTCCTCGTTGTCAGAGTGCTTTAAGCGATGAAGAGGCACCCCACAAAGAGCTTCAGGGAAATTTATATCATATTAAGTACCCTCTTAAAGATTCTTCTGAATTTGTAACTGTGGCGACAACTAGGCCAGAAACAATGTTTGGAGATACAGCTTTAGCTGTTAATCCTGATGATAAGCGTTATAAAGATTTAATCGGTAAGACAGCTATTTTACCTATAGCTGAAAGAGAAATAAAAATAATATCTGATGAATTTGTTGATCCTGAGTTTGGAACTGGAATTGTTAAGGTCACACCTTTGCATGATCCCAATGATTACGATATGGGTTGTAGGCATAAGTTAGAGGGAATACTTTGTATTAATCCTGACGGAACTATGAATGCCAACGCTACAGATACTTACGATGGTCTGGATAGGTTTGAGGCTAGAGAAGCCTTGATAGAGGATCTAAAGGAAAGAAAGCTTCTGAGGAAAGTTGAAGCTCATACTCATGCAGTAGGTCATTGCTATAGATGCCATACTGTTATTGAGCCGTATTTTTCAGAACAGTGGTTTGTAAGAATGAAGGCTTTGGCTCAGCCGGCAGCGAAGGAAGCCGCTAAAGGTAATATTAAATTTTATCCAGAGAGGTGGTATAAGATTTATGACAACTGGATGCAGAACATCAGAGATTGGTGTATTTCACGACAAATTTGGTGGGGACACAGAATACCTGCCTGGTATTGCAGTGACTGTTATAAGAAATATACTCAGAGTAAACAAAGTCTAAAGGTTACTCTACCGGTTGAATTTTCTTATGAAGAAATGGGAATTATAGCTGTTGGCGAAAAACCAGATAAATGTTCTAAATGTGGATGTACTGATATTTTTCAAGATCCCGATGTGCTTGATACTTGGTTTAGTTCTTGGTTATGGCCTTTTGCTACTTTGGGATGGCCCAAAGAAACCAAGGATCTCAAATATTTTTATCCGACAGCTACATTAGTAACTGCTTCGGAAATTATCTTTTTCTGGGTAGCTAGGATGATTATGTCAGGTCTTAAATTTATGAAAAAGATTCCATTTTCTAATGTTTATATCCATGGAACAGTTAGAGATGATATAGGACGCAAGATGAGTAAGTCCCTAGGAAACGCTATAGATCCTCTTGAAGTAATAGAAAAGCATGGTGCTGATGCTTTAAGGTTTAGTTTGATCTCACTTCCCGGTGAGGATTTATATTTAGCAGAGAGTAAATTTGAGTTTGGAAGAAATTTAATGAATAAGCTCTGGAATGCATCCAGGTTTATCCTGATGAATTTAGATAATAGTTTATTAGATGATTATAATCTTAATGATATAAGTAAAAAATTAGATGCTGAGGAAGGCTATCTAGCTGAAAAGTGGATAATTTCTCAATTAAGTTTGTATATTAAAGAGATTGATGAGTCTTTAGAAAATTACAGATTTCATGAGGCATCAAGCAAGCTATATGATTTCTTTTGGCATAAATTGTGTGATTGGTATATTGAATTGGCTAAGACGCATATTGATGATAAGCTAACTCAAAATGTTCTTTATCTTGTTTTGAAATCTTCATTAAAACTCTTTCATCCGTTTGTACCTTTTATTACAGAGGAAATTTGGCAGAAATTGCCCAAGAAAGATAATGAATTTATAATGCTTTCTGAGTGGCCAGTAGCACCTGATTTAAAAAAGATGAATTGGAGTATAAATTCTTTTGATGATATGATGGGTTTAATTGGTGTTATTCGCAATAAGAGAGCTCAATTTAATATAGCCCCAACAGTTTCTTTGCCTGAAGTTATGGTAATAATTAAGGATAGCAATATATTAAATGATTTTAAAGAGCTAAATGAATATTTTATACAGCTTGGTAAGATTAAAGAGATAAGTTTTACAAATGAGGACAAAATAACTCCTAAATCAAGTTCAGTTGTTGTCTATAAAACTATTAAAGCTTATATTTTACTAGTTGGTTTAATTGATTTTGATAAAGAGAAAGTGAAGCTTGCTAAAGAAATTAGCATTGTTGAAAGAGAAATAAAGAATATTAAGATGCGCCTAGAAAATAAAGGTTTTATAAGTAAAGCACCTAAAGATGTTATTGATGAACAAAGGCAGCGCTTGGAAGATTATATGCTCAAGCTTAAAGAGTTACAGGCTGCTTTAGAAGAAATTAACTAAAGATATGCTTCTATATCGTTATGTTCTTAATTGTCAGATAGCATCACGCAGAAAAAGTAATGATTATATAAAAACTGGTCAGATCAAGGTAAATGGTGTAGTAGAAAAAAATCCAGTAGCAGAGATTGATCCTGATAAGGATGTTGTTCTTTATAATAATGAACCTCTGAAATCTGTAGTTAGTCAAAAAATTTATATTATATTAAATAAGCCAGTTGGGTATATATGTAGTTTAAAAGACCAACACGCAAAGAATAAAGTTTTAGATTTAATTGATATAAAAGAACGAATATATCCTGTGGGGCGCTTAGATAAGAATACTAAAGGTTTGCTTTTGTTAACTAATGATGGCACGCTAGCTCATAGAATCATGCATCCCAGCTATGAGATAGATAAAGTATATAAAGTTTTCATAAAGCCTTTTTTAAAAGCGCAAGATATCAAGAAGTTAGAAAAAGGCGTAGAAATAGAAGAGGGTGTTATTGCTTCGGCGGCAATAAATTCTGTTGAACATGATGAAGCGAATAAGGGTTCTTCAGTAAATTTAACAATCCATCAAGGCCTTAAAAGGCAAATTAGATATATGTTTTTAGCCCTGCATTATAAGGTCCACGATTTAATAAGGCTAAGAGTGGGTAATCTTGAGCTTAAGGATTTAGAAGAAGGAAAATATAGAAATTTAAATCAATCTGAATTAGCACAATTAAAGAATATGGTAGGCATAAAAAATGATGAAACTTAATGAAATAAAGGTAAAAGAGTTGTTACGAGTTGGTCTTAAGGAAGATGTTCAGAATGGAGACATAACATCGGCCATTACAATAGATAAAAACCTTAAAATACATGCTAACTTGTTAATAAGAGAACCAGGAGTAATTGCAGGACTTGATATATTAAGGCTTTTTCTGAAATTTATTAATAAATCTATAAAATTTAAGGCTTATGCTAAAGATGGTGATTTTATAAAAGCTGGTAAAGGCAAGAAAGCAAAAATAATTGCCAAGGTATATGGTAATGCTCGTGATATTTTAAAAGTTGAAAGGATAGCACTTAATATCATCTCTCATTTATCAGGTGTAGCTACTTTGACATATAAGTTTGTTCAAGGGACTAAAGGTTATAAGACTAAAATTGTAGATACCAGAAAAACAACTGCAGGATTGAGGTATTTTGAAAAATATGCGGTCAAGGTTGCCGGTGGTTATAATCATCGCATGGGTTTGTATGATCAAGTTTTAATTAAAGATAATCATATAAAGGCTTCTGGTTTAACTCCGGCTGAATGTGTTCGGCTAGCCAGAAAAAAAACAAAGAAGAATATTGAGGTAGAAATAAAAAAAGTAGGGCAACTACTAAATGCGATTAAAGCTAATCCGGATATTATAATGCTTGATAATATGTCTTTAAAGCAGATAAAGGAAGCTGTTTTATTAAAGGATAAATTTTATAAATCAAACGGACATCATAAAAGAATAGCAATAGAAGTGTCTGGTAATGTTAAACTCTCAAATATCCGTAAATTAGCTGTTTGTAAAGTGGATATGATTTCTATAGGAGCGCTTACTCATTCCAATTCATCTCTTAACATGGCCTTAAAAATTATCTAAAATGAGTCTTTTTAAGTTAATAACAAATTTCACCCCTCAGGGGGATCAGCCCAAAGCAATTGATTCTCTATATAAAAGCATTAAGGCTGGAAATAAAGCTTCTACATTGCTGGGGGTGACCGGTTCTGGTAAAACCTTCACAATAGCCAATGTCATTTCTAAATTGAATCGTCCGGTTTTGGTTATATCTCATAATAAGACTTTAGCAGCCCAACTTTACTCAGAACTTAAAAGTTTTTTTGCTAATAATGCGGTAGAGTATTTTGTGAGTTACTACGATTATTATCAACCAGAGGCTTATATTCCCCAGACAGATACTTACATAGAAAAAGATGCCTCAATAAATGATAAACTTGATCGATTAAGACTTTCTGCAACTTCCTCAATTATTTCTAGAAAAGATGTCATTGTGGTAGCTAGTGTTTCTTGTATATATAATCTTGGTTCTCCGAAAGATTATTCAAAATCATTGATAGAGGTTAAGCAATCTCAAAAACTAAAAAGAGATACTTTTATTAAAGAACTGATTAAGATTCAATATGAAAGAAATGATTTTGATTTTAAGAGAGGCTCCTTGAGAGTAAGAGGTGATGTAGTCGATGTCTTTCCTTCATACAAAGATGATGATGCAATTCGCGTTGAATTTTTAGATGATACGGTAGATAGTATAAGTGTAATTGATCCATTGAATAATAAAACTAAAAAAACGATCGAAAATATATCTGTTTATCCGGCTAAGCATTTTGTAATTGAACTACCTTCAATACAAAAAGCCATTGGCTCAATCAGAGCTGAATTAGAAGATAGATATAAAACTCTTTTAAATGAAAAAAAAATAGTTGAGGCTCAAAGACTCAAAAATAAAACAAATTACGATATTGAAATGATGCTGGAGACGGGGTATTGTCATGGAATTGAGAATTATTCACGTCATCTATCTAATCGTCCCATAGGTTCAAGGCCATATTGCCTTATTGATTATTTTCAAGGCTATTTTCTAACTATTATTGACGAATCACATGTGAGCTTGCCTCAGATTAGAGGTATGTATATGGGTGATAAAGCCCGAAAAGAGGTATTGGTTGAGCATGGTTTTAGATTACCATCATGCCTGGATAATCGACCTTTGAAAAGTGATGAATTTAAAAAATTAATTAATCAAGTAGTATATCTTTCTGCTACACCAGGAGAAGTAGAAATGAAAGAAAGTAAAGTGATTGCAGAGCAAGTTGTAAGACCTACGGGTTTAATTGATCCTGAGATAGAGGTGAAAGAGTCTCGGGGGCAAATAGATGATATTATTTATCAAGTTAGAAGTCGAACTAAATTGAACCAGAGAGTTTTAATCACCACGCTTACAAAGCGCATGGCTGAGGATTTAAGTGCTCATTTAAAAGATCTAGGTTTAAAGGCTGAATATCTTCACTCTGAAGTAAAAACAATAGAAAGGGTGAGAATATTAAAGGAATTAAGGCTCAGGAAATTTGATTGTCTTATAGGTGTCAATCTTCTAAGGGAAGGAATAGACTTGCCCGAAGTTTCTATGGTTTGTATTTTGGATGCAGATAAAGAAGGTTTTTTGAGGTCACATACATCTTTGATTCAGTTGGCTGGAAGATGTGCTAGGCATGTAAATGCGAAGGTTATAATGTATGCAGATAAGATGACAAAGGCTATGAAGAAGGCTATTGATGAGACAGAGAGAAGGCGAGAAATACAAATTGTATATAATACAAAACATAATATTAAACCTGTATCAATTAAGAAGGCTATTAATGATGGATTAGAAATGCATGCTGAAAGCATCAAAATTGCATCTGATATAGTAACTGATAATCTTGATCTACAATTAATGTATCAGGTTGCAGCTGACATTGAAGAAGATATGTATGAGGCTGCTCAACACCTAGAATTCGAAAAAGCAGCCAAACTTAGAGATGAGTTAAAAAAAGTAAAAAAAAGTATAACAAAAAAAAGTAAAGCGCAGCATGATTAATAAGATGAATGATGAAATTAACTCAGAAGAAATAAAACCTCATATAAGGACTAAGAAGATTGGACATCAAATATATTGTTTTGATAAGGTAACTTCTACTAATGATGAAGCTAAAAAATATGTAGGTAGTATAGAAAATGACGGAGCTATTTTTATCGCGTCCACACAAAGTCAGGGCAAGGGTAGATTGGGTAGAAAATGGGTTTCACCCGAAGGGGGTATCTATTTTTCAGTACTTTTGATGCCAAGAGCTGATGAAGTTGATTTATCCAGATTCTACATAGCCTCAAGCGTAGCAGTATGCTTGAGTATTGAAAAATTATACAGCCTAAAAACCTATATTAAATGGCCAAATGATATTATAGTGAAAAATAAAAAGGTCGCCGGTATTTTAGCTGAAACATTACATGGAGCTACTAAGCAAGAATATTTGATCATTGGTATTGGCATAAATGCTAATAGTTTATCTAGCGTGATTCCAGAAGGTAGTATAAGTCTATGGGAAACCAGTGGTAAATTTGTTAAAAGAAATGAAATTATAGCAATGATCATTAACTACCTTGATGAATATTATAATTGTCTTAATGAAAATAATCTTAAGGATATATATACGCTCTGGAATAAACACTGTTATCAACTTGGTTTAAGAGTGGAGATATATAGAAATAATGATATAATGAATGGTATGATTATGGGTGTTGATGAGAGTTCTGGGGCGCTGCTAGTCAGGACAGATAACGGTATGATAGAGAAGATTAAGAGTGCTGATGAAATAAAAATAATGGGGAGTAAATGTAATAATGATACTTCTAGCTGATATAGGTAACACTTCTATAACTTTAGGTTTAGTAAAGTCAAATCGGATTGTTAGTTTTGGCCGGATAACAATCGACAAAAGTAATAATGAAGTGTTTCGCAAGGGGTTACTAAGAAAATATATTAAGGATCATAAGGTTCGAATAACTAAAAATGATATTGCAATATTTTGCAGTGTTGTTCCAAGGGTTGATAAATATTTTAAAATAGCACTACAGGAATTAGGTATTAGAGAAATATATCAGGGGGGTAAAAACCTGAAATATTGTATTAAAAATAAGTATAAAAAACCGAAGCAGGTTGGAGCTGATCGACTTTTGAATGCGATTGCAGCTCATAATGATTATCCTCAAGGTGATATATTAGTGGTTGATTTTGGGACAGCAATAACGTTTGATATTGTCAATAAGAGGAATGAATATCTGGGTGGAATTATTATGCCGGGAGTAAGAACTTCATTAGCGGCACTTTCTTCTAAGGCCGAATTATTACCTTTAATCAAACTCATAAAACCCATAGGTTTAATCGGTAAAGATACTAAAACAAGTATTCAAAATGGTATTTTCTATTCAGTGGCAGATGCGTGTGAGGGGATTATTAACAGATTTAAAGGTAAATATGGCGGGAAACTTAAGGTCATTGCTACTGGAGGAGATTCTTCATTATTCAAGAATTTAGTACCCGGTATTGATTTGGTTGATAGGCAACTTACGCTTCGTGGTTTGTATGTAAACTACAAGATGCAGAAAAGTAGTTAATATATTGAGATAATTTACGATATTTAGCTCTAATCACTCCTAATCACATATGCCATTTATTTTTTTTTAAAAAAAACACTTGATTTTTATAAAAATATACTATAAGATTACTCTACAATTAGCACTCTATATGGAAGACTGCTAAATAAATAAAAAAAGGAGGGTAACTAAATGGCTATTAAACCATTAGGTGACAGAGTGTTACTGAAAGTTTTAGAGGCAGAAGAGAAGACAAGGGGTGGTATATATTTGCCTGATAATGCAAAAGAGAAGCCACAACAGGCTGAAGTTATTGCTGTAGGTCAAGGTAAGGTTCTTGATGATGGAAGTCGTCAAAAACCGGAGGTGGCAAAAGGAGATATAATTCTTTTCGGAAAATACTCAGGAACAGAAGTAACTGATTCAAAAGGCGAAGCCTATTTAATCACAAGAGAAGAAGATATCCTAGCAATAGTAAAATAAGCTAAAAGCCTAATTTCAAGGAGGAATATAATGGCAAAACAATTAATGTTTAATGAAGAAAGTCGCCGCGCACTTTTAAAAGGTGTCGAGCAATTGGCCCGAGCTGTAAAAGTTACGCTTGGTCCAAAAGGGCGTAATGTAGTTATTGATAAAAAGTTTGGTTCACCAACAATCACTAAAGATGGTGTTTCTGTTGCCAAAGAAATTGAATTGATAGATCCATATGAAAATATGGGCGCTCAGTTAGTTAAGGAAGTAGCAGAGAAAACATCTGATGTAGCAGGGGATGGAACAACTACAGCAACCATTTTGGCTGAAGCTATATTCAGGGAAGGATTGAGAAACGTAACTGCGGGTGCTAATCCGATGTCATTAAAAAGAGGAATAGAAACCTGTGTTGCGAAAGTTACTGAAGGCCTAAAAAAACTATCCAAGCCAATTAAAGACAGAAAAGAAATTGCTCAGGTTGCGGCTATAGCAGCTAATTCTGATATGGCTATAGGTGATATGATTGCGAATGCTATGGAAAAAGTTGGCAAAGATGGAGTTATTACGGTTGAGGAAGCTAAATCTATTGATACTAGCTTGGATGTAGTAGAGGGTATGCAATTTGATCAAGGTTATAGTTCTCCATATTTTGCAACTGATAGTGAAAAAATGGTTGCGGAGCTTGAGGGACCTTATATATTGATCCACGAGAAGAAAATAAGTTCAATGAAAGATCTTCTTCCGTTATTAGAGAAAATTGCAAAATCAGGTAAGCCACTTTTGATAATTACAGAAGATGTTGAAGGTGAAGCTTTAGCAACACTCGTAGTTAATAAGTTGAGAGGTACTTTAAATTGCTGTACAGTTAAAGCTCCCGGATATGGCGACAGAAGGAAGTCTATGATGGAAGATATCGCTATAATCACTGGTGGAACCTTTATTGCTGAAGAGCATGGAATAAAATTAGAAAATGTTGGTCTTGAGCATTTAGGTAGTGCTAAAAAGGTAACAGTTGATAAAGAGAATACAACTATTATTGAAGGTGCAGGAAAACCTGCTGATATAAATGCAAGAATTTCTCAAATCAAAAAACAAATTGAAAGTTCTGATTCTGAATATGATAGTGAGAAGTTGCAGGAAAGATTGGCAAAGCTTTCGGGTGGTGTTGCGGTTATCAATGTAGGTGCTGCTACTGAGACTGAAATGAAAGAGAAGAAGGCTAGAGTTGAAGATGCCCTACATGCGACGAGAGCAGCCGTTGAAGAAGGTATTGTACCTGGTGGAGGAGTTGCTTTGGTCCGTTGTGTTGAAGCCCTTGATGATGTAAAGCTTAAGGGTGATGAGAAAATAGCTGTAAATATAGTAAAGAGAGCACTTGAAGAACCCATTAGACAATTAGCAATTAATGCTGGTTTAGATGGCGCTGTTGTAATTCAGAAAGTTAAAGAGTCTAAAGAGCAGGCTTTTGGATACGATGTACAGAAGGATGTGTTTGGTAATATGCTTGAAGCTGGTGTAATCGACCCTACAAAGGTAACCAGAAATGCATTACAGAATGCTTCTTCTATTGCTTCCTTGATGCTTACTACAGAAGCTTTAATTACTGATATTCCTGAAAAAGATAAACCTGCAATGCCTGCAATGCCTGCGGGTGGTATGGGTGGAATGGGTGGTATGGGCGGAATGATGTAATTTCGCTTAATCCAAGAAAGAGAATGATTATTAAAAAGCCCCTCTAGAACGAGGGGCTTTTTTTAGTTGTTAAATTTTAATAGTACTTTTTAAAGGAATAAGATATAATAAATTGTCATGCACAAGATGGAAAAGAGAATATATTATCATGATACCGATTGCGAAAAGGTAATGTATTATGGAAATTATCTAAAGCATTTTGAAGAAGGACGATACGAGTATATGTTGGCTTGCGGTGTAAATTTGGCTGAAGTCGCAAAGCAAGGAACACTTTTTACGATTAGAAGAGTTGAGATTGATTATAAAACATCTGCTGCTTGCGGTGATTGTGTAACTATATGCTCTGATATTATAGAATGTCGTAGAGCTTCGTTAATCTTTAAACAGGATATGCTTAAAAAGGATATTCTTCTGGCTTCAGCTAAGGTTGAAGTTGTCTGTGTAGATAAGAGTTTCAAACCTAAAATAATTCCCTCTAAAATTAAGGAATTACTTAAGCAATAACCCCAAATATTCAAATATCTTTGTATTTTATTAATAAAGTCTTTAAATACTTTAAAAGTTGACTTTATTTGCAGGTTTTGCTATACTATTTTTAATTCCTAACTTGTTTTTGTTTATAAGGTTAAACGAATTAAAATACAGGAGGGCATTTAAATGGGTATGTGGGTTGGACGCGGTAGAAAAGCCCGGCGT
>CAYQKA010000022.1:0-14059 GCA_964418055.1 uncultured Planctomycetia bacterium | reverse complement strand
GCGTTGGTAAGTTATCTTAGGGAGTTTCAGGAAATTGCAAAGAAGCGGAACATAGCTATTGTTGTTGTTTCGCAGTTAAGGCGACCTATGTCGGGACAAGCTTATGATAGACCACCGTCAAAATATGACCTTTTGGGCAGCGGCATGATAGAACATATAGCTCACCAGATTTTTATTTTATATAGGGGATTTGCAGAGGGCGGCATTAAGCAGCAGTATATAGCCGTTGAAAAGAATCGTTTGGGCAGAGCAGGAGATAAGGTTGTTGTTGATTTTCAGGGGCAGTATTACTCTTTTAAGGACATGGACAATATAATCAACGAAGAAAGTTGGCGAGAAAATGTTTAGAATGTTCAAAACGGTGAAGGTATATGAGAAAGGAGAAGAGTTTATTGCTGAGGTTTGGGTTGATATTATGGATAAAAATGATGGCGAGGATTCGGACGGTAGGCGTGGGCAGTGGTATAAAACCATTGAGAACATAGAAATTGAGTCGGTAAGAAATAACTTGGGCGTGTATATAGAGGCTGATTTTGGGCTTTTAGATAAAATAGAAGAACAGGCAATTAGTGATGTTCTGAAAGGAGAGTGAGTAGCGTGAATATTAAAGAACAGGCTTTAGAGCGTTTGAAAAAAGCGAAAAAAGATTACACCTATTTAGAATTGAGTATTGCTTTAGAATTACACCAGACGAGTTTATGTCGTTGGGTAACTGGCGGCGGTATTTCTAAAGGTTATGCGATTTTAGTAAATAAGAAGCTTGACGATTTAGAGAACAGTCAGGGAGAAGTTACCATAAACAACGTTTAGTAAACGGCGACGGGAGAGTGGGAAATGTCAGCAGATAGATTATTTAAAACAATTAAGAACGACCTTGAGGTTATTTTAATTGAGGGCGACGTTTATAAGAGTGGTGTGGCGAGTAGACCAGCTTTTGTTATAGCCGTCGGCGAAGGTAAAGACGTAAAAGAAACGTGCATAGTGGGCGAAGAAGCACTTGATTTTTTAGAAACAACCGCAAAAGAGTTTAGGGGTGTAATGGATAGGTTCCAAAAGAAAAGGGCTGCCAATGAGAGTATCGGGGATAAAAAGAAAACTTAATGCTCCTGAGGGGGCGGTGCAGTTAGCGATTATTAAATATCTGAAACTGCGTGGCTATGTTGTCGGCAAAACCAAGACACACGGAGTTAGAGACGGAAAGTTTTATAGATTTGACCTCTACACGTTCGTCGGCTTCCCAGATTTGACGGTATTTACAAACAAAGAGCTTGCCTTTATAGAAGTTAAAAGCAAGGTGGGCAAGCAGTCAGAAGCACAGAAAGAGTTCCAAGAGATGTGCGGTGGCGTTGGGGTTAAGTATATTTTAGCCAGAAGTGTTGATGATGTGATAAAGGCGTTGGAGCTTTGATAGTTCCAGCGTTTTTTTTAATTACGGTAGGTTTAGCTTCCAGCCATCTCATCTTCCAGCCATCTCATCTGCGAATAACATTCCAATATCGCAGGAGAAGCGAAGGCGGGAGTTTAAGTTGTTTATTTGCATGGGTTTATGTCAGAAGACGCAATTATTCAGCGTCGCTTTCATGACTCAGAAAGGTGGGTTTGGGGGATATTTTTTGAAGAGTAGGTCTTTCAGCGTCGGTTTTCTGACGCACGAGATTCTGGGTTTTGGTTTCAGCGTTAAGGGTGCGACGTAGAATATAAGGGCGGGCTAAGCAGATATTCCAGTAGCGACGGCGACGGGAGAGTTGAAAACGGCGACGGGAGAGTTGGGCAAACGGCGACGGGAGAGCTAAAAAAATGGGCAAGCGGAGAACGTTTCCTGTAAGTTTTCATCAAGTTGAGTTAAAGGGTGGAGCGGGAATTAATGGAGGTCGGATATTAAATAGTTTTGAGTCGGGCGTATATCGTGCTATCGCGGTGGACTCATGGGATAAGACAATTCAAGATATTGACTTTCAAGGATTTATTCAAACGCTAACAGCTAAGGAGCGGGATATAATACAGTTATTAAGGCTCCACAAGCGTCAACGGTTGGTCGCTAAGGCTCTAAATATCACACCGCAAGCGGTAAGTAAGGTCTTTTGTCGGATTAAGCGTAAGGGTCGGCTCTACTATGGTAAGGGTTGCGGACAAAAAAAAGAGCAAGCGGTTAGGCTTGCCCCTTATGATTAAAGCATGGCTTGCTTTATTTTATAGGTTGCTCTCGTTTATCGTTGCGACTTCACGAGCGACATCAATAGAGTCGTCAAGCTTTACACCTAACGATTCGCTGGCTCTTATGTTTAAGGTTGCAACGTCGTCGTTTATAAACTCCTTGAATTGTTGCCATACGACACAAGACAACTTGCGAGTGTCGCCAACCTTATTGACTGTCACTTTTTCGCTCAACTCAACCCCTAAGGCTCTACGGTCTTTTTTTCTTAATAAGACTATAGGACACATAGGGTTCTGAGATTCCCAACCGATTTTTGTTACTTTATATTCTGCCATTTTACACTGCCTTTCGTTTTTGTTGCGGTTGTTGTTATGTAACGTCGCCATGCCTTAACAGTATCTCTATAATTAGCTAACTTTTGAACGTCTTGAGTGCCTACTTTATAACTGAACGTGTCAACTAACTTTGTGCTTTTGTTGAACGGTAGCCAATTCGGGACTGAGGCAAAATAGTTTACACCCCTTGTAGCTTGTATTATAATTCTGCTCCCGACTTGCTCTGGACTTAATAACAAGGTATTTTTCTTATAGTCGTATATTACTAAATTAGCAAAACCCCAGCGTGTATTGATATGTTCTTTTAAAGCGTCAACCCCGTTTCGCTGTAAAATAAAGCTCAATTCGTTGCTGTCGCTTATGTTTTTGTTGCCCAGCCCACTAATATGTCCGTTATGTAGAAAAACGTAAGGTTCCCGCATGAACGGTTGAGCGTTGAAATAGGTAACTGCTCCCGTTGTCGCTTGCCTTGTGTGTGCAAGGACTACATCACACGAACCGATTAGGTTGTATATTCGGTCGTAATGTTCTAAAATCAACCGCCCCATGCTGTCGGGTTGCTTGATTAGAATAGGAGCCTTGCCCCGCTTGTGAAAGCATATACCCGCACTATCAAGCCCGCTCGCTTGAGCCTTAATAGCTCCCGCCATGATTATTTTAGGATTCAACCGTCTTTCGTTGCTCGTTTTGAAAGCTCCAAATATTCCGCACATCTTAACTCCTCTCGTTTATAGGTTACTTTCGGTTAGGTTGGTTGTATCTGCTAAGGGTTGAGCCGAGTGCCTAAAATGGTTTTTCAACTCTTGATAGTCGCCCAGCATGTCAATAGACCGTAGTAATTCATATAGTCTTTTGTGGTTGTATCTCTTGACGGGTTTATATTGTTGGTCTATGAGTCTGACTTTTCGTTGTTTCGTAAAGATTCGCACCTTGTTTTTGTTTTTCGCTCCCACCACCATTTTATAGAGTAGCTTTATTAGTAAAGAGACTCTATCTGCATTATAGTCTAAACTGTCTAAAAGTCTGAACTCAACTGTTTTGGTCTGACTGTCTAATATAGGTAATAGATTCAAGGCTAAATATCGTGTCAACGAACCGTTACGGTGCCTAAGGTTGCTCGCATTATGTCCAGATAGAATCTGTCGCGTTCGGCTTGTATCGCACGAATATAAAGAACTAAACAAGCTTATACAGCTTTTCGCGGTTGTTACTTGTTTAACTATGTCTTGCCCGCTCCCCACACTTTGAATATGTCGCAAGGGTCTGCAATAACTTGACGAACGTCGTTGATACCCGCTAAGCTGATATATTAACTCTTGATTATTGTAGAACAGCTTGACAATGTTTTTCATGAAAGCCAATTTTTTAGGGTTGCTCATGTCGCTTATGTCGGGACTAACATGACAATGAATCCCGCACCCAGCGTTGAACTTCATTAAGGCAAATATATTTTCAAGCTCGCCCGTAACGTCGCCCAGCTTATCAATGCTGAACGGTTTACGTTTCAATTCGGCTGACTGTCTGTAACAATTAGGGACGTGAACTGACGGGTCGCTGTCAATAACCCAGCGGTCGCTCAAGTGTTCACGAAGATAATTTTCACCGTCGCCCGTAACTATCCCACCCTCTACTTCTAATCCTATCTGCATGTCTTAACTCCTCTCGTTATTAGGTATACACTTGAGTATACACTATAGGATAATGATGTCAAGGGTTATTTTACAAGGTTGTTTTTTTAGGAATCTCACGCTCAAGAGTGCCTAAGAATAGGGAAGCCCTAACTTATTGAATTACCGACGTGGAATCGCCGAAACCGAAAGCCAAAAGCATGAAACCGCACGACGAAAAACTATTTAATGATAGCTTTAATAACAAAACAAAACTAAGCGACAACTCGCTCCCGACTACCGATTACACACCAGACCGCTCCAAGACTTTCAAGGCTCCCGCCCATAGATTAAACGCCATAAGAATAAAAGCAAGAAACCGACTCCAAGATAAACTTGCTGGAACCCTAAGCATTAAACAACGAGACTTCTGCAAACACTATTGTATAGACAAGAGCGGTGCAAATGCATGCATACGAGCGGGATATTCGCCGAAAAATGCATCAAGTCAAGCCAATAGACTGTTAAGAGACAAGCGTATACTTAGCTATATAGATGAGATACTTGATGAGCGGGTCGCACGGTATACCCTATCTAAAGAAGATTATGAAAGAAAAACTATAGAATTACACGAGCAAACAGCGTCGCCAAACACTAAATTAGGCTACTGGAAAATACTCGGACAGTCTAAAGGTTTCGTCAAGCCAGAGAACACTCAAAGCGTCTCAATATTCAACGATATAGCCCGACAACTACAAGACAAGTATGAAACGAAAGCGGACAAGCCTGATATTGAACAGCCAGAGACCGCCGTAGAACAAATTAAGCCCGTTATTGCACAGCCCGAAAGCGACGTGGAATAACAGACCATTGACATAGCACGACAAAAAAGCGACGTTGAATAACAGCCGACGCCAAGCTAAAAGATGGTTTATTATTGCTTTTATATATATACTTACAAGCTATTTAGGCATGGAGACACAGCACGAAGCGGCAGCGGAAGCGGCAGCGGAAGCGGCAGCGGAAGCCCTAAAGACTTAATATATATATAGATACGACAAAAGAGGGTATTTTATAATTGACATAATCATAGACTCTACAACAGCTTGTAATATAAGACTGAAGCAAGCGAGTGGGATAGAACGTCTGGGTTGGGTGGGAGATACCCCCCCCGTGCACCCGCTATATATAGTTTATACCCTACCGTATAATACATGCAATTTTGACCACTGACACAGCTGTTAATACAGTTTAACCGTAAAAAGAGAGCTGATGACCAAGACTGATAACAAGTTTGCACTAACTAAGGAAGCGGCGGAATACTACTATAATCTTTATAGCACTAATTTATATGAGTTTGTTAAGTTCTTTATGAGCCATTATATGAGTTTCAAGGTGCCTGCGTTTCATCAGGAAATCTATCAGCTCCTTCCCACTTCTGATAGGTTAGTGCTGGCGTCACCGAGAGGGTTTGCAAAGTCCACTATATGTGCGATTTTCTATCCTCTCTGGTGTGCCTTATTTAAGCACAAAAGCAATATCCTTATCATATCTGCATCTGAGGGGTTAGCTGCCTTGTGGGTTAGAAAGATAAGAAGCGAGATAGAGAATAACGAAAAAATAAAATTTTTCTTTGGTGATTTAAAGTCCGACAAATGGACTGAGACCAACATGGAACTATCCAACGGCGTGACGATTATGGCAAAAGGTGGGGGTGGGCAGATTCGTGGATTTAGACCAGATTTGCTTATTATTGATGATATTGAGACAGATGACTCTGTTGCGTCTGAAGAACAGAGAAGCAATTTACGGGACTGGATTTTTAAAGCCTGTATGAACACCATGCTCCCGCAGGGGCAGATGGTCATGATAGGCACTATTATTTCACCACTTGCTCTTTTAAATGAGTTCCTGAATCAGGACAATGGCTGGACTAAGAAATTGTATCAGGCGTATATTGGAGCGGAAGAACGTGTTGGTAAGGAATTATGGGGCGATTTATGGTCTCATGAGAAATTACAGCAGCGTAAGAAGGAGATAGGGACATGGGCTTTTGCCTGTGAGTTCCTAAATGACCCAATTTCCAGCGAAGCCGCACCTATTAAGGAGAACCAGATTCGTTATTGGGAGACATTACCACCGCAGGTGAATATGGTGATGACTATAGACCCCGCATATAAGGACGATTCTAAGGCTGACTACAAGGTTGCTTCCTTAATAGCTATAGATGAGCACTCCAACAGGTATTTGGTCAGTTATATACGCACCCATGCTCCGCAGTTGGAGTTTATCAACGCCGCACTGAACATGTTTGCCCAGAATAAGAACCGAATCACGGTAGTTGGTGTCCCAGCGGGTCGTGAAAAAGAGTTTTTTGATAGTTTTATCCGCATTTCGCAAGAGCGGGGTATGTATTTACCCGTAAAAGAGCTTAAAAATGTCTTTGCGGCAGCGGGTGGTAAGTCTATCCGCAACAAAACGGCACGAATAGTCGCTTCGTTGCAGCCTTTGTTTGAAGCGGGCAAGTATTATATTAAAAAAGAGCACCGAGAAGCCAAAGATGAGCTTTTAACGGTTGGTTTTTCCAGATGGGACGATATTGTTGACACATTAGCCTATGCAGAGCAGATAATTCAGCCTGTATTTTTTGATAACTTTCAGGAAGAGGAACGAGGACGGTATGGAGAACTCATGCCAGACGAGACAACCTCTTATAATGCGATAAGGAAAGCAAACTACGGATATGAGGTATAATAAATGAGTGTATTATTTGAAGGGGAAAACAAGACAGGCGAAGAAGTAAGAGCCAAAGAGGATGCTTTCAGGAAATCTGAAGCGGTTGTTTCTTCTATAAAGAACTGGGTGTCAGATGATGGTGATGCCGCCAGAAGCGAGTGGATTACTAACCAAAATAAGTGGCATAGGCTCCGCATGCGAATCAAAAAGGACAAAACGTTTCCGTTTGTAGGCTGTTCTAATATCCGCATGCCAACCTTAGACACCAAGATTAAGAAGCTCAAGGCATCTATGATGAGGCGTTTGTTCGGCATAAGACCTGTTGTTCAGATAGAGCCTGAGGGTGAAACCACATGGGAGCAAGCTCATAAGGTAGAGATGTTCCTTGACCACCTTATTATGGATATTATTAAAATAAAGCCTAAGGCTCTTATCGCTATAGATAGAGAGTTAGAAAAAGGCTTTACCGTAATGAAGCCACATTGGAAAACAAACATCATAAATCGTGAAGACACGTTCAGCCTTTATGATATTCCTTTAGAAACAGGGGCATGGTTATTTGACATAGAAAGAACACCCGAAGAGGTGTCCGCTTTTATAATACATCAATTAGATATTGATATGCACGACAAAGTGGCAGAAGAGAACGAAGAAGCCTGCCTAAAGGCAGCAGATGTCATTTTAAACACCAATAAAAGGGAAATAAAGGTAAAAAGTGCTGATGTTGTCTATGATTTCCCTGATGTAGCTCTTTGTGCTCCTGAAGATATATTTGTTCCGTCAGCCAGCGGATTTGACCCGCAGGACTGTCCGCATTTGGTTCATGAGTTTTGGATTCCTTTTTCTGACTTAGTTAATAACGCCGAACAAAAAGGCTGGAATAAAACAGCCGTTGATGAAATTATAAAACAAAAAAAGTATGACCTTGATGATAAACAGATAACACTAACCAAAGACAACAGAGAAGGTATTACCCGATTACAGGACTCCAACCCGCAGATTAGGATTTGGGAAGCTTACGGTTCTTTGGAAGATGATGGCACTGGTTCTATGAATCAGAAGATTTATACTATCGCTCCTGATTTCAGTTTGAAATTTAGAGAAATAGTTTTACCGTTCTGGACAGGCAAGAAACCTTTTGTTAAATTATATTATGAACTCTGTGATGATAGATGGTATTCCCATAGAGGTCTTCCTGAGCTACTTGAAGATATAGTTAAGGAAATAGACGTTCAGCACATGCAGAAAATTGACAACCAGACTTTAAGGAACGCTCCTTTATTTGCTTACAAACAGAATCAGATAAATCCGAACCTTATGCAGTTTATATTTGGACAGGGCTTAGCGGTTAAGGGCACTGAAAAAATATCAGATGTTATCGCTCCTCTGAATATGCACAACACCAATGTAGAGTATTCTTATGAGAGAGAGCAAATGATTCTTGAGACAAAGATAGAAGAACTTGTCGGGCAGATAGACTTCGGACTTCAGTCTATGATTAACCGACGAGAGCCAAGAACTAAAGGCGAGGTAGATTTACAGCAACAGAGTGCTCAGGTAATAACCACCTTAGACGCTGATACTCACGCTATGTGTTTCCAAGAATTGTTTAATTGGATATGGGAACTCTGGTGCCAGTATGGTTCTGACGAATATACGTTTAGATATTTCGCAGATAAGAAACTTCCTACTGGTTATGATGTTAAGCTTGGCAAGGAAGAAATACAGGGTAAGTATAAGATTAAAATTAGGGGAAATGACCAAAATACTAACCCGCAGCTAAGAATACAAAAGGCGAGCCAGATACTTCAGGCATCTACTAATCAGATAGCTTTATCTACTGGTGTTGTAAGCCCGCAGAACTTAGCAAATGCTTATAAAAGATTTTACCAAGAGTTAGACATAGAAGGCTGGGAAGAGTTTATTACCGACGTTGGTTCACCAGAAGTTCAGAAAAAGCGTCAGCAAGAACAGCAACAGCAAGGTCTAAACCCAGAACTCTTAGTTAAGCTACTTAAAACTGGCGAACTGACCGACATGGAAGAGGCTCAGGTCTTGGGTATGTTGAGAATACAGCCAGATGCAAAAGGAAGGGCACTGCAAAAACAAACCACAATAGCCGACCAGTCGGCGGGAAGGAATTAAGATGGCTAAGAACGCAAGTTATCCAGACTTTATCAAGAATAAAGTCAAATCGGTGCCCAGTCAGAATCTTGAAGACTATAAGGCTGACCTAAGAAAAAGAATAGATATGAGGAATGGTCTTATAGGGGAGATGCAAAAAAGTAATCTCTGGAAAAGTGTTGTTAAGGACATGACCGAACAGAGAGATTATATCAACAAGAACTGGCAAACGGTTACTGATGAAAAAAAATTAAGTCAGATGCGTGGAATTAAAATGGGTTGCGACCACATCATTGATTTAGAAACTAACTACTCAAGTGAAGTTAGAGTAGCTGCTGATGAATTAACGGTGATAGAAAACCCAGACGCTCCGATTAAAGACTGGGAGCAGTAAGGTGGCAGATTACAAAATAGCAAATGATAAAATGAGAGACATTATTATTAAAAAGGCTAATGAGCCTAAACCAAATCTGGACGTAAGGAAAAGGGTAAAAAAAAATGTCAGACAAGAAGAAAAAGCCCAGCTCAAGATTAAACAGCGAACAGAAAAAAGAAATAAAGAACTCGCTGGCAAAAATAAAAGACGGAACGTTTAAAAAAGCGTTATCGTTTAATGTTAAATGGGAACAAGGATATAACCCAGCTGACCCATCTATGCACGGCATTACCCAAAACACCTATGACGCTTCAAGAGAGCAACAAGGTTTAGAGCAACAGCCTGTTTCAGATATATCGTTTGGTGAAGCCTTAGACATTTATGAAGAGGAGTTTTATAAGAAACCTAATTATGATATGATTCCTTCTCAAAATGCTGCAATAGCAGTTATGGACTTTGGCACAAACGCAGGAACTGGAACATCAACTAAGATGCTTCAAAGTATAGTCGGAGCGGAGCCTGATGGCATTATAGGAAATAAGACCATAGGTAAAGTAAAAGACTATATTACAGAGCATGGTGAAGATGAATTAGTAAATGACCTCATCTATGAAAGAGAGAATCATTATAAGATTCTCGCAGAGCAAGACCCAGAAGGTGCTGGGAAGAACCTAAATGGTTGGCTTAATAGGACGGCTGACTTAGGTAGTTTTTTAAATAATAACATTGAATCCTTATCCCCCTCTGAGGGTCAGAAAGAGTAAGAAAGGAAGAAATGAAAGATTTAGAAGAGTTTGGTGAAAATGAAAACGGCGTAGGAGAAGGTTCGCCACCTGAAGAAAATACACCCGTAGAAGGTGAGACTCCAGAGTCGGGTGCTCAGGAGCAAGTCACTGGTCAACCAGAAGGGTCGGTTGCCGACGGTGCTGAGTCTACAACCCCGCAGGCGGGTAAGCCTGAGACTAATGTAGACGGACGTGGCGTTCCATTGGAGCAGGTTGCTCGGGAGTGGAAGCGGAAGCATGACCAAGTCGTAGATAGGATTCCTGAAATGATTAAGGAAGCTATTAAAGACGTTGGTCTTCAGCAAGGAGAACAAAAACCGAAGCTCACAATAGCTCAGCTTGAGACTTTTGCACAAGAGAACCCCGAACATAGGGGTTGGGCAGAGGGAGAGAAGGAAATTATCCGTGAAGGGAATATAGCCAAGATGCTCAAAGAGCAGAGGGCTGAAGAGACTCAAAAAGTAACGGGAGACCAAAGGAGACGACAAAGTTATGATGATGTTGTCCAACGTTACCCAGATGCTTTTATTAAAGATGTCTCAGGTCGCTTTACAGGGTGGAATCCTAAAAACCCTCTTACCCAAGAAATAGCGGTTATTATGCAAGATAAACGCTTTTCTTCTGACCCAGAAGGCTTATCTGCTGCTGCCGATATTGCGTATGGAAGAGTGGCGAGGCGTAACAACCCCAAAGCCAAACAGACGCAAGATAAACTTAAACGTCAAGTAGGTAATTTGCAGAAAAAGACGCTTATAGAAGGTGGCGGACATCAACCAGCTGAGGGCTCACCTGTAGCCGACTCCTTGAATCGCTTAAAAAAAACAGGGGGGGTTAAAGACGCTAAGACAGCTGTGAAGACTATCCTTCAAGCTGCTTCAAAGCGACGAACCTCGTGAGGACATCATTGAAAGGGGGAAATTAAATTATGGCTACTGGTTATACTTACGACGATAAAGCAATTCGTGAAGACCTGTTAGATGTTTTGACTAACCTTACACCTACTGAAAATCAGTTGGTTTCTGGGTTAGCTATTTCATCTGCGAAACAGATTTTGCATGAATGGCTTACCGATACGTTAGGTGATGTTAAGACTAATGCCTACACAGAGGGTGCGGACGCTTCTTATCCGACGTTGACCAACCCAACAAGGTTGTTTAACTTTACCCAGATATTCCGTCAAGGCTATCAGGTTTCTGATACCGAGAGAATCGTTAATACGGCTAACTTTGATGACAGATTTGCCTATGAGGCAACTAAAGCATTGAAGATGCTTAAAAACGATATGGAATATGCAGTTCTGCGTGGTTCGTTAGCTTGCGGAAGCGGTTCAGCAGCTCGCCAACTTATGGGCGTAAAGAACTTCTTATCATTAGTAACAAGTCAGTCTGGTATTTCATTAAGTGAATCTATCCTTAATGATTATTTCCAGTTGGTTTGGGATAATGGGACAGAAGTTAATGCAGTCTATGGGGGTATGTATATAAAGAGAAAAATCTCTGCGTTTACAGGCGGTGCTACTAAGAATGTTAATGTTGAAGATAAGAGACTTATCAACAGCGTTGATGTTTACGAGGCTGATGCAGCTCGTATGGTTAAGTTATTTGCTCATAGATACATGACGGTTAGTGGAGACACTAATTATGATGTTATGGGTTTAAACGAAGACCTCTTTAAAATCGCTTACCTTAGAAAACCTGATACTCGTGAACTCGCCAAAACTGGTGATTCTACGAAGGGTGAGGTTTTATGTGAGGCTACTGTTGAGTGCTTGCACAACTACGGTGGTTTCTTAGCTAAGCAACAGCTTTAACGCTGGGGGCAGAGGCGGATAGTTTCTCTGCCCTTATTTAAAAGGAAAAATATGTTAGTTAGAACTGGAACAAAATGGAAAGCAGCAAGAGCCTTCTTAAACTTATGGCTCAAAGATAAGTCTTTGTATTGTAACTGGTGTGGGAAAACCTACAATGAAAAAGAGTTTCCGTGTTGTGAGCAACCTCAGGTCGGCAGTAATTTAGACCACACACGAGGAATCATAAGACAGAATCAAGCTTTTAGAAATAGTAGGAACAACGATACAGCGACGACAAAAGATAAATCTCTAAGGTGGGGAGTAAGTATGCCACCAGCACTGATGACAGCACTTGAAAAATATTTTATGAAAGAATATAATGAAAAACTTTTTAAAAACGTTGAGGAACTACATCAGTTCATGAGAGAGTTCCCAGTTTTCAGAATACCAAAGAAGGTTTAATATGCAAGAAGGTATTGTAAAAAGCGTTAAAGATATTATCGTTGGGAATCAAGCTCCTGTCCATACAGACGCTCAAATGGTAGATACTTCCGCTCCATTAAACATAAGAAGTGTTTACTCTATTGAGGGGGTTCACCCAGAAATATATCGTTATTATAATGTAGTCCCGAGAACTATGACCCCAGAAGTAAGGGCACAGCTACAGGCAATATCTTCTTGGGCTTTTTCTGATATGGCTGATGTAAGACAGGCTATTCATAAATTACGAGACGGAGAAAAGGGATTCGGTGAACCAGCTATTGGGGAAACCAGATTCTCCCGTTTATTTAATCATATCCGTATAGGTAATATGTTTAAGCATAAAAAAGAAGAGTTTGATGATGAAGAGCGAGAAGTTAATGGCGAAATTAAGACGAGGGTATTAGAACTTGAAGAAGATAAGCAAAGAGCTATTAGTCAGCACTCAAAAGCTTTAGATGGTGAATTAAAAACTATGGACGCTACGATACAGAAATTACATAGCGAGTCAATAAATAAAGTAAAGGAATTAAAAAAGAAGAGAAGTTTACAGATGAGACAGTTGCGTCAGCAAAGAAAGGCTTTCGGTGAATAAGATATGAGCGGATTAGGAGATACTTATAAAACTACAGGTGCGGTAAAGAATAGTGAATCAGAGGGTAGAGAGCATCAGGCAGATATTTTAGCCAAACGAGTTGTTACTATCCCTCTTAATATGCAAGAACGTTTTGATTATACAGGACGCTCTGATGGTCAACCGCTTTATGTAGGCTATGGGGCAAAGGGTCTTGGTGTTGGCGACGAAGGCTGGCTTATTTTTAAATACACCTATGATGGAAGTGCTTTTATGACAGTAAAACAAATAGCGTATGGAACTTGGACTGGAAGGGCGGCATTGACTTATGAATAAATTGAGAGGTATATTGTGGGGGATATTCCTTCCTTTAATATTTGCTACTGTTTGCTTTGCAACACCAGTAACCAGATACAACAACTGGACGCATAAGCTTGACTGGGTTTATAGAGATTTTGGTTCTCAAGAAGGAATGGATTTAACTGGGGTAGTTAATGATTCTATATTAAGGTATAACTCCACAACGAGTGCGTGGGAAATAGGCACGTCTCCAAGTGCAGGCTATACATTTACGCTACCGCTATCAGAAAGTGGTGGAACCGTTTCAATTACACAGGCAGCCACAGCTGCTAATGGTTATTTGAGTTCTGCCGACTGGAACACGTTTAACACCGACATCTCTGTTACTAATGAAATAAACACGTTCACTTGCCCAGATACCAATGTTACAGCAGGATTACCAATAACTTTTGCACAGGCAGGTATCATGGGGATTACGGAATTGGCTGATACGATTACTTTCACAGCCACAGAGGTTGATGGGTCAATAACTAACGAGTTTAATACAATTCAAGGTGATGGTAATATAGCCACTACTGGATTAGCTATTAGTATTGATGGTGCGGGTATAATTGGAACCGCTGTAGTAGGTGATGTTATGACAATAACTGGGACAGAGGTTGATGGTTCTGTTTCAAACGAAATAAACACTATCACTACTCCTGATTCAGAAGTAACTGCTGGGCTTGGAATCACCTTCGCTGATACTGGCATTATGACCATAACTGAATTAGCAGATACCATTACATTTGACGCTAC
>CAYQKA010000021.1:9129-14108 GCA_964418055.1 uncultured Planctomycetia bacterium | reverse complement strand
GACATCTTGCCAGCCGGAAAAAACATAAAACTGTGACTGGCAAATGATATAATTAAGGCTATACCTAGGATTTTGTCGTTATTTTGCATTTATTGTAAGTCTACACTTTATACTATATATAGTTATTCTCAATGCGATAATACCATATATATTGTATAAATACAAGCTTATTTTAAGACACCAATTCTATGTGGCGGCCAAAATATGAAGAAGGCCTTTCCTACTACATTGTCTTCGGGAACAAATCCCCAATATCTTGAATCCTTACTAACCCGACTATTATCTCCTAACACATAATAGCTGTCAGCGGGAACTTTTATATCCATTTTTCCGAAGTTTTCGTAAGCGTAGTACATATTATTGTCGATCCTCTCAATGCCTGTTATTTGATCATCAACAAAAACATGATTACTTTCCATTTTTACGATTTGATTTTCACCAGCAATTAATCGTTTTATAAAATCTCGTTTTGGGTTTTTGGGGTATTTAAAAACTAAAATATCACCAGTCTTAGGTTGGCGTATAGATGGCAACTTAATATTGATAAAAGGTATTTTGGGCCCATAAATAAGTTTGTTTACTAATAGTTTGTCACCGACTTTAAGAGTTGGAATCATCGAGCCTGACGGTATTTTAAAAGATTGCACGAAGAAAGTACGTATAAATAAAGCTAATGCAACTGCAATTACAATAGTTTCAACCCATTCACGTGTTGCTGATTTGTTATGTTTTGACATAGCTAACCCTTTCTTATATTTTTAGTATATCTTTAAAAGCTTCTTGTGGTATTTGTACATTACCGAATTGCTTCATTCGTTTTTTACCCTTTTTTTGTTTATCCCAAAGTTTACGCTTTCTGGTTATATCTCCCCCATAACATTTTCCGGTTACATGTTTTTTGAGGGCAGATATATTTGATCGGGCAATAATTTTATTTGAAATAGCAGCCTGGATAGCTACTTGAATTAATTGTCTAGGAATGAGAGCTTTTAATTTATCGGCTACTTCTCTACCTCTTTGCTCAGCTCTATCTCTATGTGCAATAAAACTGAAAGAGTCATACCTTTTTTCATTTAATAAAATATCTACCTTTGCTAAATTGCCTGGTCTGTATCCAATAAATTCATAATCAAAAGATGCATAACCTCTAGTAATAGATTTAAGTTTATCATAAAAATCTACTACAACTTCAGCTAAAGGTAACTCATAAGTTAGAATTAATCTATCATCTCCAAGATATTCAGTTTTTATGTAATTTCCGCGTCTGTTTTTTACTAGTTGCATTATATCATTTACATAGTCAAGAGGAGTGATTATAAAAGCTTTTATCCATGGCTCTAGAATATGCTTAATTTCCTGGGGATCGGGGAATTTTGAAGGATTTTCAAGTTCTATTTCTTTACCATTGGTTCTTTCTATGCGATAGACAACGCTAGGTATTGAGATAATAAGACTAACATCGAACTCTCTTTCCAGTCTCTCTTGGACAATTTCAGAATGCAGGAGACCTAAAAAGCCGCAACGATAACCGAAGCCTAAAGATTCTGAAGATTCTTGTTCAAATGTAAAAGAAGCATCACTTAGTTTGAGTTTCTCAAGAGCTTTTTTTAATTCTTCAAAATCCTTAGTATTCTCAGGATATATGCCGCAAAACACAAACGGTTTAATTTTTTTATATCCCGGTAAAGGTTCTTTGGCTGAAGATTTAAAGCAGGTAATTGTTTCACCTACATTTACGATACTAGCGTCTTTTATATTACAAGCCAGATAACCGACCTCACCGCATTTGAGCCCTTTCGCTTTTAAGGGCTTGGGATTAAAAATTCCCACTTCTTGTATTTGATGGGATGTTCCGGCGTTCATTAATTTTATTTTTTGATTATCTTTTATTTCCCCGTCAATAACTCTAACGTATAAAATTACACCCTTGTAAACATCATAAGAAGAATCAAAAATTAATGCCTTCAGTGGTTTTTGACTATTTCCGCTGGGCGGGGGTATTTTTTCGATGATAGCTTTAAGTATATCTTCCGTTCCCAGGCCCATCTTAGCGCTGGCGATCAAGATATCTTCTTCCTGAAAACCAAAAGCACTAATAAGTTGAAGTTTAGCATGATCAATATCTGCATGCGGTAAATCAATTTTATTTACTACCGGAATCATAACAAGATTATTTTCTTTAGCCAAATGATAGTTAGCAACTGTCTGAGCTGCTATGCCTTCAACTGCATCAACTAGTATGATAGCTCCCTCTGAAGCTGAAAGCGATTTAGAGACTTCATAGGTAAAATCAACATGCCCCGGAGTGTCTATTAGATTCATGATATACTCATTATGAGTATCTTTATCCTTATAATTGAATCTTACTGCAGAGGCTTTGATTGTTATACCCCGCTCTCTTTCTAAGTCCATATCATCCAAAATCTGATTTTTAAAATCTCTCTGACTTATAGATCCCGTAAACTCAAGAAGTCTGTCGCAGAGAGTTGATTTGCCATGATCTATATGAGCAATGACACAAAAATTACGAATTTTCTTTTTATCGGGATGCATTAAGTAACCCTTCTCACAGCTGATTTAATTATTTTAGTTGTTTTGGCTGCTGAATCTGATTCTGCGTATATTCTTAAAATAGGCTCTGTGCCTGAAAACCTGAATAAGAGCCAACTGCCGTCATCTGAAAAATATTTCAGACCATCTGTTTCTTGAACGTGTTTGATTCTGCTGCCATCTAATTTTTTTACTTTAAGGGGTGAAACATTATGCATTATTTCTTCTCTTTTATGTGCAGGATATTTTATATCAACTCTTTGATAATAAAATTTACCAAATTTATTTTCTACATCACGCATTATTTCTCCGAGTGATTTTTTGTATGCAGAAAGCATTTCAAGAATTAAAAGTTCAGCAAGTATCCCGTCTCTTTCGGGGAGATATTTTGCTAAGCCAATTCCCCCTGATTCTTCACAGGCAAAAGAAATTTTATTTTCTATAATTAAATCAGCTAGATATTTAAAACCAATAGGCGTTTCATATATTTTAATTTTATAGGCATCACTTATTTTGTTTATTAGGCTTGAACATGAAACAGTTTTACCGATAGAAATCTTCATATTTTTTTTATCGATAAAATATAGTAATAGTAATGAAAATATCTGACTAGAATTAATGAACCGGCCGCTTTCTGTCATGGCTCCCACTCTGTCGCTATCGCCATCAGTGGCTAATCCTACGGCAAACTTGCCTTTTTTTAAAAGCCTTTTAAGTTCTCCTAAATTATTTTCAATAGGCTCAGGTTTAATTCCATTAAAGTCACAACGTGGTTCGTTGTTAATAAAAGACATTTTAATATTTGATTTTTCTAATAATCCTTTCATGAGGCTATCAGCGGTACCATGCATAGCATCAATTAATACATTAAATTTACTTTTATTTATTAATGGAAAATCTACGAATTTTTTTATATGTTTTAAGTATTCTTTGCATAAGTCAATTTCTTTAATAAGTTTCTTTTTGACTGCCAGGCTGTAGTCTATTTTCTTTATTGGATGTTTGCCTAAAAAGCTTTCAATCGATTTTGTAATCTCAAGACCAGCTGAAGTGCCTAAATTTGTTTTGTATTTAATTCCGTTAAAATTAGCTGGGTTGTGGCTTGCGGTGACCATTATTCCCCCAGCTGTAGATCTTTTTTTAGCTGCCAGGCTTAACGCTGGTGTGGGAATAAATTCCTTAGAAAAAATTGCTTTTATGCCGTTAGCAGTGATAACTTCAGCTATTAATTTGGCATAATTTTTTGACATAAATCTGGTATCATAACCAACGACAACAATCTTTCTTTCTTTTTTATGAAAGTAATTTATATGGTCGCTTATGGCTTGAGCTACAAGACGGACATTATCGTAAGTGAAATCTTCCGCAATAACTCCCCTCCAGCCATCAGTTCCGAATTCTATTTTTTTAGACATTTTATATTTTCAATATCCTTTTTCATATCATGAGAGCCAAACAAATGTGTGCCGGCTACAACCATATTGATTCCTGCTTTTACAGCTAGTTGAGCTGTTTCATAATTAATGCCGCCATCTACTTCAAGATCACCATCGAACATCTCTTTGATTTTCTCTATTTTGGGTAGGCATTCTGTGATAAAACTTTGTCCTCCAAATCCAGGATGTACAGTCATTATGAGAATCATATCAGCTATATCCAAAACATCATTTAAGCTCTCGGCAGGTGTATCGGGATTAAGTGATATGCCTGCTTTTAGGCCTGCACTTTTAATATCCTTTAGAATTTTTCTAGGTTCCTTTAGAGTTTCGATATGTACGGTAATGATGTTACTTCCAGCATCAATGAAGGGCTTCAGATATTTTTGTGGATCTTCAATCATTAAATGGACATCTAGCGTTAATTTAGTGGTCTTCCTGATATCTTTAACTATAGAGGGCCCAAAAGATATATTGGGAACAAAATGACCGTCCATAATATCACAATGCAGAAAATCCGCTCCAGCGGTTTCAGACCTTTTTATTTCTTCCTTAAGAATTGAAAAATCTGCAGCTAAAAGTGAAGGACCAACAGTAATTTTTTTCTCCATTTTAAACCTACCTTTTTTATGTTTTAGCTTCTAAATTATATACTCGAGCTATGTCTTCTAAGCTAATAACACCTTTGAGTTCATTACGGTAAAAAACCAGAGCTGTTTTTAGGTTATTAGCTGCCATTTTGCTATATAAGGTTGTTAGATGTTCAGTCATTCTAACTGAAAGAAATTTGCGGCTCATGACGTCTTTAACTGCTTTTTCCTTGCTATGTTCATGAATGGCAGAGATTAAGTTTTGTCTAGTCAGGATACCAATAACCTTATTATCTGCTATAACCGGAAAATCTTGCTGAGAGGTTTTAAGTGATAATTCTAGTGCTTTGGATATGGTAGCTTCTGGTGAAATTGTAAAATGTTCCTTAGAGAGTATGTCTTT
>CAYQKA010000021.1:0-9029 GCA_964418055.1 uncultured Planctomycetia bacterium | reverse complement strand
CCAATGGGAAGCAAAGTTATTGACTTAACCTTAATTTTAAAATGCTGTGCTACTAATGAGTGGCTAAATTCATGAAAGGTTACACAGGTAAAAATAAATAAAATGAATATAATTGCTCTTACTGCATTTAGAGGGCCTTCTGTAAACAAAACTCCCAAACCCATTAAGAGCGGCAAAAGGATGAAAGTGATGTGCACTTTGACCTTTATACCAAAGAGTTCAAAAATATTCATGGAATTATTCATTATTTAAAGTTCTTCACTTGTTTTAATATATTATTTTTATTTGCTGAAACAGGCCCAATAAGAGCCAGATTTAAATTATTCTGTTTAAAAACATTTTGTGCAGCTAGTTTTAATTCATTTGCATCTACACGCATAATTTTTTTTATTACTTCATTTATATCAACTGCTTTATCATTCAGTAAGACCTTTTCTCCTATCCAGAGAGCATTATTTATCGTGTTATCCAGATGGAGCAATGATTGTCCGCAGATAAACTCCTTTGCAGCTTGAAGTTCTTTTTTGGTAACTAACTCATTTTTAATAAGAGATAATTCGCTTAATATAATATTGATAGCTTCAAGCATTTTTTTATTTCTTATTCCAGCATCAATGATAATCGCGCCGGTTTCATCAAATTTTCTCAATGAACAGGATATTTGATAGGCTAATCCCCTTTGCTCTCTGACATTTTCAAATAATCTGGATGACATATTCCCGCCTAAAATAGTGCTTAATATAGAAAGAGGATAACGCATTTGGCTATTTCTTTTTGGTGCATGAAATCCTAAAAGTAAGTGAGTTTGTTCTGTTTTTTTGTTTAATAAATTTGTTTTTGCTTTTGTTTGTTGTAGTTTGAACTGAATATATTTTTTAGAATGTTGTTTCTTTGTTTTAGAATATATGCTTCTAACATCTGATAGTATTTTTTTATTATTAATTTTACCTGAAATTGATATAACCATATTACTAGGATTATAATATTTTTTATGATACTCTTGCATAAGGTCTTTGTTGAGGTTATCAACACTTTGACAAGTACCTGCCAAGGGACGTCCTAATGGATGGTTGGGCCACATAATTTCATGCAATAAATCATGGACATAATGTTGAGGCATATCTTTATACATCCTAATTTCTTCTTTTATTATTCCTCTTTCCTTTTTAATGTCCGACTTGTCTAACAATGGATTGAGGGCCATATCGCTTAAAACATCTAATGCCCTTAAGGTGTATTTTGGTGGTACTTTAGCATAGAAACAAGTGCATTCTTCAGAAGTAAAAGCATTCAGATGCCCACCTATACCCTCAATGGATTGCTTAATTTCCAGAGCGCTTCGCTTGTTTGTGCCTCTGAAAACAAGATGTTCAATGAAATGAGATATTCCCAATTCATCTAAATTTTCATAGCGTCCGCCAGTTTTTACCCAGACAGAGACAGAGGTTGATTTTCTGGATGTCATCGGAGCGAGGGCTATGCTAAGTCCATTTGTTAATTGAGTAAGTTTGTAATTCATATTAATTATTATCCATAGAATCTAAATATCCTTGAAGAATCAGGACAGCTGCCAAAGAATCTATTTTTCCCTTTCTTTTTTTACGAGACATATCGCTTTCTATTAATACAGATTCTGCCAATTTGGATGTTAAGCGTTCGTCATATGTTTTTACTGGTAATTGTGTTTTTTCTTCAGCTATTTTTATGAAGTCCATTACAACATCGACCTGTTTTCCGCTGGAGCCATCCATATTAAGCGGCAGGCCAGCTACAATAAGACCAACCTCATTTTCTTTTATAATTTCACTTAGAGTCTGAAAGTCGTCTTCGAGTGATTTTCTCCTTAGACAATTATGGCTTTGTGCAATTGTATGCGTTATATCGCTCAGAGCTATACCTATTCGTTTTTCACCTATATCCAGAGCCATAATCTTCATATTTATATATATCTTTTCAATTTTTTATCTTTAGACATTCTCGTTACTAATTTTCTGACATTTTGAATATTATCCTTTTTTGCAATTAAGGTTGCGTCGTCTGTTTGGATAATTATTATATTGTCCATTCCTAATGTAGCAATTAATTTATCTGATTGTCCATAGATAATAGAATTCTCAGTTTCATTGCCTAAATGAAGAGTATTAATGACTATATTACCGTTTATGTGTTTTAGATCTATCTCTTCAAAACTCTTAAGGCTTCCTAAATCAGACCAACCAAAATCAGCGATAACACCAATAATCTTATTGGTTTTTTGCATCAGTCCATAATCAATTGAGGTAGTAGCTAATTTTTTGTAAAAATTATCAGCAAGCCTTATTTTAGCCTTGGATTTATTGGCATTGATGTAATTAAGAGATGCTTTATAGTGCTGGGGCATAAATTTCTTTAATTCATTCAAGAAGACCTCTGTCTGCCAGATAAAGATCCCGCTATTAAAGTAATAATCAGGCGATTTAATATATCTCTTTGCTTTACTTAAAGTTGGTTTTTCAATGAATTTATCAATTTTATATGACTTATTATGGGCATCCTTTTTAGATCTAGAGAATTTCATATAGCCATATCCTGTAGCTGCAAAAGTCGGCTTTATGCCTATAGTAGCTAATTGATGAGATTTTCCAGCTTCAAGAATAGCACTTTTAATGTTTTTTACAAATTTTCTTTCATGATAGATATACTGATCAGCAGGAATAACAACCATTACTGACTCATTACTTTGTAGTTTTGCTTTGGCTGCTGATAGGGCGATTGCAGCTGTTGTGCCCCGAGCTTGAGGCTCTATAAGAATATTACTATGTTTAATTGTTGGAATTTGTTTCTTTATATCTTTATCTTGGTCTATGGATGTGACAATAAAAATATTCTTTTTATCGGTAAAAAGAGAACATCTTTTGTATGTTATTTGAAGCATAGATTTATTGTTAAAAATTTTTAAAAATTGCTTAGGCTGGTCTTTTCTGGATAACGGCCAAAAGCGCGTTCCTTTTCCACCTGCCAGTATAAAAATAAAGACATCTTTATTTGATATCTTCATAGGTAATCTCCCTATGTTTTTTATTAATTAACTGCTTTGGCCATCTGATTAATATAGGCGGCCAATGATTTAAACATTTCTTTTTTAGATTTAACTGAACTAATTCTTTCAACTATAGCGCTTCCTACTATAATACCATCAGCAAATGACGCAATTTTTTTTGCTTGAGCCGGCGTTGATATGCCAAAGCCAACACAGATGGGTTTAGATGTAATTTTTTGAAGATCTTTTACATGTTTTTTGATTGAGTCAGGCAATATCTTTCTCTTACCGGTTACTCCAGTTATTGATATATAATATATAAAACCCCTTGAGTGGTTTATTGCAATCTTATTTCTATGTTCACTTGATGTGGGAGAAGCGAAATATATGGTTGCCATATTTATTTTTCTGGCAAACATTTCGATTTGAGTGGCTTCTTCCGGAGGCAAATCAGGGATTATAATGCCATCTATGCCAGCTTTTCCTGCATCCCGCATAAAATTTCTTATATCATAATGAAAAACAGGATTATAATATGTCATCAAAACTAAAGGTGTATCTATTGTAGAGCGTATTTTGGAAACCATTTTGATGATGGAAGATAGATTAACATTATTTTTTAAAGCTCTTACTGAGGCCGCCTGAATTGTGGGCCCATCAGCTAAGGGGTCAGAAAAAGGAACACCTAATTCTATTATGTCTGCTCCATTATCTGATATTACTTTAATGCACTCAGCTGTTGTTTTTAAATCTGGATCACCGCAAGTAAGATAGGCTATAAAGGCTTTCTTGCCGTTCTTCCTTAAATCTTTAAATGTTACATCTATTCTATTCATTATTCTTTCCCGTTTTTATTGAAGCTTAAAGGCTTCAGCAGCTATATCTACGTCTTTATCTCCCCTGCCAGAAAGACATAGTATTACAACATCTTTCTTTTTAAATTTCTTAACTATTTTTTTAAGACCCGCAATAGCATGCGCAGATTCAAGTGCAGGAAGAATGCCTTCGGTTTTTGCCAGGAGACTAAAACCCTCTAAGGCTTCTTTATCAGTTACTGCTATATATTGGGCACGATTAGTTTTTTTATAGTAGGCATGTTCTGGGCCAACCCCTGGGTAATCAAGCCCCGGAGCTATGGAATGAGCATTCTTTATCTGACCGTTTTTATCCTGCAGGAGATAACTTTTAGCTCCATGAAGAATGCCTAATTCACCAAATACTAATGATGCAGCGTGCTTACCACTTTTTATGCCGTAGCCGGCAGCCTCAACTCCTATAAATTTTACTTTAGTTCCATAAAAAGGATAAAACATGCCAATAGAGTTGCTGCCTGCTCCCACGCAAGCAATGAGATAATCAGGGAGTTTACCCTCTTTTTCCATAATTTGTTTTTTAGATTCCTTACCTATGATACATTGAAAATCTCTGACAATCATTGGATAAGGATGAGGTCCTATGATTGAGCCAATGATATAATGAGTATGTCTGATATTGGTAACCCAATCACGTATGGCTTCGTTTGTAGCATCTTTAAGAGTACAGCTTCCACTGGTTACCGGAATAATTTCTGCCCCTAAAAGTTTCATTCTCAATACATTTAGGCGCTGTCTTCGGATGTCTTCCTTGCCCATATAGATATGGCATTCCATTTTCAATAAAGCACAGGCTGTAGCTGTAGCTACACCATGTTGGCCGGCACCGGTTTCAGCTATAATTCTTTTTTTCCCCATGCGCTTAGCTAATATGGCCTGGGCCATAGTGTTATTAATTTTATGAGCTCCGGTATGTGCTAAGTCTTCCCTTTTTAGGTAAATTTTCGGCCCCTTTATAGCTTTTGAAAGTTGCTCGGCATAATATAAGGCAGTTGGTCGACCGACATAATCTTTTAAGTAATAGTTAAGCTCTTTATTGAAATTTTTATCATTCTTGTATTTGTTATAAGCTATCTCTAATTCCTCTAAGGCTTTCATGGTGGTTTCTGGCATAAATTTACCACCAAATATCCCAAAATAACCAGTCTTGTTTGGCATAGTAATATTATTTTTATTCATAATGATTGTTTCCTCTAATTTTTGTAATGAAATCTTTCATTAAAGCACGTGATTTTTTACCAGGGTGTTCTTCTACTCCGCTTGAAACATCAACGGCAAAAGGTTTAACGGCTTTTATTGCTTCATTAATATTATCAGGATTGAGTCCGCCTGAAAGAATTATCGGTCGATTGTATCGTTTGGCTGTTCTGGCAATTTGCCAATCAAAGGATTGACCAGTACCCCCAGGGACATCTTTGATGTAGGTATCCAAAAGAAAGGCATCAGCTTCTTTATAATTTTCAATTATATCCAAACTTTGTTCATCCTTAACCCTTATTGATTTAATAATCTTTTTATGGGGTTTAAATTGTAATAAAATTTGTGGATTTTCTTCACCGTGAAACTGAAGAGTATCAAAAGGACAATTCTTAAGTATGCTTTTTATAACTGCTGGATTTTCATCCATAAAGACGGCTACACAATTAATAAAAGGCGGCAGAGCCTTAAGGATATATTCAGCTGCTTCAATATTAATTCTGCGTGGTGAGTCAGCAAAAATAAACCCTAAGGAATCATAACCATTATTAACAGCTTCTAAAGCATCTTCAAGATTAGTGATTCCGCAAATCTTTACTCTAGTCATTTGAATTTATTCCTCTTAAGGTCAGTATTTTTTCTTTGATATTTTCTGAAGTCATAAAACTTTCACCTATTAATACAGCGTTAATTCCGATTTCTTTTAATTTAGCTATATCCTCGAAAGTGCTTATTCCGCTTTCCGATACCTTGATAATATCTGCCTCAGGCGGAATTAAGGGCATTAATCTTAAAGTTGGCTCAAGGCTTACCTGAAATGTTTCCAAATTACGATTGTTAATTCCAATTATCTTAGGATTGCATTTTAAGGTTTTTATAAGGTCTTCCTCATTGTGGACTTCAACTAAAGCGCTCAGGTTAAGTTCTTCTGCAATATTCAAAAAATCTTTAAGTTCATCTTCACTAAGAATTGAAGCAATCAATAATATACAATCGGCACCTAAAACTGCTGCTTCATATATTTGATATATATCAACAAAAAAATCTTTTTGCAAGAGAGGTATATCAACCAAACTTCTCAGTTGCTTGATATATTCTTTGTTTCCTAAAAAATATTTTTTTTCTGTTAAAACACTTAAAGCAGATGCGCCGCTATCTGAATATATTTTTGCTAAGCTTTCTACATTAAAATCATCTTTTAAAATGCCTTTCGATGGCGATGCTTTTTTTAGCTCTGCAATAATTGCTAATTCATCATTTTTTATTAAGGCTTTTTTGAATGTATCTCCACGGCAAGTGCCCTTTATTTCTTTTTTTAAAATTTCAAGCGGAACTAATTTCCTTTGTTCTTCAACTTCAAGATATTTGTTTTTTATAATTTCATTAATCATAACTTATTACTTATTTCTTTTAACTCTTCTAATTTTTTTAGTGCTTTCTTGGAATCTATTGCTTCAGTAGCCATCTTGATGCCATCATTAAAATCTTTCGCTAGGTTTCCGGCAACTAAAGCTGCTGCAGAATTAAGAAGCACTATATCTCTTTTGGCTCCCTCTTTGCCATTTAAGATGTCCATAATAATTTTGGCATTATCTTCTGAATTGCCGCCTTTTATTTCATCAAGAGAATATGTCTTTAGATTAAAATCTCCAGGTTTTATATTGTAAGTATTGATTTCATCATTTATTACTTCAGAAATCTTTGTAGAGCCGGTTATGGTTATTTCATCTAATGTATCTGAGCCGTAAACTACAAAGGCCCGTTTAATGCCTAAATTCTTTAATACTTCGGCTATTGTTTCAGTTAAATGATCAGCATATACTCCTAAGACCTGGCTGTTTGCTCCCGCCGGGTTTGTGAGAGGCCCTAAAACGTTAAAAATGGTTCTAATGCCAATTTCCCGTCTTGGAGCTATAGCGTATTTCATAGCTCCATGAAAAAGTGGTGCATATAGAAAACCAATTCCTATTTTTTTTACGCACTCAGCTACTTTTCCTGGTTCAAGCTCTATATTTACCCCTAATTCTTTTAAAACATCGGCTGAGCCGCATTGACTTGAGACAGACCTATTACCATGCTTGGCTACCTTAAGGCCGCAACCAGCCACTACAAAAGCGCAGGCAGTTGAAACATTAAATGTATTGGTGCCCGAACCGCCTGTTCCACAGGTATCAATGATAGTTTCTTCATCAATATTAATATCTTCGGTATCAATATCTACGCTAGCCCTGACATCAAGCTTAACGGCCTTGTTTCTCATAATTTCTGCAGCCCCGGTTATTTCTTCGGCGGTTTCACCTTTTAATCTTAAGGCTGTAATAAAAGCTCCTATTTGAGCATCACTAGCCTTGCCAGTCATAATCTGCTCAAAGACATCTTTAGTTTCGTTTAGAGATAAATTTTGTGCTTTAATTATTTTTTGTAAGGCTTCTTTAATATTCATTGCTAATACTACCCCTATTTAAAATCTAAAAAGTTTTTCAAAAGTTTTTTTCCATTTTCTGTCAGTATTGATTCAGGATGAAATTGTACGCCCCAGAGGTTGAATTTTTTATGTTTTATGCTCATGATTTCATTTTCTTTAGTTTTAGCAATGATGTCTATGTCCTTAGGCAAGGTTCCCTTCTTAATAATTAATGAATGATATCTGGTAGCTAGGAAAGGATTACCTATGTTTTTAAATATACCTTTTTTATTATGTAATATTTTGGATGTTTTTCCATGCATTATTCTATCTGCTCGTACAATTTTAGCTCCAAAGACCTCAGCGATACATTGATGCCCCAAGCAAACGCCTAAAATGGGTATTTTACCTGCAAATTCCTTTATGACGGATTTAGATATGCCAGCATCTTTAGGTCCCCCTGGCCCAGGTGAAATAACGATATAGTCGGGTTTGAGCTTCTTAATAGCATCAAGAGATATCTTGTCATTTCTATAAACCTTTAGCGTTTGGCCCATTTCTCCTAAATACTGAACTAAGTTATAGGTAAAAGAATCATAATTATCAATAACTAATATCATCTTTTATAAGTCCTTGTGGGTTTTCGGCTAAATCAATAGCTTTTTTCATGGCTTTACTCTTATTCAGAGTTTCAATATATTCTTTTTGCGGGTTAGAATCAGCTACAATTCCAGCCCCGGCTTGAATATAGGCAGTTTTATCTTTTACAACTATAGTTCTGATTGTTATGCATGAGTCTAAATTACCAGAAAAACTAAAATAAGCAACTGAACCGGCATAGGGCCCTCTCTTTTCACGCTCCAGCTCTTCGATTATCTCCATAGAACGTACCTTGGGTGCGCCAGAGACAGTTCCTGCTGGAAAAGTACTCTTTATTACATCAAACATATCTTTATTTTTCTTTAGATTACCTACGCAGTCACTAACCATGTGAGAGACGTGTGAATATTTTTCAATAGTCATTAATTCCGGAACAGAGACACTTCCAAAGTTACAAATTCTACCTATATCATTACGCCCTAAATCAACTAACATAATATGCTCTGCTATTTCTTTAGGATCATTAAGTAAACTTTTGGTTAGTCGAGCATCTTCAGCTTCAGTAACACCTCTTGGCCTTGTTCCAGCAATAGGCCTGACCTCAACTTTGTTACCTTCAAGCCGGACCATAATTTCAGGTGAGGAGCCTATGAGTTTAAAATCCTTAAATTTAAGATAGTACATATAAGGCGAAGGATTGATATAGCGTAAAGTGCGATAAATATTGAAAGGATTTGTTTTTATTATCGTTTTAAATCTTTGCGAAAGCACAACCTGGATGATATCTCCATTTTTAATGTATTCTTTAGCTTTCTTAACAGCTGACATAAAACCTTTTTTTGTAAAATTAGAGGTAAATTTTTTATCCTGATACTTTTTATTGATTTTTGTTGATCTAGCTTTTTGAACTTGCGCAGGTTTCCGGAGGTTTTTTACT
>CAYQKA010000020.1:4698-14145 GCA_964418055.1 uncultured Planctomycetia bacterium | reverse complement strand
AATTAGATATAAATTGTCACTCTCTCTACCAGAAAGTGAAGCAAATTGCATTCTAAAAGGAACTTATAATATTAAGGCAAAAGAATTATCTCTATCGGGAAACACAAGTAATTTTCCTTTACATAAAATAAATCTTGTTGCTGGATTGCCGGTAGATTATAAATCCCTTGATGGTGTAATGACGACATCCAATATTAGCGCGACATTGGACAATCAAAAGCAAATCAATATTGATATCATTGCTAGCTTAAATGATTTAAACTTTGATAAAACAAACTTTCAAATAAAGGGAGATACCGATGTTTCTCTCAATCTAAATTATGACCTTCACAAAAAAGAATTTACTAATATTTCTGGAAACATACAACCAAAAGATCTCTCAATAGAGGGCTTGCCCTATGTTGATTCTTTCTCAGGAATGACCGGTAAAGCAAAATTTGATACTGAAAAAGTTACACTAGAAGAAATAAATGGCAATCTACTAGGATGCCCTACTATGCTAAAGGGTGTTGTAAATTTAAAGGATTTATATTTAAAGATAGATGCAAAGAGTGACCTGCAACTAGAAAAAGCTATTAAAATACTGCCAAAAACCAATATAGAAAAATTTAAGAACCTTAAATTGAAGGGTAAAACCTATGCTGCACTTCATATCAATGGCAGCCTGAGGCAAATGATTTCTCTGGACATAACCGGAGATATATCTTTATCTGAGGTTTCAATCGAGGGAGTCAATTCAAAGTTTTGCATCTCAGCAGCTAGTGGGAAAATATTTTTATCAAAAGATAAGGCGGAAATAAATAGTATTACTTTTAATTTTTTAGATGAGACATATAAATTAAACGCAATTTTAAATACTTTCAAAAACCCCGTACTCGATTTTAAAGTTCTTTCGGATAATTTCTTCGGTGCCGGGAATATATCTATAACCGATTCAAATGCACATATTGATAAAATTATGGGTAACTACTACACTCATACTTATGAATTAACTGGAGACATAGAGAATATCTCAGATCCCAGCCTAACTCTCTATGGTGATTTTGTTATAGATGCCGCTAATCTTGATAAATTAACACTCTTAGATAGAAAAAACATCTCTAATCTGGAATTAAAGGGCAAAATACCTGGCAACTTTTATTTTCAAGGCAAATTAAATAAATGGAAAGAAGCTACAGCAGGCATTAAAGCTAATACTGCAAAAATACAGTTAAAAAATTTAAATTTAACAGATATATATCTTAATGCTGCTATGCAAGCTGGAAATGTCATATTAAAAAATTTCACTTTCTCAGCTTACGATGGTATTTTCGCCATGACAGGTGATATGAACTTAATAAAACAAAATATACCCTATACAACTAATGCCGTTTTGAAAGATTTAAATCTAGAAAAGCTTATTCAGGATACAAAATTAAAAGACAAAGAAATTAAAGGCATTGTTTATCTAAAGATGCAACTTAAGAATGCCTACAAAAACACAACCGGCATTATAGGTGATGGAGGCATTATTATAATTGATGGTCATCTTATGCAACTACCTATTCTTGACACCATGGCAAAATTATTAGGGATTCCCTTAGAGGAAAAAGTAACCTTCAAAGAAGCCTATGCAGATTTCATCATTAAAAATCAATCTATAAATAGTGAGAATATTACATTAATCAGTGAAGGTTTTGAACTAAAATCTAGGGGCTCAATGGATTTCAAGGGAAACATTGACTTTTTATCAAATGCAGAGTTTTCAAAAGAAAAATATGAAGAATTAAATGCAAGCCAACAAGTACTTTCAATGATATTTAATTTTACCAACCAATACATAACTCGCATACGTTCAACAGGCTCAATAGGAAACGCACAACATAAATTAGAAACCGCCTCAGCAGATGAACTTATTTTAGAAGGAATAAAAGGTCTTAAGGGTATTGGGGATCTTCTAGGACTTTAAAAGAGGTTTCTTTTTTTAATAATCTCAACCATTTTGTTAAAGGCTACAGCTCTGTGGCTTATTTTATCCTTAACCTCTGCACCTAATTCTGAAAAAGTATTATCATACCCCTTAGGAATAAATACTGGATCATACCCAAAACCATATTCACCTGCAGGCTCCGAAGTAATAGCTCCCTCACATGTTCCTTCTGCTGTAGCTAGAATATTATCATTTTGAGCTAAAGCAACCAAACATTTAAAATGAGCTGTCCTTTTATTAGGCATGACATCATCTAAAACATTTAATAATTTAGTTATATTCTTCTTATCGTCCTGCTCTTCTCCGGCATATCTAGCAGAATGTACTCCTGGTCGGCCATCTAGAACATCAACCTCGAGGCCTGAGTCATCTGCTAAAGCAGGTATACCGGAAAACTTTGAATACTCAATTGCTTTTTTTGCCGCATTCTCAATAAAAGACTCTTTATCCTCAATTACTTCTGGTGCTTCTGGATAATCAGCAAGACTTTTAAGGGTAATATCTAAACCAATAAGTAATTTATTTATTTCTTCAAGTTTATGTTTATTTTTTGTTGCAATCAGAATTTCTTTTGCCATTATATTTTTAAAATATCCTTTTGAATTTCGATAAGTTCATTTATGCCCTTATGAGCCAATTTAATTAAGGCGTTCATTCTTTCGACTGTAAATGGAGCCCCTTCTGCTGTAGCTTGAACTTCAATTAACTGTCCACTAGATGTCATAGCTACATTCATATCTACGTCAGCCTTTGAATCTTCTTCATAAGCTAGGTCTAACATATTTTTACCTTTAACTATCCCAACGCTGACAGCTGCTACATACTGACTGACTGGAATTTTATTAAAAGCTTTTTCTCTCTTAAGATGTTTTAAAGCCTCTATTAAAGCAATGAAGCTACCAGTAATACTAGCACATCTAGTGCCCCCATCTGCCTGAATAACATCGGCATCCAAAGTAATGGTTCTCTCTCCTAAAGCCTTTAAATCAACTACGCCTCTCAATGTTCTACCAATAAGTCTTTGAATCTCTTGAGTTCTACCAGAAACACCACCTCGTCTACCTTCGCGTTTAATACGACTTAAGCATGAACGTGGAAGCATATTATATTCTGCAGTTACCCAGCCCGAGCCAGTGTCTCTTAAAAACATAGGAACAATTTCTTCTACAGAAGCCGTGCAAATAACCTTGGTATTTCCCTGCTCAATAAGACAAGAGCCCTCAGCATATTTAATATATTTTGTATTTATTTTTACTTTTCTTAGTTTGTCGTATCCCCTGTTTTCTTTTCTCAGCATCAAAATTTCCCCTCTACTTATATAGGTAGTTTCCGCCCGAATCTATACATACAATAACCGGGAAGTTTTTAATTTCTAATTCAAATATAGCTTCAGCACCCAAATCTTTATAAGCAATCGCTTTAGATTTCAATATTCTAGTTGATAAATATGCTCCACAACCAGCCGGAGCAATTACATAAATACTTTTTTTTCTTTTTAAAGATTGAATGACCTCTTTGCTTCTCCTACCCTTGCCTATAAACATCTTTACTCCAGCATTCACTAAGATAGGAGTATAAAAATCCATTCTTGATGAAGTCGTAGGACCACATGAACCAATAACTGAATCTTTTTTCTTTGGAGTAGGCCCTGTATAGTATATTACTCTATTTTTTAAGCATATTGGCAGCTTTTTTTTTGATTTTAACGCTTTATACAGTCTTAGATGAACTTGATCCCGAGCTGTATACACTTTACCATTAAGATAAAGCATATCTCCAGCTTTAAGCTTACCTATTAATGTCGTATTGAGATTATTAATATCTATTATATAATTCATAATTATATTTTACAACTTGCACTTCTAGTTGCATGGCATCCTATATTTACAGCGATCGGCAACCCTGCAATATGAGTTGGACTAGTTAAAATCTTTACATTTAGACAGGTCGCAGCGCCTCCCAAACCCATAACTCCTATTTTAAGATCGTTAATCTTTTTAAAAATTCTTTTTTCCATCAAAGCCAGGTGTTTTATTTTATTCTTACTATCTACTGGCAAGAGAAGAGCTTTTTTGGCAAGCAAATTTGCCGTCTCTGCTGCCCCACCTATACCCACCCCTATGATATAAGGCGGACATGCATCTGGCCCGGCATCTTCAACAGAAGAAACAATAAAATTTTCTATATCAGCTATAGAAGCCGTCGGATTCATCATCTTGAGTTTTGTTTTATTTTCACTGCCAAAACCTTTTGCCATAACGGTTAATTTCAACGCTTTACCTTTTATCGTTTCTATATGCAAAAGAGCAGGTCCACTTTTAAATGGTGGCTTTCGCAAAACAGGATCAATTACTACTGATTGTCTAAATGCATATTTTTTATAAGCATCAAGTGCTCCGTTTATTATTGCTTCTTTAAGACTCCCCTCAATAAACACTTCTTCACCAATTTCAACAAAAACGATAGGCAAACCAGTATCTTGACATAAAGGAAGCCTTTTGCTTTTAGCTATCCGGGCATTTTCAATAATTAGCTGCAACATTTCCTTAGCAAGCTTATTTTTTTCACTCTTTGTAACTTTTTTAAGAGCTTTTAAGATGTCTGGCCTAATAATTGTACCCGCTTCTAAAAAAAGTTCTTCTGTCTTTTTTCTAATTGATGCCGCCTTAATTATCTTCATCTTACATCAAATCCCCTACTTCCTTTTTTCTAGTTCTAATCGCCCAGTACAAAAATGGTGTATCAGCAGCAGCTATTATCCATTTAAAGATATAGGTTGTTAAAACGATTTCAATAAAAACATTAGTGGGAAATTTGCCCCAAAATGCTATTACGCAAAATATAAGACTATCAATCAATTGACTTATCATAGTGCTCAAATTATTCCTGAGCCATAGATGTCTTTTATTCGTTAATTTTTTCCAAAAATTAAAAGCCCAAACATCATGAAACTGACTTATTAAATAAGCAATTAAACTAGCAATTACTATTCGTGGAAAAAAACTGAATATTTGAACTAAGGCCGGTTGAATGAAATCAGACTCATTAGGCTTAAACATAAGTGCTATTTGCATTACAACCATTGATAAAACTAAAAATATAAAACCAAAGACGACAGCTCTCTGCGCCTCTTTTCTTCCATAAACTTCATTTAGCAAGTCAGTTGCAAAAAAGATACTTGCATATAACAAATTGCCTAGGGTAGCAGAAAGACCAAACATATTAATTTGTTTTATAACTTGAATATTGCAAAGGATAATATCCATTACAATCAAACCATATAAACCAAGTCGGCCAAATTTCTTATATATTAAAACTGCTATGGTTAAATCAAAAATTACAAAGGCTATCCACAGAACTTCATTAGGAATATTAATCATTTGTATACTCCGCAAAAGAATTATGGCTTTCAGCTACCTTTACTTTGCTAACCTTAATTCTCTCATTATCAATTGCTTGGGAAATTTGTGTATATATAAAGAAAGCAATATTTTCTGAAGTTGTATTTATATCTTTAAAAGCCGGTAACTCATTGATAAAGTTATGATCCAATATATCCAAACACTTCTTTAATTCATTTTTTAGAATCCTAAAATCAACTACAAGCCCACGCTCATCCAGTTCTTTAGCTTTTACCCAAACTATTACCTGCCAGTTGTGTCCGTGTAACCGCTCGCATTTATCGTGTGTTTCTTTGATTTGGTGAGCGGCTGAAAAATGATCTATAACTGAAATTTCATAACTCATTGTTAGTCCTTTTTACTTTACTTATACTTCTTCCCAAAAATTTAGCACCAATCTTAGCAAATCTAAAAGGTTCATCGCTAACATAATATGTATATTTAGAAATTCTTTTATTTTTTATCAAAGCCTTATCTTCACTTAAAACAGCTTTAACAACCTTAGCAACTTCACTTGCTGAATCAATAAGCTTAACTTTAGAGCCCATTATCTTCCTGATAACCTTCTTCAATAAGGGATAATGAGTGCAAGCCAAAATTAATGTATCAATATTGTTCTTTTTTAAACAATCAAGGTATATTTGAGCAACCTTATAGGTTATATCTTCGTTTAACCAGCCTTCTTCAACAAGAGGTACAAATAAGGGGCAGCTCTTACTGCTTATTATTATTTTTTTATCTATTTTATTTATTTTTCTATCATATGCTTTACTATTGATGGTGCTATTAGTACCAATAATACCTATTCTACCATTTTTAGAAATTTCAATAGCCTTTTTTACTGCCGGTTCAATAACTCCAACAATAGGTATATCAATTTTATTCTTCAAAGCTGACAAACTCAAACTACAAGCAGTGTTACAAGCAACAACAATCAATTTCACATTATGTTTTTTTAAAAAATCAGCATTCTCAAGAGAAAATTTAGTTATTGTCTTTTTTGATTTATTGCCATAAGGAACCCGGGCAGTATCTCCAAAATAAATTACATCCTCATATGGAAGTAGTCTAAAAATCTCCTTAGCAACAGTAAGGCCACCTAAACCCGAATCAAAAATACCGATGGACTTGAAAGAATTGTTATTTCTTTTAGTTCGTAAAACCATCCGTTTCCTCATATCTCCTTCTGTAACTAATTATACCCTTAGCTAATGCCTCTGCGATTTCCTGCCTAAAAGAAGAGCTCCGCAATCTCGATTCTTCACTAGTATTAGAGATAAAACCAACTTCAATTAAAACAGAAGGAGACCTTACTCCCTTTAAAACATAAAAACGAGCACTCTTAACTCCTCGATTTTTACCTATAGAATCACACTGCAATGACTGACACAAACTAGCTGCCATTTCCTTTGATTCCAAGCGATACTCATCGTACAATAAATCCCAGACTGTAGCATCTAGAGCATTTGAGTGTTTTAATTCAAATTCATCTTCCAATTCCAATACAGCATTTTCTGCTGCTGCAACTGCTCGGGCATTATCATCCATCGCATCAGACAAATAATAAACTTCAAATCCGCAGGCAGATCTGTTTTTAGCAGCATTGGCATGAATACTTATAAAAAAATCAGGCTTAATTTTATTTGATGTTTTAGCTCTACGAGTCAAACTTACAAAAGTGTCTTTATTACGAGTCATTTCAACCTCGAAACCATCTGCTTCCAGGATATTCTTCAATCTCCGGCTAACATCCAGAACAACATCTTTCTCTTTGAGTCCTTTGCGGCCTACGGCACCCGGATCTTTACCCCCATGGCCTGCATCTATTACTATTTTTTTAATAGAATAAGTTACAACTGAGGGCCCCTTATAATAATAAGGATTAAACACCTTATCAAACTTATCTTCAACCATTGAGAAAGGGACATAAATATTGTCTTTATAAAGAATGACCGGTTTCAAATGAACATAATATCTACTATCCAGTATATAACTTTCTGAATTAGCCATAACAATAGCCTTATGAACATCTTTTTTAAGAACAACTCTATAACTTATAGGATCATAATCCCAAGTAATTCCATAAATACTACACATCCGGCTTAGGGAAACATATCTTTCACCATTTACACTGATAGCTTCTTTCTTTAAATCATAAAGAGCTTTACCTCGCACTCTTTTTTTACCACCAGCACAACCTGAAAGGACGATAAGCGATAAAAAAAGAACCGCTAATAATAAATATTCAGCAGGTTTTTTATAAATCATTTTTTAATTCCCGACATCCTGTTTTGAAGATAGGTTTAAAGGAACTACTGTTTTAACTTCCTGCAATGTAGTCTTGCCCTCCTGAACTATTTCAGTGCTTTCACTCATGATTTTTTCCTTGGATTCAACTATAATATATTATAAAATGAGTAAATTAATAACTATAAGTATAACATAATTTTTTGCATTGTAGCAAGTTTGTTGCTATTCATTTTGCTACTTATACGTAAGCTTTAAAATCACTATTACAAAAGTCAGTAAAGTCATTATTGAGTTTGTTATAATTATCGGAATAGATCCGATTATTATCCCATAAACTAACCATAGAAATACACCCCCCGTGAACATACAAAATGTTGCCAAAGATAAATCACGGGCATGCTTCTGCTTATACACTTTTATAAGTTGGGGAATAAATGAAATCATACATAATGTTCCCGCACTTAATCCAACTACTAATTCTAGAATTTCCATATTATTTAAAACCTCAATCACTTGTTATATTTGATTATCTATCAACAACTATTGATTTATTGGCAACAGCAACATTGCCATGATCATCTTTAACTAAAACGTATAAAATATATTTGCTTTTATATGAAGGCATGGTTAAGGTAAACCCATTATCAGTCAAGGTCATTACTTCTTCGTTGTATTCATCGGGAAGCTGTAGAATAATTCCCTCTTTAATAGTCCTCAAGTCATAATCAATGATTAATGGATCACCTTCGGGATCTTCTGCTACAACATCTATAGATATCTCTTCAAAGGGTGTGAGCTTATTACATTTACTTAAAGTAACTGATTCTATTTTTGGAGGTTTGTTAACTGGTTCTTTGCCTGTGTACACTTTATAGGCTGTCCAATATGAAGCTCTTTTTAAATCTCGCCAATTTAAGAGCCACCAAGTAGATGTCCATTGGTCTAACTCACCTAAATAAAAAACAAAACCGCCCAAACAATTACTTTGGTATTTCTTTAAATCTTTAAAGAACGCAGAATATTGCTTGGCCTTATGCCAATCAGGCGGATCTATGGGAAGACCATTTCTATCTTTACCTACTCCCCATCTATTAACTGGACCAAATTCCGTTAAAAGATATGGAACTTTAAAGCCAGCCATTTCCCATCTCTTCTCGGCAGTCACAACATTAGAATATGTATTTACTCCAATAATATCCAAGTTCTGAGTATATTTAGCTAAATAAGGAAATTCAACTTCTTGCATTGAGGCATAAATAACAGGATGATTAGGGTCAAGTTCGTGAATCATCTGACATAGTTCATTTAAAAACTCAGCAAAGGCAACTTTTTCCTCCTCAGTATCTGAGAAATACATAACCTCATTACCAACACCCCACATCAATAAAGCCGGGTGATCTTTTAATTCATTAACCCAGAGCCTAACTCTTTCTTTGCAAGACTTGCGATATGAGCTACCCTCTTTATATGAGATGTTTTTCCACTCTGTTTTTGCGGGATTTAACCACATCCAGGAAGCTACATATAAACCTAATACATGAGCATTATCTAAATAACTCTTATCAATCCCACCAGGAGTATAATTCCAGGTTCTAACAGCGTTAGCTCCCATCTCCTTAGCCATCAATAAGTAGTTTTCATCATAAGAGCCGTAATTATATCCAACTCCCACTCCCTTTAATTCAAAGAATTTCCCATCGACTTTGAGCTGCCAACCGGTATCTTGTTTTACTACTTCCACCTTTGTGGCAGTTTTTGCTACATTAGCAAACATTACTCCCAAAATTACAAACAAGATAATTGCACAGATAATATTTCTTTTCATGA
>CAYQKA010000020.1:1348-4598 GCA_964418055.1 uncultured Planctomycetia bacterium | reverse complement strand
AAATTAGCCGGCGATACCCAACAATAGCCCAATTGAGCCAAGAATAATAGTTCTAATAAATGTAATTACCGGATCTAATATTCCAAAAACCAGCAAAGCAATGATTATAAAAAAACCATAAGGTTCAAGCCTAGCAAGCTTGTATTTGGCATCATAAGGCAAAAATTCCATCAGCACCCGCGATCCATCCAAAGGAGGAATGGGTATCAAATTAAATGATCCCAATATAATATTGATTTCCGCAGTAATTGAAAGTGCGACGTAAAGGAAAGGATTCGTGTTGATAGCGTGAAGCTGAAGCAAAAATATTGCCAGCGTAGCAATAAGTATATTCGCGCCGACCCCCGCCAAAGAAACAGCAATGATGGCCCAGCGGGAATTACTCAGGTTTCTATAGTCAACAGGCACTGGTTTTGCCCATCCAAATCCCACAAAAAGAAGAGCCAACGCGCCTATCGGATCAATATGAAGCCTTGGATCAAAAGATAACCTGCCATAGTGCTTGGCTGTATTATCACCAAACAACGAAGCAACCCAGCCATGAGCAATCTCATGAATAATAACTGAATAAAGAAGTAATGGCACTAATATAAAAAACACTATCGGATCTGAAAATAAAAGCTGGATTAAACCCATATTTTTACCATCTTCTTAGTGAGCACATAATTTATGTCATCCTTCGAATATCATAAATTATTTGTGCGAATTAATCCCCATTCTTTGATTCCCAAAAATTGTAGAGGGGATGGTTATATTATTGAATTTGCTCCACTACAAAACTTTTAGAAATATCGCCCGGAGAGATTATACCTGCCTTATCTTCATCGGGTATAATGGTCAAACCACCACCATGATAAAAGGCTTCATAACATAACTCTGAGCAGAAATAATCTCTGTCTATCTGCCATTTATTAGCCTTCCTTTTCAGTGGCTTGCCAATCTTTGCCAGAAGTTTCAAAAGCCCTAAAAAAATTACACCTTTATAATCATATTTTAAGTTTAGTTTGTTTACTAAATACGAGATGGTTTCAAATAAATTGTAGGTGTAGTTTTCTTTAATTCTATATACATCGTATTTCTGTTTTATCTTTCTTATATCTCGCGCCCTCACCCCGCCTCCAGCCATAGCTTCTATAGCCAGGTTCATTTCAGCAGACACACACACCGCCACATGCGAATACTTACTGTTTGTACCCCAGGCAACGAGCTTGGACATACCTTTTTCACCTTTAAACAATAATATATCACCTGGTTTTAATTTCATTTGTGGTTATACCAATTTTTTAAAAAAAGAATCGTTCTTTATTTTCACTATAATTTCGTAACTAATAACATTAGCTATTGGTTTTTATGTTTTTTATTTTCTGCTTCTTTTTTGCTTTTGTTTGTTTTAATTTCTTATCCTTATCCTTCTGACCTTTATCTCCCATACCTTCTTCACCTCCTTTAATTCTAATTCAAAGGATGCTTAAATTTTACCTAAAAACAACTTAATCCCTGCTCAACCATTTTTCGTATTATAATTTTCTACCCGCTCCTGAACCCGGCTTTATGGTATAAATTTCTTTTACTTTAATTTGTACGACTCCCTTTGGTATTGTTTCGGGTCTTTTTGATTGTATAAATTCTTTGCCCTGTTCATAAATTGAACCCTGCGTGCAATAAGTAGCTCTCCCTTTAATTTTATAAGCTTCACTTGTTTTTGAATCCCAAAAAGCCAGACAAACATCGCTATTTTCTAAAAGATTCTTTTTACTCATCTTCATAAAATTATCGATTAACAAAATATTCTCTCTATCGATAATCTTTTTCCAGAATATAGGAACCACATTTGGATTCCCTTGCCTATCCACTGTACCAAAAGCAACCAAAGACTGTTTTTCAAATAAATTTTTTACTTCATTTGGAATTATCATTCTAATCCTTCTTTTTATCTTGAATTATTTACACACGTAATCATTTTTTTAAACACAGAATATTACCAGTTAAAAACAGTATAACCTTTCTTTATAAACTTTGATGATATAGGACCTACATATTCAACCTTACAACCTAATTCTTTTAGTTTATCACTAACAGCATATTTATCAGAACAGGCCTTGCATACATAAACTTTTTCGCCCATACCTATTATCTCTTTTACCCAATCTTGGAGCTCTGTGTCTTTAGCAATCACCTCTGAAGACGGACCCCATATAATAATCTTCGCTGATCCCATCCATTCACCGGCAATAGCTGCTCGAGCATACAGCAACCCCGTCCATATCTTTTCCCGACTACTTGAAGATATCACAATTAACACTTTTGGTTCCATTTGATTTAAAGAGGATTTAAAGGAGACAGACACCTTTTATTTATATTTTTTTTCTTTGCCCTATACTATAAGCTCTATGCTCTTAGCTAAATTGGTGGACTAGTTCGCAGGCTATTCTCAAGCTGATCAATCTCCTGGTACAGATTTTATACTTTTTAAGTATCTATAATAATCACTGTCCGTTGTTAAAATTATAGTAGATTTTTCGTCAATTGTACTTTTGTATGTTTCTAATGTTTTTAAGAAAGAGTAAAAAACTGGGTCTTTATTATAGGCTTCAGCATAAATCCTGGTTGTCTCAGCATCCGCTTTCCCTCTAATGCCCTGAGATTTGCGGTAAGCCTCGGAAGTAATCTGCTTTAATTCTTTTCCTGTCTGGCCCTCAATCTCCGCCTGTTTACCCTGGCCTTCTGAACGATATTGCTCAGCAGCCCGTTTCCTCTCGGCAATCATTCTTTCGTAAACTTTCTTTCTTACCGCTTCCACATAATTGAGGCGTTTGATGCGAACATCTATCAATTCAATGCCATATTGAGGAGCAATTACCTTTGCCTTTGCTAAAATCATTTCCGCCAGAACTTCTCGGCCAACATCAATTTTTTCTAACGCCTCTTCAGTGAATACGACAACTTTTTCTTTTTCTGTAGAGTCGAGGATGCGATTAGTGTTCCTGATTGTCTCAACAAGAAGATGACTTGTAATAGCATCACGCGTGGCTGAATTAATAATATCATCAAGTCTTGCCAGAGCACCTCTTTCCGTTCCTACTGACTGCAAGAACTTCAAGGCATCGGTAATTTTCCAACGGGCAGTAGTGTCTAACCAGATATACCTTTTATCTTTCGTGGGAATCTGATTGGGGTTTCCATCCCATTCTAAAAGCCTTTTTTCAAAATACTGAGCTCGTTGGATAAACGGCATTTTGAAATGTAACCC
>CAYQKA010000020.1:0-1248 GCA_964418055.1 uncultured Planctomycetia bacterium | reverse complement strand
ACCTTAATAGGAGTTACCCCATCAATTCCAAACGGAAGCTTTAAATGCAAGCCAGGTGGCGTTGTATAAATATACCGGCCGAATCTTTGTACAATCCCTGCCTCATCCGGTCCAATAGAATAAATTGAGCCCCCCATCATAATTAACAAGGCAACGGCTGCAATCACCAATGGAAAAAACTTTCCAGAACCACCAAACTTTTCCCGGCCGACATTAATAATGTCATCCGGCCCACGAACATCTTTCCATTCCATATCCACTGCTCCTTTAAAAGTAAAAGGGAGTCGCTCCCCTTTAAAAATACCGTATAGAAATTATTAAATCTCCCTTATGGTCACACATAGGGCACATTTTGCCAATACCTTTTAGCCTTAATTTTTGACCATTCTTTGTGCCAGAATTTATTTTCAAAGAAATTGTTCTGCCATCATGTAATCTAACTTTAACTTTTCCACCATTTTTGGCAATATTTCTGGGAATCTCTATATTTGCGTAGATATCTGTATCGTATTTTTGCTGTCTTCCCGCACTGCCAAAGTTATAAATTGTATGAGCATCTCCATTTTGATCTTCCTGTCTTGAATCCATCCCTTCAAAAATATCGGATAAGTCGTCGAAAGAAAAATATCGGCTAAATCCTCTTTGTTGACGAGATTCTTGGGCCCCGGCATTATGAAAATGCTTCATTAAATCTTCAAAATCAAACCCTGTTTGCGAAGCAAAGTCTCCGGAACCCTGCCCGCTTCTAAATACATAATCTCCCTTTTTATAATCATCATATTCCTTACGTCTTTTCACGTCACCTAAAACGTAATAAGCGGCCGTAATTTCCTTGAATTTCTCTTCACTTTCCTTTTTCTTTGCTTGCGGAGATTTATCCGGGTGCCACTTTAGAGCAAGTTTTCGATAAGCGGTTTTTATCTGCTCATTTGAGGCATTTTTATTTATTCCTAAAATTGCGTAATAATCTTTCGTATTCATAACTTATTCCCTAATCTTTAAAGCCTCGGAATCAACTAAGCGAATCAAACGTGCTGGTTAAATTTTTGCCCATATCAAAATACTTCCTGCTTGACATCCTCATATATACCAGAAGCAAGCCCAAAAAGCAACAAATTAACACTCACATCAGCAGGCTATCTACAAGGTAAAACATAACGTCTCTCCTTATACGTCGATAACAATTAAAAGAAGGGTATTTTTTTGAAATTTGCGTAAAAAAGATGCGAGTGGACAATTAAATAGAAC
>CAYQKA010000019.1:0-14268 GCA_964418055.1 uncultured Planctomycetia bacterium | reverse complement strand
TCAACGTGACCTATAGTTCCTATGTTTACGTGTGGCTTTGTACGTTCAAATTTTTCCTTTGCCATCTTTTCCTCCTTATGGATTTGACAATAAAGGTTGTATTATACAACATTAATTTTAATTTTGCAATAACTTATCTTGAATATGTTTTGGTACCTCTTGATAATGATGAGGTTCCATTGTATACGTTGCTCTTCCAGAAGTCAACGACCTTACATCTGTTGCGTAACCAAACATTTCTGCAAGTGGAATATTTGCTTTAATTATTCGTGCATTTTTTTTATGTTCTATTAATTCAATTTGAGATCTCCTAGAATTTAAGTCTCCAACTACATCACCCAGATATTCATCAGGAGTAATTACTTCAAGCTTCATAATAGGTTCCAGGATAACACTCTTACCATTTCGCAGGCCATCTAAAAGAGCTCTGGTTGCAGCTGAATCAAAAGCAATTTCAGTTGAATCAACTTCGTGTGCAGAGCCACCAACTAAAGATATTTTAATATCTGTCACTGGATAACCGCTTAGAACTCCACTACGCGCTGCTGCTTTAACCCCACTTTCAATTGCAGGAATAAAAGCCTTCGGTATTAAAGAACCTTTTAATTTATTTTCAAAGATAACACCGGAATTTTGATCACCAGGTTCAAGTTTTAAAACTACATGTCCGTATTGGCCACGGCCGCCTGTTTCTTGAATAAACTTACCTGTTGCTGTTATGGTATCTTTAATTGTTTCTTTATAGGCAACTTGAGGCTTACCGACTTTAGCCCTTACTTTAAATTCACGCAAAAGTCTGTCTACTAATATTTCAAGGTGTAATTCACCCATGCCGCAGATAACCGTCTGATTTGTTTCCTTATTATAACTTACTTTAAAAGACGGATCTTCTTCTTCTAGTTTGCCTAGCCCCTGATAAAGCTTGTCTTCATCTGCTTTAGTCGCGGGCTCTATTGCCATAGCTATTACTGGTTCAGGAAATTCTATATTTTCCAAAATAATTGGACTCTTTTCATCGCAAATGGTATCGCCTGTCTCAGTATTTCTTAATCCAACTGCAGCAACAATATCACCTGCAAATATTTCTTTTCTTATTTGCTGTTTATTAGCATGCATCTGTAGCAACTTGCCAATTCTTTCTCTATTATCTTTATTAGCGTTATAAACGCTTTCTCCGGATGTTAGAATTCCTGAATAAACTCTAAAAAAAGTTAATTTACCAACATACGGATCGGTCATTATCTTAAAAGCTAAAGCACAAAACCTACCATCATCCTTAGCTAACCTTTTTTCTATCTCCTCTGTCTTCGGATTTACACCTTCAATCGGAGGCACATCACTGGGAGAAGGCAAATAATTGCAAATCGCATCCATTAAAAATTGCACACCCTTATTTTTAAGAGAACTACCACATAAAATGGGAATTATCTTATTGCTTATGGTTGCCTTTCTAATAACTCTATTAAGTTCATCAACAGTTATCTCCTGATTAGCTAAAAACTTCTCCATAAGAACATCATCAAATTCTGATAACTTTTCAATCAACTCTTCTCTATGCAATTGAGCTTCATCTACTAAATCTGCCGGTATATCAATATCAATGTATTCACTTCCAAGCTCATCTTTACATACTCGAGCTTTCATACTTAATAAATCAATAATTCCTTGAAAACTATCTTCGGCACCCAATGGAAGCTGAAGAGCATAAGCTGGTGCATCAAGTTTTTCATGCATCTGTTTAAGAGCTCCGTAAAAATCACATCCCATCCTATCCATTTTATTTATAAAAGCTATCCTAGGAATATTATATTTATCGGCCTGTCTCCAAACTGTCTCTGATTGGGGTTCAACCCCTCCCACAGCACAAAAAACAACAACTGCTCCATCTAAGACTCTCAAAGAACGTTCAACTTCTACAGTAAAATCAACATGTCCTGGTGTATCAATAATGTTGACTTGTATATCTTTCCAAAAACAAGTTGTGGCTGCACTTGTAATAGTAATGCCCCGCTCTTGTTCCTGTTCCATCCAATCCATGGTGGCCGTTCCTTCATCTACTTCACCCATTCGGTGAACACGGCCGCTATAATAAAGTATTCGCTCTGTCGTAGTTGTTTTGCCGGCATCTATATGTGCCATGATGCCTATGTTTCTTGTATTCTCTAGCGCTACTTTTCTTTGCATTTTGCAACATCTATACTGTCCTGTTAAAAAACCGGATCAAAATTACCATTTATAATGACTGAAGGCTTTATTAGCCTCAGCCATCTTATGAACATCTTCTCTTTTCTTAACTGCTGAACCCTGATTGTTATAAGCCGCTATTATCTCCTGAGCTAATCGGTCTTTAACGGGACTTCCTTTTTTAGCTCTTGAATAATCTCTTAACCATCTAAAAGCCAAGGATATGCTTCTTTCCTTACTAACCTCAATTGGTACCTGATATGTAGCTCCACCTATTCTACGTGACTTAACTTCTAAAATAGGCCTAACATTATCAAGTGCTTTATTGAAAACCTCTAAAGGTTCTTTGCTCAGCTTTTTCGAAGCATCTTCCACAGCCCCATAAACAATAGCTCTCGCTTTTGACTTTTTACCATCCAACATCATCATATTGATAAATTTAGTAATGTAGATATTGTTATATTTTGGATCAATTATTAATTTTTTCTTATCTGCTTTGCGTCTTCTCATTAATTTATTCCTTATTTAGGTCTTTTAGTGCCATATTTCGATCTTGATTTTTTTCTATCCTGAACTCCAGCAGTATCCAACCTACCGCGAACTATATGATATCTTACACCTGGTAAATCAGCTACCCGACCACCCCTTATAGCTACAATAGAGTGTTCTTGCAAGTTATGTCCTACACCGGGTATGTAAGCAGTGACTTCAACTCCATTTGTAAGTCTTACTCTGGCAACTTTTCTTAAAGCCGAGTTAGGTTTCTTTGGAGTTTGGGTCTTTACCTGAAGACAAACCCCTCTTTTTTGAGGACAAGTATTCAATGCAGGCGTCTTATGCTTTTTCTTTGTTTTTTTTCGCCCTTTTCGAATAAGCTGATTAATTGTTGGCATTTTATTTCTTTTCCTTTTTTGGTTTTGGTTTTGGCTTTGGCTTTAAATCCATATTTATTTGACGATGCGCACTAAATCCTGTTCCAGCTGGAATTAAGTGGCCCATAATAACATTTTCCTTGAGCGCTTTTAATTCATCTTGTTTTCCAGCAGCTGCCGCTTCAGTTAAAACCCTTGTAGTCTCCTGAAAACTCGCTGCGGAAATAAAACTTTCAGTACTAAGAGAAGCTTTTGTAATACCTAATAATTTTGGTGTTGCTTTTGCAGGCGTTTTACCCTTAGCTTGAAGTTTTTCGTTTTCTTCCTTAACCCTAGATTTATCTACGAGTTCTCCCATAAGAAAACGGCTATCACCAGAATCTTCTATTCTTACTTTTTTAAGCATTTGTTTAATAATAATTTCAATATGCTTATCATTTATTTTTACACCCTGTAATCTATATACCTGTTGAACTCCATTCACTAAAGAACTTTGAAGTTTTTCTTCTCCAGAGGCTTCTAAAATATCATGCGGATCAGGATCACCATCAGTTAACTGTTCTCCGGCCATTACCTTATCACCTTTATAAACGTTGAGACGTTTACCGTGAGGTATTACATAATCAATTTTTTCACCTTTAGCTGGAACAACCGATACCTTCCTTAAACCCTTCTGAGATTCTTCAAGTTCAATAATACCTTCAATTTCACTAATTATCGCTGGGTTTTTAGGTAGTCTTGCTTCAAAGATTTCAGCTACTCTAGGAAGACCGCCAGTAATATCTTTGGTCTTAGTTGTCTGTCGTGGAGTCTTAGCTAACATATTGCCAGCTTCAATCTTTTGGCCTTTGTCTACCACGATATGAGCACCAGCACCTAAAGGATAAAAACCAGCAATTTCATTTTTATTGTCTAAGATTACAATTTGTGGATGATAATCTCTTTTATGCTCTAGAACTACTCTCTCTACTTTTTTTGTGGTTTCGTTTAATTCCTGCTTTACAGTTATATCTGGTTTAATATCTTCAAATTTAACCTTACCAGAAACTTCAGCTAAAATAGGAATATTATAATTATCCCATTTTACAAAAATTTCACCAATTTTGATAGGTTGCCCATCTCCAATCTTTATCTGAGAGCCCTGAGGAACTGCATATCTTTCAAGTTCACGCTCATGCTCATCATTAACACTTATCTGACCATTTCTATTTAACACAACCAGGGCTTTTGCACCTCGTGGTTTTACAGTTCGCAAATTATGATACTTAACCAAACCATCATTTTTGGCTCTATGGAAAGCTTGCTCAACAATCGCTGAAGCAGTTCCTCCGATATGGAATGTTCTCATAGTAAGCTGAGTACCTGGCTCACCAATAGACTGAGCAGCAACAATTCCTACAGCTTCACCATCTTCAGCATATCTGTGAGTAGCAAGGTTTTCGCCATAGCATTTACTACACATACCATATTTTGATTCACAAGTTAAAGAACTCCTTATGGTTATACTTTCCATTCCAGCCTTTTCGATTTCATCAGCTTGTTCTTCATTAATCATTTGACTCGCTTTAACAATAGTTTTATCAGTAATAACGTCTACTATATTCCTCAGCGCAACTCGCCCGATAATTCTTTCTTTAAGGCTAACCACAACTTCATCACGCTGAACTATAGCAGAAACGGTTATACCTTTAATGGTTCCGCAATCTTCTTCGGTTATAATTACGTCCTGAGCAACATCAACTAAACGTCTTGTTAAATAACCAGAGTCAGCTGTTTTTAAAGCTGTATCAGCCAAACCCTTTCTGGCACCATGAGTTGATATAAAATACTGCAAAACACTTAAACCTTCTCGGAAATTAGCTGTAATAGGAGTTTCCAAAATATCCCCTGAAGGCTTAGCCATAAGACCTCTCATTCCAGCTAACTGTCTAATTTGCTGCTGTGAACCTCTAGCACCAGAATCTGCCATCATATAAATAGGGTTAAGCCGACCTAGTTCCTTAAAAACCTGATCGGAAATTGTATCTGTTGCACGTGTCCACAGATCAATTATCTTATTATGTCGTTCACCGTTAGTAATAATACCTTCTCTATACTGTTTCTTGACTCTATCAACTTCATCTCTAGCTTTTTTAATAATTTCACCTTTCTTGGTCGGTATATGTAAATCACTAACCGAAATAGAAAGACCTGCTTCAGTGGCATATTCAAAACCCATATTTTTACATTCATTAAGTAATTTTATAGTCTCATTATGACCATGCAATCTATAACATTCGCTAACAATAGAACTTAAATTTGCTTTATCAAGAACCTCATTGACATATCTAAAACCTTTAGGAAGGGCCATATTAAAAATTACCCTGCCACAAGTAGTTTCCACTAATTCTCCGTCAATTCTAACCTTTATTTTGGCATGCAACCCTAACTCATTGTCTTGATGAGCAGTTATAACTTGATCGAAATCAGAGAAAATACTACCTTCTCCCTTAAAACCTGCCTCTTCAATGGTTAAATAATAACAACCCAAAACAATATCCTGTGTCGGAGTAACAATAGGTTTACCATTTGCCGGAGAAAAAATATTATTAGAAGCTAGCATTATTAATCGACATTCCATTTGAGCTTCCATAGATAGAGGTACATGAACAGCCATTTGGTCACCATCAAAGTCAGCATTAAAAGGCGTACAAACCAATGGATGGATTCTAATAGCTTTACCTTCAATCAAAACTGGCTCAAAAGCCTGAATACCTAATCTATGTAAAGTAGGTGCTCTGTTTAATAATACTGGATGTCCTTTAATAACTTCATCAAGTATATCCCAAACTTCAGACCCAGCTCTTTCAACCATACGCTTTGCACTCTTTATAGTATGAACATGGCCACGCTCTTTAAGTTTTTTAATAATAAAAGGTTCAAATAATTCAAGAGCCATTTTCTTCGGCAAACCACACTGATGCAATTTTAATTCCGGACCCACAACAATAACAGATCTACCAGAATAATCAACTCTTTTACCAAGTAAGTTCTGACGAAATCTACCTTGTTTACCTTTAAGCATATCACTCAATGATTTAAGAGGCCTGTTGCCAGCTCCAAGAACCGGTCTCCCGTGTCTGCCATTATCAAAAAGAGCATCTACAGCTTCCTGAAGCATTCTCTTCTCATTTCTAATAATAACTTCAGGGGCTTTTAATTCTAATAATTTCTTTAATCTATTATTTCTATTAATAACTCTTCTATATAAATCATTCAAATCAGAGGTAGCAAATCTTCCACCATCTAAAGGCACCAAAGGTCTTAAATCAGGTGGAATAACTGGAATAATATCTAAAACCATCCAGTTGGGAGAGTTGGTTGAATTTTTAAAACTATCTACAATCTTTAAAACTTTTGAAAGTTTTCTTCTTGTGGCATCTGATTTAGTTTTCTTTGTATCTTTACGAAGTTTTTGAACTAATTTTGGTAAATCAGCTTCTGCCAATAAATCTTTAATAGCTTCGGCTCCCATTTTAGCGACAAATTTATCTCCATATTGATCCTGAGCCTCACGATACTTATCTTCACTTAAGAATTCACCTTTCTTAAGCTTGGTTTCACCCGGCTCGGTAACCACATAATCTTCATAATAAATAACTCTTTCAAGCTGCCTAATATTCATCTGAAGTATTGCAGCCAAAGGCGAAGGCATAACTTTAAAGAACCACACATGTGTACAAGGAGCAACTAATTCAATATGACCCATTCTTTCACGTCTTACTCTAGAATGAGTTACCTCAACTCCACATCGGTCACAAATGATACCTTTATGTTTGATTCTTTTATATTTACCGCAATTACACTCATAATCTTTTGTGGGACCAAAAATCCTCTCACAAAAAAGACCATCTTTCTCTGGTTTAAGAGTTCGGTAATTAATAGTTTCAGGCTTTCTAACTTCACCCCTAGACCAACTCTTAATTATTTCGGGTGAAGCTATCCTGATACCAATGGAATCAAATATATTCCTTTCATCTGCTAAGGAGATTTTCTCAGCCGACATATATTATTTTTTCCTTTCTGTTTGAACATCCAGACCTAAGGCCTGAAGCTCTTTTATAAGGACATTAAAGGATTCGGGTGTACCTGGTTGCAATGTATTTTCTCCTTTAACAATAGATTCATAAATTCTAGTTCTTCCGATTACATCATCACTTTTAACTGTCAGAAGTTCTTGTAATGTATAAGCAGCTCCATAAGCTTCCAAAGCCCAAACTTCCATTTCACCAAATCTTTGACCACCAAATTGAGCTTTACCACCTAAAGGCTGCTGCGTAACTAATGAATAAGGACCAATGCTTCTGGCATGAATTTTATCATCAACTAAATGGATAAGCTTCAGCATATATATATAACCAACTGTAACATCTTGTTTAAATAATTCACCATTTCTACCATCTCTTAAAGCTATTTTTCCATCAGCGGGCAAACCAGCTTCTTTGAGCTGTCTAACAATTTCCGCTTCATTTGCTCCATTAAAAACAGGAGTCCTAGCGTCATATCCAAGAATTTTAGCCGCCCAGCCCAAATGTGTTTCTAAAATTTGGCCAACGTTCATACGAGAAGGTACACCTAGAGGATTTAAGACTATCTCTACTGGTGTGCCATCAGGCATGAAAGGCATATCTTCTTCAGGTAGAATCTTAGCAATTACACCTTTGTTACCATGTCGACCTGCCATTTTATCACCAACAGATAGTTTCCTCTTACTAGCTACATAAACTTTAATTTTTTTGATTACACCAGGGGGAAGCTCATCGCCTCTTTTAATTTTATCAATTTCACGATCATATTCATAGTTAAGCTCTTGAAGCTGGTCTTCAAATATATGTTCTCTTCTTCCAACCTCTTCTTCCAGCTCTTTATTATCTTTTATTTTAAAGTTCCCGTTTTTGACATATTCGAGATTTTTAACTTGTTTTTCAGTAATTTTTCTATTAGCTACTATTATAGTTTTCTTGCTTTTCTTATCAACTAAATCAGCAACTAATTTCTCACCAACTAAATACTTGAGAAGCTTTTTGACTCTCTGCTGTCTGATCTTATCTTTTTGCTGCTCAATACTCTTTTCTATTTCTCTAACTTGTTGGTTCTCTATTTTCTTTTCTTCTCTACTCTTAGCTTTAGAACTTTTTCTAGAAAATTCTTTAATATCAACAATAATACCTTCGACGCCCGGAGGCACCTTTAATGAAGCATCTCTTACATCTCCAGCTTTTTCACCAAATATAGCTCGAAGCAATTTTTCTTCAGGCGATAATTCGGTTTCACTCTTAGGAGTAACCTTTCCTACCAGAATATCCCCAGGACCAACTTCAGCCCCCACTCTAATTACACCAGCTGCATCTAAATCTTTAAGAACTTCATCTCCAACATTAGGTATATCACAAGTAATTTCTTCAGGACCCAATCTGGTATCTCTTGCTTCAATTTCAAATTCCTCAACATGGATAGATGTATAAATTTCATCCTTTACAAGTTTTTCACTCACCAGAATAGCATCTTCAAAGTTATAACCTCTCCAAGGCATAAAAGCTACTAGGACATTTCTACCTAAAGCTAATTCACCATTCTTGGTTCCAGCTCCATCAGCTATTGAATCTCCCTTTTTAACTCTTTGCCCAAGCTGTACAATGGGTCTTTGATTTATACAAGTTGACGCATTACTACGTTCGAATTTTTTAAGTTCATATTCTCTATCGCCAATAACAATTTTATCCGCCTGGAGCTCTTTTACTACACCATCTTTCTCAGCAACTAATACGGCACCTGAATCTTTGGCAACTCTGGTTTCCATACCTGTTCCTACCAGTGGAGCCTCGGTTTCTAAAAGGGGCACAGCTTGACGTTGCATATTAGATCCCATAAGAGCACGGTTAGCATCATCATGCTCTAAAAATGGAATTAAACTTGCAGCTACACTAACCAGCTGCCTTGGAGAAACATCAATATACTGAACATCCTTAGCAGGAGCTTCAATAAAATCGTCTTTATATCTACAAAAAACTGTACTTCCTGTAAAATATCCTTTAGCATCAATAGGCGCATTGGCTTGCGCTATAATATAATTATCTTCAACATCGGCAGATAAAAACTCAATTCTATTTGTTACACGTTTTTTTTCTACTTTTTTATAAGGTGTTTCAATGAAACCAAACTCATTAACTCTAGCATAACAACTCAATGAACAGATAAGACCAATGTTGGGCCCTTCAGGTGTTTCAATAGGACATACACGCCCATAATGAGAATAATGAATATCTCTGACTTCAAAACCAGCTCTTTCTCTAGATAAACCACCTGGTCCTAAAGCGCTCAGCCTTCTCTTGTGAGTTAGTTCTGCTAGGGGATTTGTTTGATCCATAAATTGCGATAACTGACTACGACCAAAGAAATCTTTTATGATACTTGAAATTAATTTAGAATTAATTAAATGATGTGGCATCATAGTTTCTTTATCGTAAATATTCATTCGTTCTCTAGCGGATCTTTCAATTCGCGCCAAACCTACTCTAAATTGATTCTGTAATAATTCAGCAACGGTTCTAACTCTCCTGTTGCCCAAATGATCAATATCATCAACTTGGCCCAAACCATTCTTAAGACCAATCAGATATTTTATGCCATTAATCAAGGTTGCCCTGTCTAAGGTCCTTTTATTTAAAGATACATGTAAATCTAATTTTCTATTAAGGATATAACGTCCAACTTTACCCAAATCATATCTTTTTTCATCAAAAAATAACTTTTCAATTAAAGATTTAGCCGCTTCTTTTACAGGTGGATCTCCTGGTCTTAACTTTCTATATATTTCAACTAAAGCCTCATCAAGATTATGACTTTTATCTTTCTTTAGAGCTAAAATTATTTCACCTGTATCTGTATTAAGTATTTCCAGGCTTTTCACATTCTTTTTTAATATTTTTTCTATTGCTTCCTGATCTATCTGATCCCATTTAAGTGCAATGATCTCATCTGTTTTTTTATCTTTTATATCTCTCGCTAAAAATTTACCTTTTATTTCATTTAAATGATCCCTGTCAACTCTCTTAATCATTTTGGTTTCATAAAAAGCATTTATGATGTCTTCATCATTTTGATAGTCAAAAACTCTTAAAAGTGTTGTGCTTAATATTTTTTTTCGTCTATCAATCGTTACGTTTAAAATATCATTTATATCAAAACTAAATTCTATCCAAGCTCCACGATAAGGAATTATTCTGGCTGAAAATAACTTTTTACCCTTAGGGTGTATATTAGATTCAAAGCAAATACCTGGAGATCTATGAAGTTGACTAACAATAACCCTGTCAGCTCCATTTACTATAAAAGTACCAGTAGAAGTCATTAGCGGCAAGTCACCCATATAAACTTCCTGCTCGCGTACTTCTTGAGGCGTACGCAATCTCAACTTGGTCCTTAGAGGAGAAGCAAAGCTTGTACCTCTTTTACGAGATTCATCTTCTGTGTACTTTGGTTTTCCTATGCTAAATCTCATAAACTCCAACTTACAACTACCATCTGAGCTTTCAATTGGGAATATTTCTGTAAAAATAGACTCTAAACTATAGTCATTATTTTTGGCAGTAGAACCAAGAATTAGAAATTTTTTATAGGATTCCGTCTGGATATCTACCAAATTATTTGGTTCTATCTTATCGGGTATCTTTGCAAATGATTTTTGTCTAGACATACTTTTTAACCTAACTATCGTTAAACAGATTTATTTAGTTTAACTACTTAAGTTCAACACCAGCACCCTGAGCTTCAAGTTGTTTCTTGATAGTCTCAGCTTCTTCTTTAGCAATACCTTCTTTTACAGGCTTTGGAGCTTGATCAACTAAATCTTTAGCTTCCTTAAGGCCCAGCTGGGTAATTGTTCTTATTTCTTTAATAACCTGAATCTTTTTATCACCTGCGCTTGTCAAAATAACATCAAAGCTTGTTTTTTCTTCTTCAGCAGCAGCAGCTACAGGAGCTCCAACAGCTGCAACCTGCATTGCTTGAGCAGAAACGTCAAACTTATCTTCCATAGCTTTAACTAAATTAGAAAGCTCGAGAACACTTAATTTTTCAACAGCCTCAATAATATCTTCGGCTTTTTTAGTAAGTTTAATGTCTTTTGATTCCTTCTTTTCTTCTACTACTTCTGTTTTTTTCTCTTCGGACATTGTTACTCCTCCTTGTCTTGATTATCACTTTTATTATTTAATTCTTCTTCTTTTTCTTCTTCTTTAGTATCTGCAGTCACTTCAATGGCTTCATTTGGTTCTTCTTGAGGAGTCTCAGTAGAGGCTTTTTGAGACTCTTCTTGCTTAACTTCTTCTATTGCAGCTTCTGTAGGAGCTTCCTGCTCTTTTTTCTTAGCTACTTCATTTAAAACAACAACAAAACTCTTTACTAATTGGCCCAGAACACCTACAAATGATGTTATAGGTGACTTCAGGCCTGTTACTACCATGGCTAATAATTCTTTATGCGATGGCAATGAAGCTAATTCTTTAACTTGACCGCCAACCAAAACTTCTCCATCGATTAATCCACCTAAAATCTTAAGACCTTCAGCAGTCTTTGAAAAATCAACTATAACCTTTGAGGTAGCAATAGGATTATCACCACAAAATACAAATCCAGTAGGGCCATCCATTAGGTCTATTAATTGTTTTTTATTTGCTTTTTCTAAAGCTAATTTGCAAAGAGTATTTTTAACTACAAAATAACTACTTTGATTATCAGCTAATTTTGCTCTTAAATCATTTAACTGCTCAGCTTTTATCATGCTAAAATTAGAAAGAATTATATTCTCACTAACTTTAATTCGCTTACTGATCTCATCAACAATAAATTCTCTTTCCAGTCTTCCCATTTTTTTTACTCTTTTTTTATTATATGTTAAGCTGTATGCCGCTACCCATTGTAGTTGACATAAAAACAGATTTTAAATATGTACCTTTAATAGCTACGGGTCTTGCTTTCTTAATTTTTTCAATAACCAAGTGCCCATTTTCAATCAAAGCTTTTTCATCAAAAGATACTTTTCCTATTGCTAAATATATATTGCCATCCTTAGCAGTTTTAAATTCAACTTTTCCACTTTTAAGTTCTTCGACAGCTTTAGCTATATCTTTAGTAACTGTACCTGCTTTTGGACTTGGCATTAATCCTCGAGGCCCTAAGACTTTTCCCAACTTACTTATATCCTTCATCATATCGGGAGTTGCTACAACTGCATCAAAATCTGTCCAGCCGCCACTAATCTTCTGAACTAAATCATCAGCACCAACATAATCAGCTCCAACATCTTTTGCGCTTCTAACATCTTCACCCTTACAAAAAACCAACACTTTAGTATCTCTGCCAGTTCCATTAGGTAAAATAAGAGTCCCTCTTATAAGCTGATCTGTTTGTTTAGCATCTACATTCAAATTAAAAACTAGTTCTACGCTTTCGTCGAATTTAGCTTTAGGTAATTTTTTTAAAAGTACTACTGCTTCTTCAAATGTATACTTTTTATCTTTTTCTATAAGTTCATTGCTTAATTTTTGTCTTTTAGTAAGTTTAGCCATGTTTATCCCTCAACCTCAATGCCCATGCTTCTGGCAGTACCTTCGATAATCTTCACAGCTGCATCCAGATCTCTAGCATTTAAATCTTTCATTTTTGTATTTGCAATTTCTTCAACTTGCGCTCTAGTAACTTTTCCAATTTTTTCCTTATTCGGTGTGCCTGAAGCTTTAGCTAAACCGCAAGCTTTCTTCAAAAGAATAGAACTAGGTGGACTTTTTATTTTAAATGTAAAACTTTTATCTTCATAAACTTCTATTACAACGGGCAATATTAAGCCTGGCCTATCTTTAGTTCTCTCATTAAACGTTTTACAAAAATCCATAATTTTAACACCATGCTGGCCTAAAGCAGGACCAACTGGAGGCGCAGGGTTAGCCTGAGCGCCAGGAACATGTAATTTTATAATAGATTGTACCTTCTTTGCCATCTTCTATATCCTCTCTACCTGCCAATAATCGAGTTCCACCGGAGTTGATCTTCCAAATATTGCAACAGCTACTTTTAGCTTTCCTTTATCAGGGTAAACTTCCTCAACTACTCCACTGAAATTTGTGAAGGGCCCCTCCTTGACGCGTAAAATTTCCCCTTTTTCAAAAACTACTTTAGGTACTGGCTTCTCTTTTTTTTCTTCCGTCTGTCTCAAAATCGTCATAATTTCGGAATCTTTTAAAGGCACTGGTTTTCTACCAGCTCCAATAAATCCAGTAACACCTGTAGTATTTTTTATTAAATACCAAACATCATCCGACCAAACCATTTCTACTAATACATAGCCCGGATAATAATGTCGCTTAGTAATCTTTTTTTTGCCGAGTTTTGTAATTTCCGAAACTTTTTCTGTCGGAATAAGCACTTGATTTATCTTCTCACGAAGATTTTTACTATTAATCTGTACTTCAAGGTTAGCTCTAACTTTTTCTTCTTTACCTGTTAACGTATGTATTACATACCACTTCATGGTCATAATCAAATATCCTTAATTAGACTATTTTATAAGCATCCCCATCAATTTAGAAAGTACAAAATCACAAAGTCCGATAAAAACAGCTAGAAAAAACACTGAGCTTAAAACAACCATAGTCGAACTTATTAATTCCTCTCTACTTGACCAGGATACTTTTTTAAGTTCTAATTTAATTTCATTTAAATAATTGCTTATTTTCTTAAACATAATTTTTAATTGGCAGGTGAGGCAGGACTTGAACCCGCAACCCCCGGATTTGGAGTCCGATGCTCTAGCCAATTGAGCTACTCACCTATTATATAGTGAATAATAAAACGACACGGATAAGAATACCCGTGCGTTTTTTATTATTAAAAAAACTACTTACTTTCCTTGTGGAGAGTATGTTTTTTGCAGAAACGACAGTATTTCTTAACTTCTAATTTGTCTTTCTGTAACTTTTTATTCTTAGTTGTATTATAATTGCGCTGCTTACACTCAGTACAAACCAACGTTATTAACTCTCTCATGCTATATCTTTTTCCTTAATAATATATAAACAAAAACCTAGGAGCTATTAAACTCCTAGGTCAATTAAAATTATTCTATTATCTCACTAATAACACCGGCACCGACTGTTCGGCCACCTTCTCTGATAGC
>CAYQKA010000018.1:0-14506 GCA_964418055.1 uncultured Planctomycetia bacterium | reverse complement strand
ATTTTAGCTAAAATAGAAGCTACGGATGCAGGGACAGAAGAAGCTCTTATGCTAAATGTTGAAGGTTACGTTAGCGAGTGCACAGGAGATAATGTTTTTATGATTAAAAACGGCAAGTTGATTACACCGCTTATAGAATCAGGAGCCCTAGAAGGTATAACTAGAAGAGCCGTTATGGATATTGCTAAAATCAAAGGTATGAAAGTTGAAGAAATTATGATGAGACCTGAAGATATCTTATTAGCAGACGAATTGTTTCTAACGGGTACAGCTGCGGAAATTGTGCCGGTAATTGAACTTGATGGCAATAAAATAGGGCGAGGGGATGTAGGAGAAATTACAAAAAATTTAATTGAAGATTTCAGGTTACTAACTAAAACAGACGGAGAAAAATATGCTCTGTGATATTTGTCACAAAAACCACGCGAGTATTCATATGACTGAAATTATCAATGGAGAAGTTAAAGAATTGCATATATGTGATGCCTGTGCTCAGAACAAGGGTATGATAAAAAACAATAATAGTTTTGGTTTGGCTGACTTTTTAGCCGGATTGACAGATTTCGGGGTAACACCGAAAGATACTGAGAAATTGGACGATTTTGATTTGAGGTGTCCAAAATGTGGTTTAAGTTTTGAGGATTTTAAGAAAGTTGGCAGATTGGGTTGTGGCGATTGTTATGATGCTTTTAAAGATGGCCTAGCGCCCCTTTTAAGAAGGATTCACGGTTCAAGTCGTCATGCTGGCAATATTCCTAAAAAAACAAAAATTAATAGCAAAATAGCTGAAACTATAAATAATATTGGTGATTTAGAAGAACAATTAAAAACCGCTATCAAAAATGAAGAATTTGAAGATGCTGCCCGCCTGAGAGATGTAATTAGGTGTCAAAAGAAGAAGATATAAAATGCAATTAAATGATTTATTAAGCCAAACAAGTGAATGGTTAAAAGCTACAGGTGTTGAATCAGAAATAGTAATGAGTTCGCGAGTTCGTTTTGCCAGAAATCTTAAAAGTCTGGTTTTTTCACATTGGGCGGATGAAAAACAGAAAAAAGAAATTTTAGCTAAAACAAAACAAACTTTATTAAAAAATAGTTATCTAAAAAATTCTCTTTTTCTACTCATGGATGAACTTAATGATTTAGATAAACAGTTTTTAGTAGAGCGTCACCTGATCAGTCGTGAGTTAGTAGCTAGCGGAAGTTGTAAGGCAGTAGATATTAGTGAGAAAGAATTGTTTTCTATCATGATCAATGAAGAAGATCACCTGCGTCTTCAGGTTATTCAGTCTGGTCTTGAATTAAAGGATTCACTACGGCTATTGGATGCACTTGATAGTGAGCTACAGAAAGATTTTGAATATGCGTATAATCCAAGATGGGGCTATTTGACAGCATGTCCGACAAATGTTGGAACTGGCATGAGAGCTTCTGTTATGATTCATTTGCCAGCCTTGGTTATGACTAAGCGCATCGGTAAAGTTTTAGAAAGTGTTGCCAGGATAAATTTAGCTGTTAGGGGTCTTTATGGTGAAGGCACTGAGGCTTCAGGAAATTTTTTCCAGATATCTAATCAGATAACTTTGGGCCATTCAGAGCAAGAGCTTGTTGATAATATTGACAGAGTTATAAAACAAGTTGTTGAGTATGAAAGAAGAGCTAGGGAAGTACTTTTAAAAAATAGTAGGTATCAGCTTGAAGATAAAATATGGCGAGCTTATGGCATTTTGGCTAATGCTAGGATTATAAGTAGCTTGGAAGCAATAAATCTTTTGTCTGTAATTAGGTTGGGCGCTAATCTGTCAATTGTAAAGAAGGTTGATATGAGGAGTATTAATGAATTGTTTATTACGACTCAGCCAGCACATTTACAGAAAATTGAAGGTAAGGATCTTAATCCTCAACAAAGAGATCTCAAAAGAGCTGATTTATTGAGAGATAAACTAAAATAATATATTTGGAGGGATGTTATGGCAATGTTTGAAAGATTTACCGAAAGGGCAAGAAAGGTAATTCTTTTAGCTAAGGAAGAAGCTAGAAAGTATAATCACGATTATGTGGGTACAGAACATATACTTTTGGGGCTTTTAAAAGAGGGTAAAGGTGTTGCGGCCGCTGTGCTCAATAACTTAGGATTAGGGTTAGATAAAATTACGCTGGAAATTGAGAAATTAGTGCAATCGGGTCCTTCTACTAAAGTGAATGGTGATGTTCCCTTTACTTCAAGAGCGAAAAAGGTTATTGAAATGGCTATGGATGAAGCTCGGAGTTTGGGCCACAATTATATAGGGACGGAACATTTACTTTTAGGCTTAATTGCTGAAGGCGAAGGAGTTGCCTCGCAGGTTTTAATAAATTTAGGTTTGGACTTAGGTCGGGTTCGTGAAGAAGTTATGAATCTTCTGGGTTCAGCTACTCCAGGTTTTGGAGATTGGATAAGCAGTGCTTCAAGTAAACCTCAAGATAGATCTCCTAAGGGTAAAATGCGTCAATCTTCAACTGATAAAACCCCTGCTTTAGATGCTTTCGGGAGGGATTTAACTAAACTAGCTAAAGAGAACAAGTTAGACCCTGTTATTGGAAGGGAAAAGGAAATCAATAGAGTAATTCAGATATTAAGCCGAAGGACAAAAAATAATCCTGTTCTTTTGGGTGAAGCAGGTGTAGGCAAAACTGCAATCGTTGAAGGTTTAGCTCAGAAAATTATTAAAGGCGATATACCTGAAACGCTTAAAGATAAAAGGGTTATTATTTTGGATTTAGCTTTAATGGTAGCGGGGACTAAATATAGAGGTCAATTTGAAGAAAGAATAAAAGCCGTTTTAGATGAAATTAAGCGAACAGAAAAAGTAATTATTTTTATTGATGAGTTACATACACTAGTGGGAGCTGGTGGAGCAGAAGGAGCAATTGATGCATCAAATATTCTTAAACCCGCCTTGGCTCGAGGGGAAATACAGTGTATTGGAGCAACAACTCTGGATGAATATAGGAAGAACATTGAAAAAGATGCTGCTCTTGAAAGAAGATTTCAAACTATTATTGTGCCGCCGCCTAATATTAGCGAAGCTATTGAAATTTTAAAGGGTTTGCGCGAAAGATATGAAGCACATCATAGAGTTAAAATAACAGATACTGCCCTTGAGGCAGCTGTTAAGCTTTCAGATAGATATGTTAGTGCTAGATTTTTACCTGATAAGGCTATTGATGTCATAGATGAAGCTGGTTCAAAGGCTAGGCTTTCTGTTATGACAGCTCCTCCTGATTTAAAGCAGTTGGAAAACAGCATAAAGCAGTTAAATAAAGATAAAGAAGCTGCGGTAAATAATCAGGATTTTGAAAAAGCAGCTAAGTATAGAGATGAAGAAAAAAAAGCTAAAGAAGAATTAGAGAAAGAACTTGGAAAATGGCGCCAAAAAAATGCAAATAAAGAAATAGAAGTTACTGATGATGATGTAGCTCAGATAATTGCTGATTGGACAGGTATTCCTATATCTCGCCTTGAAGAAAAAGAAACAGAACGTTTATTGCGCATGGAAGAAGAAATTCACAAAATAGTTGTAGGCCAGGATGAAGCAGTTTCAGCGATAGCCAATGCTGTCAGGCGCTCAAGAGCAGGTTTGAAAAACCCAAAGAGACCTATTGGCTCTTTTGTTTTCTTAGGTCCTACCGGAGTTGGAAAAACACTTTTAGCTAAAGCTTTGGCAGAATTTATGTTTGGAAATGAAGAAGCTTTAATTCAGCTTGATATGTCTGAATATATGGAAAAATTTAATGTATCTCGTTTGGTGGGAGCTCCTCCTGGGTACGTTGGTTATGAAGAAGGCGGTCAACTTACAGAAAGAGTCAGAAGAAAACCTTATGCAGTGGTTCTTTTGGATGAAATTGAAAAAGCCCATCCGGATGTTTTTAATATGTTATTGCAAGTTTTAGAAGAAGGTCGATTGACGGATAGCTTCGGAAGACAAGTTGATTTTAAAAATACAATAATGATTATGACTTCTAATATAGGAGCTGATTTAATAAAAAAAAGAGGTTCCTTAGGATTTAAGATTGAGAAGGAAAAGTTAGCTTATGATGATATGAAAAGTAAGCTTAATGATGAAATAGAGAAAACGTTTAAGCCTGAATTTTTGAATAGGATTGACGACGTTATCGTTTTTCATGCGCTTAACCGTGCAGATCTTGGAAAAATCGTTGATATTGAAGTTAATGAAGTTAAAGAAAGATTAAAGGAACAGGACATTAATATAGAATTAACTAAAGATGCGAAAGAATTTTTGATTGAAAAAGGTTTTGATGTTGCTTTTGGAGCTAGGCCCTTAAAGAGAAATATAGCCAGATTTTTAGAAGATCCTTTAGCGCAAGTATTGCTTAAAGGAGAGATTAATAAGGCCAAAACGACGATAGTTAAATGTAAAAACGATAGACTAATTTTCGATAGTAAATCAAAATAATTTTGATGAAAACTTTAATAAGTAATAGGATGTTAAAACGAGTTCTTCTAGTAAGTCTTTTATTGGCTTCTACTCTTCTTTATATTATTTCTAAGGAACAGAGGCTATTAAATGAATTTAAGATGTATCTAGAATCAGAAGTGGGGCAAGCTCTATCAAGGAAGGTTTCTATAAGAGAAGTTAGAGGAGGCATAATTACTCCAATTGTTGCTAATGATATTAAGATTGCCTATAACAAAAGTGGATCCCACGAATTTTTATTAGATATTCAAGAGATAAAGGTTAATAGGCGAATATGGGATTTACTTTTTATGAAAAGTCGTACACCTGAACCTTTAGTAATGAATGTGAGGGACGCTAGTTTATGTGTTTTTGGAAATTTAGGACCTAAAATAGAGAATCAAGAAGGTCAGATTGTGCTTGATAGTAATAGCGGGATTTTAACTATTGATCTTTCTAATGAATATTATAATTTTGTAGGTCGGGCCAGCAACATATACAAAAAACCCCAATTAAATTTAAAACTTAAAATTAATTCTAGTTTAGCTTCCGGGAATATTTCTGTAACTGGGGATTATAATTTTCCTAATATTGAAGCTGATTTAGATCTTTTGGGTTTTGCTTCAACTTCTTTTGATAATTTTGTTAAAATTGATGAAGGCAAAATATTGTTTAATAATTTAATTATCCAAGAGCAATATCTGGTGCAGGGGGAAATTGATATTAATAAAAAGGAAGCGCTTTTTATAGTTAAATCAGAAGGAGATGAAAAAGTAAAATTTACACTAAGTTCTTCAGAAACTGATAAACATAAAGGGCTGCTGGAAATTAGTCATTTAAATATAAAAGAATCAGATGTTGAGGGTAGTTTAGTTACTAATATAGCTGTTAATCGAAAAGATTCAGGTATAGTTGATAGTATTAAAATTGACTTGAGGACAAACACTCTCATACTAGATTATCAACCTGCGCTAGATATATATGGAAATTTCTACTATAAGGATGGAAAATTAATAATCAACTATCTTAATATGGGAGATAATCTGAAAATCAAGGGTTGGATGAATTTGTCTGAACCAAGACAAATAGATATGAGAGCGGAATTAAGAAATCTGAATTCAGAAATATTAAAGAATTATTCGTTTGCGCCTAGTGATTTTAATTTTAGTGCTGTGGCGGATTGTGAAATTGAAATTAAAGGAGAACTACCTAATCCGTATGCCAAAATACATTTTATAACGGGTCCTGGATCTGTAGATGATATTGCTTTTGAATCTATTAGAGTGACAGCAGAAGGTGAGTATCCACTTTTATATTTTAGGGATTCTCGTATTAATCGAGAAGTCGGTCATTTGATTATCGAGGGTAAATTAGATATGAGAAAATTAAAGAACGGTACTCTATTTGATGATATGGTTATTAAATCAGATGAGGAAACTATTATTTGGGAAGGCTGGGATATAACTAAGAAAAAAATGGATAATGAGGTAACTTTAAGAAGATCCATAAGTGAAGATATAAGTGTTTGGTATAAAAGTTATCTTAAAGATGAAACTCAGTCAGAGGGAAGCAGTAAAGATTCAATTGAATTAGAATATGAGATTTTCAAGAATAAATCCCTTAAAATGAAACTTAATAAAGAAGAGGAATTTTTTGGAGTTGAAAACAAGATCAAGTTTTAATGCAAAAAATTTTGAGATATCTATTTTAATCTGTGGCCGCAGATGCATAGCAATGTTATGCTATTTAGGGGGGATATCTATTCTTTTGGTTAAAACTATTATTTCGACTGTAACTAATTTTGTTCGCAGGAAACTATTTATGGAGCAGTTAAATAAAGTTGGAGTAAACAGTATCCTGATAGTTTTTCTGGTTACTATATTTACCGGAATAGTAATAGCCTTACAGAGCGCATATGCTCTAAAGAAATTTGAAGCTACAATTTATATTCCAGGCATGGTGGCTTTATCAGTAACCAGAGAATTGGGTCCGGTTTTAACTGCCCTAATCATTGCTGGAAAGGTGGGCGCGTCAATGACCGCTGAATTGGGCACTATGAAAGTGACCGAACAGATAGATGCCCTGGAATCCTTAGCATCAGATCCTGTTAGTTATTTAGTTGTTCCTAGATTTTTTGCTTTATTGATTGCTGTTCCAGTTTTAACTGTTTATGGTGATTTTATAGGTATTTTGGGGGGTTATTTAGTAGGGGTTACTAAGTTAAATATTGGTTCTCATATGTATATTAATTTGACTATAGATTCATTAATTTGCAAAGATGTGATGACGGGTTTAATTAAATCAGTATTTTTTGCCATGGCTATTGCTATTGTTTCTTGTTATGAAGGTATGAAAGCAGCTGGAGGTGCTGAAGGTGTTGGTCGCTCAACAACAATGTCAGTAGTTATGTCTTTTATTTTAATATTAACGATTGATGTTTTTTTTACAGCTTTATTTTATTTCGTGTTTCCCTAAAAGAAAAATGATAGAACTAAAAAAAATAAATAAAAACTTCCAGAATAATAAAGTCTTAAATGATTGTTCGCTTAAGATCAATAAGGGTGAGACAATGGTAATTATTGGTCGTTCTGGAGTAGGTAAGAGTGTTCTATTGAAGCATATTATTGGAATACTGCAGCCAGATTCGGGTGATGTGTTTGTAGATGGACAAAGTGTCCCTACTCTAAAAAATAAAGATTTAAACAAATTGAGATTAGAAATTGGTATGCTTTTTCAAGGTGCGGCTTTATTTGATTCTTTAACAGTTGGTGAAAATGTCGGTTTTTTATTAAGGGAACATACTTCTGCTACTAATGAATTAATAGAGAAAAGAGTTAAAGAATCTTTAGCCACGGTAGGTTTGCGAGGTATAGAAAATTTGATGCCTGTTTCTTTAAGTGGTGGTATGAAAAAAAGAGTCGGTTTAGCTAGAGCAATATGTTCACAAGATTTAAAAATAATACTTTATGATGAACCAACAACGGGTCTTGATCCGATAATGGCTGATGCTATTAATAATCTCATTATTTCGCTACATGACAAATTGAATGTTACTTCTGTGGCAGTGACTCATGATATGAATAGCGCTTATAAAATAGCTGACAGAATAGCTATGCTTTACAAAGGTAAAATTATTGCTATTGGAACTCCTCAGGAAATAAAGAAGACTAAAAACCCCTTTGTTAAGCAGTTTATTGCTGGAGATGCTCATGGGCCAATAACAGAACATCTTGCAATGGAGAGTTAAGAGCTTTCTTTAGACACAATTTTAAAAGGAGGGTGTTATGCCTAAATCAAATACAGAATTAAAAGTAGGAATATTTGTATTGGCAGGTTTGGCTGTTTTTGGGTTTATTATATTTTCCATTGGAGATTTCAATTTAGTGAAGAATGGTTATATTATTAAAGCTAGATTTAATGATATAGCTGGTTTGGATATTGGGGCACCTGTTGATTTAATAGGTGTAAAAGTGGGAGAGGTTAAAGCTATTGATATAATATATGATAAATTGCTTGATAAAAAGGTAGTTGAATTGGAAATATGGATTAGGAAAGGCGTAGTAATTAAGAGAGATGCAAATGTTAGGTTAAGGCGCTTAGGATTGATGGGCGAACAGTATCTCCACTTGTCAATAGGTAGCGATGCAACTTCTCCATTATCAGAAGGAGGAGTTCTTTATGGTGAAGAGATGATAAGCATTGATGATGTTACTAAGGAAGTTTTCTTAGCTACCCAGGAATTTAAGAAAACGCTAAATTGTGTTAATGACGTAGTAAGCGATGGCAAGTTTCGTTCTGATCTAAAAGATATAGCTGGCAATACAAAAAATGCTTCTGAAAATTTAGAAGATTTTACGGCAGATTTAAAAGCTAATCCCTGGAAGTTGTTTAGTGTTCCAAAAGCTAAGAATGAAAGCAATTCCACCAAAGATTTTAGTGGAAATTATATATTTCAGGAAGGGAAATAGGTGTCGAAAACAAAAGTTTTTTATGCTTGCAGTGAATGTGGATATCAGTCAGCAAAATGGTTAGGACGTTGTCCAGAGTGCAATCAATGGAATACATTGGTTGAGGAAGTGGATTTACCTGATAATAAATTTCTCAAGAATAGGGAACAAAAAATAGAAGCACCTATTTCTATTGCAAAAGTGTCTGTAGAAGAAGAAGCCAGAATACCTTCGAATATAGCTGAGTTTGATAATATTATCGGAGGTGGTTTAGTAAAAGGTTCTGTAGTTTTAATAGGGGGTTCTCCTGGTATAGGGAAATCTACTTTGCTTCTGCAGATATCAGAAAAATACGCTCAGGGTGGCAAAAAAGTTCTTTATGTCAGTGCTGAAGAATCAATCAATCAAGCTAAACTGAGAGCTCACCGAGTTCACTCAGAAAGTGATAATCTTTTTATTGTTAATCAGACAAATCTAGATGTAATTATTGAATTTTTAAAAAAGATGAAGTTTGAAATCGTCATCATTGATTCAATCCAGGCACTTTATAAAGCTGAAATAAACTCTATTCCTGGAAGTGTTAGCCAAGTAAGAGAGTGTGCTGGAGAATTAACCTTTTTAGCTAAGTCTAAAGGGTTTTCATTATTTTTAATTGGGCATATTACTAAAGAAGGTGCTTTGGCTGGTCCAAAAATATTAGAGCATATGGTAGATACAGTTCTTTATTTCGAGGGTGAGCAGCACCTTAATTATCGTATTTTAAGAGGCATAAAAAATCGTTTTGGTTCGACCAATGAAGTGGCTATTTTTGAAATGAACCAAGAGGGATTGAAAGAGGTTAATAACCCTTCAAATGTCTTTATTTCCCAAAGAGCGGATGATATTTCAGGTTCCATAGTTGTACCCGTTATTGAAGGTTCTAGGCCAATAATGGTTGAAATTCAATCATTGGTCAGTTACTCTGGTTATGCGCAGGCCACAAGAAGAGTGACGGGGGTTGATTATAATAGGGTTAATCTTTTGATAGCTGTGCTTGAGAAAAGAGCTAAGCTAAAGTTATCTAACAAAGACATATTTGTAAATGTAGCCGGAGGTGTTAAAATATCTGAGCCCGCATCTGATTTAGCAGTAGTTTTAGCGGTTGCCTCTAGTCTTAAAGATATTAAAATACCTACAAATCTTTGTGCATTTGGTGAAGTAGGTTTGGGTGGGGAAGTGAGAGCTGTTAGCTTGGCTGATAAAAGAGTTCAAGAAGCTTCTAAGCTCGGTTTTAAAAAATGTATTATACCGGCGGCTAATGCTAAGCGACTTACCAAGAAAAAAAATAAATTAGATATTATTACGGTAAGTACTATATTTGAAGCATTAAACGCTATTAAGTAGAGATTATATAACACTAGGAGGTTTTTTATGACGATATTTTTCTTACGCATTCTTTTTCTTATTGCAGGAGGATTGGTTGGTTATCAGTCTTTTTTTGTTTTATGGTCACCAGAGAAAGGTTATCTAGGAATAATTGTTGGGACTATAGGGGCTTTTTTAATTATACTAAGTGAGCGGATAAGTAAGAATATTTCCTTAAGAGGGCTATCATCAGCTGTTTTTGGTTTAGTTTTGGGACTCATAGTTGCTTGGTTAATTAGAAGTCTCTTTGATTTAATACCTTCATTAGATCAGAATGTAAAGTATATTTCCGGGTTGGTTATTACTGTAATATTAAGTTATTTAGGAGTTGTGCTTTCAATGCGAGGCAGGGATGAGTTTAATATTATTATTCCTTATGTTCGCTTTAGCCGTAAGGATGAGAAAGATGAGTTTTTTATTCTAGATACTTCTGTAATAATTGATGGTAGGATAGCTGATATAGCTCAAACTAAATTTTTAGGAGGTAGCTTTATTATTCCTCATTTCATTCTAAGGGAATTGCAACATATAGCAGACTCGCACGATTCCTTAAAGAGAGTTAGGGGAAGAAGAGGCCTTGATATTTTAAATAAGCTAAAAAAGATTTCCAACGTTCAGATCAAAATACATCAGCAGGATTTTCCTGATATAAGTGAAGTTGATCACAAGTTGGTGAAATTAGCTAAAGTTTTAGAAGCAAAAGTTTTAACTAACGATTATAATTTAAATAAAGTTGCTGTTATCCAGGGAGTAACGGTTCTAAATATTAACGAATTAGCTAATGCTCTTAAGCCAGTTGTTTTGCCGGGAGAGGAAATGGATATCAAGATTGTCAAAGAAGGAACAGAGCATCATCAAGGAGTTGGCTATCTAGATGATGGAACAATGATTGTTGTTGAAAATTCAAGGCATCTATTGGGACGAAATGTTAAAGCTACAGTTACCAGTGTGTTGCAAACAACAGCTGGCAAAATGATCTTTGCTCGTATGGATAACCAAGGGCAAAATGGTAAAAATAAAAGGTAAGCCTTATGAAAGTTGCCGCTTTAATTGTAGCTGCTGGTTTATCTGAAAGATTAGCAGCAAAAACAAGAAAACCGTTTATTAAAATAGGCAACAAAGCTATTTTAGAATATAGCCTAGATATTTTTATAAAATTTCCAGCTATCAAAGAAATAATAATAGCAGTTAACAAACTTGATTTAGATAAAACTAAAAAGTTGTGCATTAAGTACAAAAGCATTAAATCGATAAAGGTTATTTGTGGCGGCAAGAAGCGCACCGACTCTGTTTATAATGCCTTATCAAATGTTGATCAAGAAAATGATTATGTTTTAATACATGATGCCGCCAGACCTTTTATAACAAGAAAATTGATTGAACAGGTTCTTTTTAATGCAGGTAAATATGATGCGGCTGTTTGCGGCGTGAAAGTTACTTCTACAATAAAGCGGAGTGATAAAGGTAATTTTATTTCTAATACCATAGATAGAGATAATTTGTGGGAAATACAGACTCCTCAGGTTTTCAAAAAAGTATTACTTGCTAAAGCATATAAAGCAATTGATTTGAAAAAAGAGCATACTGATGATGCTTCTTTAGTTGAAGTTCTGAGTAAACGAATTAAGATAGTGCCTACGAATAAGCAGAATATTAAAGTTACAACACCTGATGACTTGTTATTGGCTAAAAGCATTATAAAAAGAAGGAAGTGAATTATGCGAATTGGATATGGGTGTGATTTTCATAATTTTATTGAAGGTAAAGAGCTTGTAATTGGCGGTATTAATATACCATATTTTAAGGGTCTAGATGGTTATTCTGATGCCGATGTTTTAATCCATGCAATCTGTGATGCTATTTTAGGAGCAATGGGTAAGGGTGATATTGGGGAACACTTCCCAGAAGGATCTCCGGAATTTAAGGATATATCAAGTGTAATTCTGCTTGAAAAAGTTCTTATATTGCTTGATGAATACAAGCACAAGATAGTTAATATTGATACTCTGATAATAGCTGAGGAACCCAAAATAGGTCCATTTAAAAATCGAATTAGAGAAAACTTAGCTAAAATAATGAAATTAGATGTTGAGGATATAAATATAAAAGCAACAACTAAAGAAGGCAAGGATGCAATTGGACAAAGCGAAGCAATTGCGGCTGAAGCTGTAATTCTCATAGATAAAAAGTAAATTTAAAATGAGGTGAAAATATGATATTTTTTCAAGTAGTAGTATCCTTAGTAATAATATTTATAGGTGTTCCTTTTATGTTACTTTTAATTGCCTCTGTTTTTTTTAAAAAGGAAATTAAAGCAGTTTTTGAAAGAGATCCGGCAGCAACAAGTTATCTTGAAGTTTTGCTGACATATTCAAGTTTACATGCAATAATTCTTCACAGAGTAGCAAATAAACTATACAAAAGTAAAGTGCCCTTTGTACCTAGATTTATATCGCAGATATCTAGATTTATCACTCATGTAGAAATTCATCCTGGAGCTCAAATAGGGCAGGAATTCTTTATTGATCATGGTGTAGGGGTTGTCATTGGCGAAACAACTATTATAGGCGATAGGGTAACAATATTTCAGGGAACAACTTTGGGTGGTACGGGCAAGGAAAAAGGCAAGCGTCACCCATCTATAGGTAGTAATGTGGTCATAGGAGCTGGAGCCAAAGTGCTGGGTAATATTAATATTGGAGATAATGTTAATATAGGAGCAAATGCTGTTGTGATCCGGGATGTTTCAAGTGATTCTACGGTTGTGGGAATTCCCGGTAGAATTGCTAAGAAACAAGGAAAAAAAATAATTGGAATTAACATTGATTATACTAATCTTCCTGACCCTTTAACAGAACGACTTGAAAACCTACAGCAAGAAATTGATATAATTGAAAAAGAAATTAAAATACATAAAGAAAAAAAATCGGGATCCAGATAAAGAAATGTCCGTATTTATATATAATTCGTTGAACAATAAAAAACAAGAATTAAAACCAATTAACCCTCCAAAGGTTACTATGTATGTTTGCGGAGTGACTGTTTATGATAAATGTCATATTGGTCACGCTCGAGGTGCTTTTGTCTTTGATATAGTCAAAAATTATTTGAATTATAAAGGCTATAAAGTGACATACGTCAAAAATATAACAGATGTCGACGATAAAATAATAAATAAAGCAGCTGAATTAATTGAAGATTATAGAAAAAAAAATATTAATAAAACTCTCAACGAAGCTGTTAAAGAAATTACAACCCGTTATATAAAGTCTTATTGCAATGATATGGATGCTCTTGGTATTGAGAGGCCAGACATTGAGCCTAAAGCAACAGAACATATTGATGAAATGATAAAAATGGTCGAAGGACTTGTTGAAAGAGGATATGCTTATGAAGTTGATGGCGATGTTTATTTTGACGTAAAAAAATATAAGGATTATGGACAGCTTTCTAATCAAAGCGTAGAAGAGCTACAGAGCGGAGTGCGTAAGGAAGTTGATAAAAAAAAGAGGAGTGCGCTGGATTTTGCACTCTGGAAAAAAGTAAAAGAAAACGAACCATATTGGCAAAGTCCTTTTTCAAATGGAAGGCCTGGTTGGCATCTTGAATGTTCGGTGATGAGCATTAAATATTTAGGCAAGAATTTTGATATTCATGGAGGCGGTAGAGATTTAATATTTCCTCATCATGAAAATGAAATAGCGCAAAGTGTTTGTTATACTGGAAGTCCCTTTGCCAACATATGGATGCATAATGGATTACTTACTATTAAAGGTCAAAAAATGGCTAAATCGCTGGGTAATTTTGTAACTATAGAAGATATAATTAAAAAATATCATCCTGATGTTCTAAAATTATTTTTCTTATCAAGTCATTATGCTAAACCAGTTGATTTTAGTTATCAAAAAATGGATAAAATAAAAATATCCCGTGATAAATTCAATATTTTTTTTGATAAAGTAGATAGGTTTGAAGAAGAATGCCAAGAGGGTGAAAGTGATAAGTCACAAGAGTTTTCTGTTGATCAAATTGACATTTATTCGGAGGCACATGGCAAATCTAGAGATGATTTTGAAAAGGCAATGGATGATGATTTTAATACACCATCTGCATTAGCTGCTTTGTATGAAATTATGAATACAGCTAATAAGCTTATAGCCGATACTAAAATCGACACATGTGATAAGATTGATTTATTAAAAAAAATTAGATTAAGTCTTAAAGAATTAGGATGCGTTTTAGGGTTATTTAAAATATCTACTAACCAAAAGGGTGAAGAAGATATGGAAACTCTTAGTAAGGTTGTTGAAATACTTATAAGCTTAAGAGAAAAAGCCCGTAATGATAAGGATTTTGATTTAGCTGATCAGATAAGGGATCAACTAGATGAAGCTGGAATACTCATTGAAGACGAAAAAAACAAGACAATTTGGCGCAAGAAGTAGACGCTATCCTGCCACTTAAAACCTAAAAATTTGCACAAATATATGAAGAAGAAAAGCAAATTACTACCCTTGATATTTTTACACTCGGGTGCTAAACTACATTTATGCATTAAATGAGGAACAGATAGAGGGCGAGTTGTTAGTTAAGCGGCAGAATCTTACCTTAAATAAGTTATTTGTAGAACACATCTTAGATATTTCAATAGAAACTAGTCAATTCGACATGGTTAGAACTACATATTTAGAGCAA
>CAYQKA010000017.1:1872-14949 GCA_964418055.1 uncultured Planctomycetia bacterium | reverse complement strand
AAGCAAGGGAAACTTTAATCTATTTTTTCCTGCGCACAATCCATTTTAGACATATACTGATATCTCTTGAATTTACAAGTAACCTCATGCTGAGCCAGGTCTAATAATTCCTTAGCTCTTTTGGGACTAGTTTTCTTTAAAACTTTAAACCTGTTCTCATTGTAGATATAATCCGCAAGAGGAATACTAGGTTCTCTGGAATCAAGCTGTAAAGGATTTTTGCCTTCCTTAGCAAGATCAGGATTATACCTTATTAATGGCCAATAACCACAGGCAACAGCCTTTTTCTGTTCATCCATACCCTTGGTCATATTAATTCCATGAGCTATACAATGACTGTAAGCTATAATAATTGAAGGGCCATCATAACTTTCAGCTTCAACAAAAGCCTTTATAGTCTGAGCTGGATTAGCTCCTATGGCTATTTTAGCTACATAGATATTGCCATAAGTCATAGCTAATAAACCCAGGTCCTTTTTAAACATTGGTTTACCGGCAGCTGCAAATTTAGCGATAGCTCCCATCGGAGTAGCTTTTGACATCTGGCCACCTGTATTTGAATAGACCTCAGTATCCAGTACCAAAACATTTACATTTCTTCCACAAGCTAAAACATGATCTAAACCACCGTAACCGATATCGTAAGCCCAGCCGTCACCACCTAGAATCCAGACTGATTTCTTAACCAAGTAATCTAGAATTTCAAGTAACTCACTAACTTTTGGATCATTGTTGATTTTACTGAGAGCTTCTTTCAATTCTTCAATTCTTAATCTCTGCATATCTACTTCATCGTGTGTTACTTGATTCACTGAGAGAATTTCATCAATAAGCAGCTTTTTATCAGCTATTTTATCAGCTACATCACCTAATAAAAGCCTAGCTTTTTCCGATAACTGCTCAACTGCCAGTCTCATACCAAAACCGAATTCAGCATTATCTTCAAATAGAGAATTACTCCATGCCGGTCCTCTACCATCATTTCTCGTACAATATGGAGTTGTCGGTAAGTTACCTCCATATATAGAAGAGCAACCCGTAGCATTAGCAATTAAAGCTCTATCTCCAAAAAGCTGAGAAAGTAATTTAACATAAGGTGTCTCTCCACAGCCAGCACAAGCTCCGGAAAACTCAAACAACGGCCTCATTAACTGAGAACCCTTCGTTGTTGCAATTGCAACCGGTAAATCTTTAACTTTCATATCAGGCAAAGATAAGAAAAAATTAAAATTATCCTTTTCATCAAGACGCCTGTCAATTTGAGGCACCATGTTAAGTGCTTTTTTACCAGTAGGTTTATTATCCTTATCTTTTTGCATAGCCGGACAAATATTCACACAAGCACCACAACCTGTGCAATCTTCAGGAGCTACTTGAATACTAAAAGCTTTACCTTCCAAATCTTTTCCTTTTGCCTGGATATGTTTAAATGTTTTAGGTGTTTTATCTAAAAGTTTTTTATCATACATCTTCATTCTAATGGCTGCATGTGGACAAACCAATGAACACTGACCACACTGGATACATATTTCAGGATCCCATTCAGGAATATTTATAGCAATATTACGCTTTTCATACTGTGATGTCGCTGTCGGAAAAGTACCATCTTTAGGAAAAGCAGAAACCGGAAGCTCGTTACCTTTATCAGCAATGATTTTTGCTGTTACATTTTTTACAAATTCAGGAGCTTCATCAGGCACTACGGCAGGTATCTTTATTTTGCTAGTTGCATCTTTAGGAATCACAACCTCTTCAATAGCTTCAAGGGCCTTATCAACAGCTTTATTATTCATACTAACTACACTTTCACCCTTTTTCCCATATGATTTTACAATAGCATCCTTTATGGCTTTAACAGCTTTGTCTTTATCGATAATTCCACTGATTGCAAAGAAAGCAGTCTGCATTATTACATTTATTCTCACTCCAAGGCCAATTTCATTAGCTAACTTGTAAGCTTGAATTACATAAAACTTTAACCTTTTATCAATTATCTGCTGCTGCACTTCTTGAGGCATTTTATCCCAAACCTCATCCTTTGAATAGGGACTGGCTAAAAGAAAAGTAGCCTCATCCGCAGCTGCCCCTAAAACATCATATTTCTCTAAAAATGAAAAATTATGACAAGCTACAAAATTAGCTTTATTGATTAAATAAGTTCCCCTAATGAGATGTTTACCAAATCTCAAATGAGAAACTGTTTTTGAACCAGCCTTTTTAGAATCATAGACAAAATAACCCTGAACATAATTATCGGTTAGTTCACCAATTATTTTAATTGAATTTTTATTAGCACCTACTGTACCATCAGAACCTAAGCCATAAAAAACCCCTCTAAATGTTTCCGAATTCTCTGTTGAAAATTCAGGATCATACTCGAGACTTGTATGAGTTAGGTCATCATTAATGCCAATAGTGAAATGGTTCTTTATTTTATCTTTATCTAAAGAAAGATTATCAAAAATACCTTTAATCATAGCTGGCGTAAACTCTTTAGAACCTAAGCCGTACCTACCACCAATGATTACCGGATATTCTTTGAATGCACTCAAGCCTTCTTCCATGGCTTCACCAATAGCTGAACGTACATCTAAATAAAGTGGCTCACCTAATGATCCGGGTTCTTTAGTTCTATCTAAAACCGCAATTTTTTTCACACTCTTAGGTATGACTTGAATAAAGTGTTTAATAGAAAAGGGCCTAAATAGTTTTACCTTTAAGACACCTACCTTTTCGCCCCGGGCAACTAAATAATCAACTGCTTCATGCACTGTCTCAGTGGCAGAACCCATAATAATAATTACTCTCTCGGCATCAGGTGCCCCAACATACTCAAAAAGCTTATATTCTCTACCAACCACTTCCTTAAATTTATTCATTACATCCTCAACTATCTGAGGACATTTATCATAATAAGCATTTACGGTTTCTCTTTCTTGAAAGAAAACGTCAGGATTTTGAGAGGTACCCCTTAAAGAGGGCCTCTCAGGATTAAGGCCCCTAAGTCTGTGCTTTCTCAAAAACTCATCATTTATAAGAGCTTTAATATTCGTAAAATCAATTTCTTCTATTTTTTGTATTTCATGCGATGTTCGAAAACCATCATAAGTAAAAACAAATGGAACTCTGGATTCTAACGTAGCTGCCTGAGATACTAAAGCTAAATCCATTACTTCTTGCACGCTAGAAGCAGATAGAATTGCAAATCCGGTTGAACGTACTGCCATAATATCTGAGTGATCACAAAATATAGATAAAGCATGTGAAGCTAAGCTTCTGGCAGTTACATAAAAAACAACAGGTGTAAGTTCACCTGCTATTTTATACATATTAGGAATCATTAAAAGAAGGCCTTGAGAAGCAGTGAATGTAGTCGTCATACTGCCGGCAGTCAAGGCGCCGTGCACAGCTCCGGAAGCACCCCCTTCAGACTGAAGCTCAGATACACTTGGTACCTGTCCCCAAATATTCTTTTCGCCTTTTGCCGATTTAGCATCAGCCATTTCACCTACTCCGGATGAAGGAGTTATGGGATATATTGCAATTACTTCGTTTGTAGCATGACCTATATAGGCAGCCGCTGTGTTACCATCCATAGTTTTCATTTTACTTGCCATCTTAAAAAATCTCCGTTTATTTGTTTGGATTTCCTTTTATTATTTCCCCTTAGAGCCACCATGGGGTAACAAATCATAAATTTCAGTTATGCGTACTTTAACCAAGTACTTTGGTTCAGGCAGATATAACTCATGACGTCCATGACTAGAACCTTTTTGGACATTCTTGATCATTCTTTCAATTAACAAAACCGTTCTCTGTCTTTCCCACTTTTTAATATATTTTTTAAATTTTTCCCCATCATCAATCATTTCCACTATGCCCTTAAATTGATATCCTTCAAAGCCCTCAATATCTGCAATAGATATAGAAACCTGTGGATTTTCCAATAGATTATCTCTTGTTTTTTGAGAGTACAAATCGAGGAAATAGATTATTCCCTCCTCAGGCATAACCTCTACAATCCCTTTTAGGGAAGCATTAGGTTTACCATCCTTAGAAGCACTTGAGACCATTACAATTTTATGCTTAGATAGCAATTTTGCCATCTTTTTATTGAACTCCACTGCAGTCTCCTTTCGTTTGCAGCTTACTACAAAATAATAAACTAGGATAACTTTTTAATAAAATCTAAAACTTCCTGATGGCGTCTTAAGATACCGGGAGCATATCCCCCCGGTATTATAACTGCTTCAAAATCCATCAAAAGCGCCTCAGCAATAGATAAATCGCTTTTAACTTCGTATCCGTGTTTACTTTTATAGGTCTTTTTCTAATAACCTACACTATAAACATCAAAACCTGCTTCTTTTAAGCGTAAATATGGATACCAAACCTCTAAATCCTGATAGATATCATCTACTAAAACAGCTATTCTTTTATCACTCATAGCATTTTTAAACTATTTTTAAATATATAGGTAAAGTAATCTTATTTTAAGACTAAGACGCCTAAAAGTCAAGTATGATTTATTCTAATCTAAGTTAAATATTTCATCCTTAGCAATGGGCTTTGAGGAGGATTTTATCAACTTCTTTAAGATTTTTTAAAATCAAATCAGCTTCTGTAAGGTGTTTTTCTTCTAAATAGGTACAAACAGCAATACAATATATACCCGCAGCCTTGGCCGAAGCAATACCATAAGGAGCATTTTCAATAACAACTGCTTCTGTGGGCATTAACTTAAGAACTTCTAGAGCTTTAAGATAAGGTTCAGGGTTAGGCTTGCCTGCTTTTACTTCATCACCTGTCAAAGTATAATCAAACAACTTAAACAAATCAGGAGGTAATATATATCCCACTTCTCTTCTGGCTGTTCCAGTTACTAAGGCTATCTTATAGCCTTCTTTTTTCAAATCAGCTAAAAGCTGGGGAGCTCCCCTCATCAATCTTGGACGAGATATACTTTTAAATATATCCTCCTTAAATTTCAATATCTCCTCGGCCTTACTAAGAGAAGAATTAATATTTTGCTCTTGCATCATTTCAAGAGCAGTATCCAAACCTTTCTGGCCTTCGCGCAAATAGATATCATAATAGCCAGCTTTTATACCATAGGCACTTAAAGCTTTTTTCCAGGCTTTATAATGAAAACCCATAGTATCCGTAATTACTCCATCCATATCAAAAATTACAGCCTCGGGCTTAAAGGGAAGTGTTTTCATATTGCTCTATTCAAGATTCGACTCAAGCCAATGAATAATAGGTTCTTTGGGCATAGCCCCTGATAAACGAGCAACTTCTTTAGAATCCTTAAATAATACCATGGTAGGAATAGACATAATACCATACTCAGAAGCAATATTCTGTGCCTGATCAACATCCACTTTAACTATTTTTACTTTTTCAGAAAGTTCTTGGGAAAGTTCATCAATAATGGGACCCGTCATCTTGCAAGGCCCGCACCACTCAGCCCAAAAATCAACTAACACTGGTTTATCAGACTTCAAAACTTCACTTTCAAACTTCTCTGCACTTACATCATTAGCCATTTTAGTTTCTCCCTTTTTTAAAATATTTTATTTTAGATTTTATTCTTTTCTTAAGCCTTGTCTTTTCAATGTTTAAAAACTTTTTATTATTTTTAATCTTCATTATTAATATATTTAATTCTGATGGCTTAGCACACCCTTTAATCAACTCTTCATAAACATAGTATTTTTTAGAAAATTCACCACAGAGACCTTTTACAAACTCATAGGAAGTTCTGTGAATTGGAGAAGGCCCAAACTCTCTTATGGCTTTTATATGCCCGGCTGTTGCATAACCTTTATGTTTATCAAATTGATAATTACTAAACTCACCGGAATACTCAACCATCAAATCATCTCTGAAAACTTTTGCTATAATAGAAGCAGCCGCTATAGAAAAACTTCTGCTATCTCCTTTAATTATGCTTGTTTGAGGTATTTCTAAATAAGGTATACGCCTGCCATCGACAAGCAAATGATCAGGTTTCACTTTAAGGCCTATTACTGACTTTCTCATGGCTTCTAAGCCAACTTTAAAAATATTATTTATTTCATTTATTAAGCCAATATCTATAATACCTACTGAATAACAAAGAGCTTCCTCTTTAATTTCTTTAAAAAGTTTTTTTCTTCTTAGAGGTGTTAACTGCTTAGAATCATTTACTTCTGGAATTTTTCCTCCAGGTTTAAAAATTACTGCTGCAGCTACAACCGGTCCTGCCAACGCACCTAGTCCGGCTTCGTCAATTCCAGCAATATTATTTAAACCTGTCTTCCATAAATTATTTTCAAATTCTTCAAAAGAAACCAATTTTTTTTTTAACACTATTTCTTCTTATTTTTATTGAGACTATAGATTTGCTCCTACAGAAAACCCATAGGACAAGTAAAACACCATGCACGCTTACTGAAAAATAATCCTAGAGCTAAAGAAATAATTAGTAAAAAGTCATCATGGCAATAACCAAATACCCCAGATAGAAATAAAACAGTCCACCTATTACAATCAGGGGCAAAACCCAAAGCATAATCAACTGGGATTTCTTATACTTTTTATTCTCCGTACTATTAGTATACAAAATATTAACATCATTTTCAATGAAAAAGGGGAGATATAGCTTATATCTCCCCGTTAAGGCCAAACATTAAATCCTATTTACATTTTTATTGTGAAAGTTTTTCTTTCTGGGCTTTTAAAGATTGAGCATATTTAGAATTTAGGTTGCCCATTTTTTCTTCTGTCTCTTTGAGCTTTTTATCCAATTCTTCTATACTCATCTTGTTTATTTTCTTTTTTTTCTCTTCTTTACTTCCCGCTGAAGCTGCCGGAGCTGCCGGGGCTGCCGGGGATACCGGAACTGCTTCAGGAGCTTTTTCTTCTTGCTTCGACTCCTCAGCCTTCGGCTCTTGAGGTTTTTCCTCAGTTTTTTCTTCTGCCGCTGGCTTTTCCTCAACTACAGGAGCCATTTCTTCTTTTTCTTCTGCTACAGGAACTTCTGGAGCTGCCGGGGCTGCTTCAGGAGCTTTTTCTTCTTGTTTCGACTCCTCAGCCTTCGGCTCTTCTTTAACAGCTGCTTCTTCTGGCTCCTGAGCTTTTACTTCTTCTTTTACTTCTGGTTGATTCTCAGCATTTTGCTGTTCATCTTTTTTTTCTTCACTCATGGTCTACTCCTTACTCGTTTTTTAATAAACTCTTAAGCTCTTTGGCCTCACGGCATTTAATGCCTAATTTATGAGCCCATAAAATAGCTCCATTATCAACACTAACTAAAGTTGCTTTTAGTTCTTTAGCTAAAAGAATTAAATCTACATCTTCCTTGGAATCTATAGTATCTGTTCGTAAAGCCGTGCGGTAATCATGCCTTATTCTTTTGATTACCTCAGCTGTTTTCTCTGTCTCTTTGGCTTGATGAATCCCCTTTTCAGCCAAGCGTAAACCCTTATCAACTCTTTTGCGCATATCATTAACTAGCTCATAAAAAAATAAAGCCGGCAGAGTTAATTCATACTTTTTAGGCGCTTTTCTATGAACAACAGACAAAAGCTTCGCGGGTATCTTACTTGAATCAATAAAATTCATAAGCTCAGCACATATTGAGGGAGGCATATAAAAACTATATTTTTTTGACCTCTCTGCAAGCTTAAGAAAATTCAAAAAAGCAGCCGTTGGTTTGCGTCCGAATTTATATTTTGACTCCGGATTAACAAACACACTTGTATCTAATACAAAACGTTCTTTCTTCATTGAAGACTATTTTTACACGAATAGAATAATAATTGCAAGTTATTTTTTAAAATTGAAGTTCAATTTCAAGGCCGGTTTTAAGACGTAAAAAGTTATCACCATAGCTTTTAGAGAATATCTCGATTGCCTTTTGGCCCGTACAATGAGTAGGAGCAACTTTACAAACACCTAATTTTTGAAATTTTGAGACTATACTATTGATTTCATTTTCTGTTTTAGATTCTAGATGATAACCACCTAAAACACAGTATAAATCCTCTTTAAAATGCTTTTTTATAGCCTCTGTCATCTGAACTACGCCTGGGTGAGCACAACCTAAAATAATCATAAGGCCTTTAGTGGTTTTTAAAATTAAGGCTTGTTCTACTAATTGACTTTGTTTGTATATAGTTTTAAATGGCTCACTCGTGAAAATTCCCTTATCTATTTCATTAAAATCTTCATTTTCAATTAATTTGATGTTGTACTTTACCGCCCGCTCTCTAAAATCATCAGAAAAACCTTTCAAGCCATAAAGCAAAACTTTAGAATTTTCTTTAAATAAAGCCTCAAGCCCACCAACGTGATCCCAATGATCATGAGAAATAACAACTTTTTTAATTAAAGAAAGATCTATATTCATCATCTGCGCATTATGCAAAAAAGTTTCAGCGCTATCAGCTGTATCAAATAGAATATCATCATTTATAAGTACTGAGAAACCCCAGCACTCTTTGAATTTTTTATCAAATGTATAATTATCAGCTAATATTCTAATTTTCATTTTTTTGATGTGTTTTATAGCTTAAGATCATATCCCCAACGTCAACTCCTAAATGATCAGCAATTGCCTGACATTTAGCCTTAAATATAAAAAATATATCTTCATCTCTATCGCTTAGCTCTTCAAAATTGCCCTGACCTTTACTAATAATAAAATCAGCTGTATTAAATATATCTAAAAACTCTTTACTACAGCTATCTAAAATAGCAGCTGGGCCATCAGAACCGCTGGAAATTACCTTAGCAACCTCATCCAATCCACAGCTAAGAGCATCCTCTAGAGTCGCATCATTTATAGCTGGTTTTCCTCTTACTGCCAGAACAACCGGCTTTTTTATCTCTTCAATCAATAGCTTATCAAAAACAATTTCTCCTGTATTATCTGATATATAAAGTATGCTTTGAGCTTTATCGAGACCTTTTTTAAAATCCTCAAAATCAAATATTCTAAACTCAGTGTTTAAATCTTCTCTCAATTCATCTTCAAGATTAAAAGTAGATTTAGCTCCTAAATCTATAATATTGCCAATAGCAGCTAGGCGCAGAGCTTCAAATAATGGGTCATCAGCCTCAGCAACTCTTTTCTTTAATTCAGGATAGAGCTTCAAAACTAACTTATTGGCGTAATCCTTCTCTTTTTTATAAGGATCAGCAACTCCCGTCAAAGAGGTAATAACTTTATATATCTCTCTAGCTATATGAGGCGGGCTTTTATCAAAAGGAACTTTAGAGATAGCTTCATTGACAGCTTTCAAAATAACTTTTTTTTCACTTTCAGATACATTAATTCTATCTAAAGTTTCATTAGCCTGCCTTAAAAAACAGGGAATACAGCTAGCATTAGTTTTCATAATTTTACTTTTTGAGTTAAAGTGTTCCAAATTTCAACAACTGCAAGTGAGGCAGGTGAAGCTTTATCATACTCTATTAATGTTTTATTTTGCATTTGGGCTTCGGTAGTACTTTTATCATAGGGCACCATGCCCAATAAATCTACCTGAAACTCAGATGCTATTTGTTCTAATTCTGCAGCCTTATTTAAATTAATATCACTTTTATTAATTATCAAACCAACTTTAATGTGAAAAAATGCACACAATTCAAAAACTCTTTTAGCGTCATGAATACCGGAAACAGTGGGTTCTGTTACAACAACAGCATAATTAGCCCCGGTAATTGAAGCAATAACCGGACAACCAGTACCCGGAGCTCCATCATTTAATGATAACTTAATACTACTATCAGCTACTCTATCTCTGGCTATTTGCCTAATAAGACTGACTAATTTACCTGAATTTTCTTCAGCTGCATATAGTTTTGCATGCACCATATTTCCAAAACGGCTTTTGGCAATGTAGAGCTCTCCGTTTACTGCCTCTTTTAATTCAATAGCATCAGTCGGACAAACCAGAGAACAAGCATAACATCCTTCACAGCTTAGTGCTTCAACAGTAAACTTTTTATCTTCTTTCTTTATGGCTGAAAATTTACAAACCTCATAGCATTTGCCACAGCCAATACATTTACTAGGATTAATTCTAGCTCTCTTTCCCCCTGAAAATAAATAACCCTCTTGAACTTCAGGAGATAAAAGAATATGTAAATCAGCTGCATCAACGTCACAATCAGTTATAAGTAAATTTTGGGCTAAACTCGCAAAAGCACCCGTAATTGTTGTTTTACCCGTGCCACCTTTACCGCTAATAATCACAACTTCTTTATAATTACTTTGGGGAATTTCTGCTTGAGCAGGTAAGGCTGAAAGCGTATTTTTTAAGTTGTTTTTTTGAATATTAGTTACCACTCGAGGTTTTACTTTTAACTGGGCTCTCTCAATAATTCTATCAGCAATTTCTGAAAATAACTTTTTGTATTTATCTAAATTACTAGAAACTATTTTACCTTCTGAATATAATTCGGCAACTTGTCTATCATCTGGAATTTCACCAATAATATTTAATTTTTCTTGGTTGCAATAGTCCTGCAAATCGGTATTTTTATAATCAGCTCTATTTACTAAAATAACCGGTTCATGGCCTACCATGCGGCACATATCAACTGAGAGCTTCAAGTCATTTATCCCAAAGGGTGTTGGATCAGTTACTAAAACTACTAAATCAACTTCAGAAACAGCTTCCACTACCGGACACGATGTTCCTGGTGCCGTATCAATAAAATTTATAGCTTCAGGATCTATATTCTTTTTTACTTCTTTAATCAGTCGGGGAGTCATTGCTCCCTCACCTGTTTTTAATTCTCCATAACTAATATCTACTTTATCAGCCCTACCAGTCTTAATACTACCGATTTCTCTTTCTTTAAAAATAATGGCATTTTCAGGACAAGCTATCTTGCAAGCTCCACAGGCGTGACAAAGTTGTTTAAAAATCAACATCTTACCCTTAACTGAAGCAATAGCATTAAAGGCACAGGCCTCAATGCATTTTCGGCAATTAGTACACTTTGCAGCATCAATTTCAGCCGGAGCCATTATATTTATTTTTTTTTCATTATCTATTTTCGGCTGAAGGAATAAATGGCCATTAGGTTCTTCTACATCACAATCTAGATAATTAACCTTATTATCTTGTATTGATAAAACATAAACCAAATTAGTAGCCACAAAAGTTTTACCGGTCCCACCTTTGCCGCTAGATATAGCTATTTTCAAATTCGTTTTCATGATCTTTTTATTCTTAAGCAGTAATTATCAGAGTATCCTGATGATTTTGATTTATTTTTTTAAATTGTTTATTGTTTTCATTTAAATAATCCTCAACATCACATAAACTCTTAATAGTTGATTCGTGCGTTCTGCCTTCAGATTTATGCATCTGAGCAATAAGTTCCAAGCCCTTAATAGAAAAATCAGATATAATTATTTTACCCTTTGGCTTGATAACTCTAAAAAATTCATTGAGGACTTTTTTGTAATTTTGAATATGATGAATTACACAAACGCAAAACAGATAATCAATTGTGTTGTCCTTATAGAAAAGATGCCGGGCGTCAGCTATATGAAATTTTACTCTTTCAACAACACCATAATAGCTCAAATTGAGCCGAGCAAATTCCTGCTCTTCAGTTGACATATCAATACTCTCAATATTATAACCGGCACTGGCTAAAGCCAGACTCATATGCCCTTTGCCGGCTCCTACATCAACGATAACTCCCGAAAGAGGCAGGACTTCTTCTAATATCTCATGGCGCACTTTTAAGTGATCGTAGCCAAAGTCTCTGGATTTCTTTAATCTTTCTAAATAGCGTTTATGGTTTTCTTCTACTTTAATGTCCAACTATCTATTACCTCCAAATCCAAACTTACTACCTACATCGGGTCCACTGGTTTCATTTAATTCGCCACTTTTTAATTTCTCTACGGCTTCCTTTATAGAACCCGATATACCACTATAAATTTTTATACCCGCCGCATTTAATACATCAAAGGCATTAGGACCCACATTGCCGCTCAAAAGAACTTGAGCTTCCTTATCAGCTATTAACTGAGCTGATCTGATTCCGGCTCCACCAGCTGAAGCAATATTGGCATTATCAACAGCTTCAAATTTCATGCTATCTGTATCAACAAATAGAAAATAACGACATCGGCCAAAACGCATGTCAATTTGAGCATCTAAATTATCACCCGTAGAACTTAAACATACTTTCATGCTTCTTCTCCTTTTAATGAGCACATCAGTTATGGAGCAAAGTGAACATAACTGCTAAGTGCGAATTAATCCCGCTGTCTGTTTTCCGCAGGGAAACAAGCGGGATAATGAGTTTATTTCATTCCTCTGACTCTTCGTGATCACACTCTGTCTTATCAAGTCCATAACCTCTTCCGTCTCCGGGAGTACATACATTATTTGATGATGTTAATTCACCTTTTATAAGCTTCTCAACTACTTCTTTAATATTACCGGTAATTCCCGTAATTGTCCCTATCTGGGCTTCATCGAAAAGCGATTGTGCTCTTGGCCCCATACCGCCACAAACAATACTCCCGGCTTGCATTTCTTTAAAAAAAGCCGGCAGATATCCAGGATGATGACCTGGATTAGCAACAACTTCTTCTTTAATCAATTTACCGTCTGCATACTCCACAACAGTAAATTCAGGACAGCGGCCAAAATGCTCAGCAATATGGCCACTTTCAGTCGAAATAACTGTTTTCATATATATTCTCCGATTTAGATGATTAAACTTATTTAATTTCAGACAAACGCTGTTTTATGGCTTTTAGTTCTTCTTCCATCATTTTGGCCTGATCTTTTAAATAAGCCTTTTCGTCTTCTGGTGTTGGCACCTGATTAACTGGCGCCTGCACCATAGGACCATAGGGTGTATTTGCCCAAGCATTATAACCCCAGCCTCGGCCTCTAAAACCACGACGCATACCTAAGCCCATGCCTCTACCTTGACCTTGACCATATCCTGGTACTACATAACCAGCACAATAACCCATTCCCCTACCTGTCATAGCACCTTGTCCATTAGGACCTGATCCATCTCCTCTTGGCATAACTAAACCTCCTT
>CAYQKA010000017.1:0-1772 GCA_964418055.1 uncultured Planctomycetia bacterium | reverse complement strand
ATTTACAATTCTTACATAATCCATAAAAACGCAGTTGCAGATTATCAACTTTAAATTCATAGCTCTTCATGTATTCTTCTTTTACTTTATTAATATGTTTTTCTAGCTCTTTATCAGTATCAACGTTAATGATGTTGCCACACTTTTTGCAGATTAAGTGAAAATGAGGATCTTCCTCAGGTGTTTTTTTAAATTCATAGCGAGCCTTACCATCTCCGGCATCAATCTTGGCAACTATATCAGAAGCAACCAGCATTTCCAGTGTTCTATAAACCGTGGTTAAACCTACGGCCGGATATATCTGATGAACCTTCAAAAATACTTCCTCAGCACTCAAATGGCCCTTTGATGAATCAAGCACTTCGACTATCTTCATGCGGGGGAGCGTCAGTCGATAACCACATCCTCTGATCCTCCCATGAAACCATCTGCCGCGACCTTGCATTCATAATCTCCTTATTGAAAATGATTATCATTAACAATAATACATGAAGACAGTTATTTTGTCAAGTTTTTTATTAGTTTTAAGAATTAGACAACTGAGAAGATTAAAAGCATCCCCATAGCAAGAGCAATTATACCCCAAATACGGTAGTATTCATCCGCTAAGGACACGCTCCAGTTAATAACAAATTTTACTTTATCATGAGCCGCAAATATAAAGAATAAACCCTTAGCTAGTGAGAGAATACCTATTAAAACTACAAATAATCCTAATTTACTGCTACCACTAACAATAAAAAGGATGAGACCCACTAAAGCAGTCACTACTCCTAAAGGTTTATAGTTTTTCCAGGATAGCAAGAGACTTAATTTTTTCTTCAGTTTATCTGGAAATAAAATTATAATTACGCCTACTACCATAAAATAGAAACCTAAGAAAATTAAGAATTTCATTTTTACCCCCTTTGAGCCTCATACGGCTCTACGTGAACCAAAACAGATTTTACCTGAGGCATTTCCTGCAGGATTTTATTTTTTACCAATTTAGCGATTGAATGAGATTCTAAAACACTGAGGTTGGCATCAACCTCAATATGCATATCAACTAAAAAATCTAAACCTGCCTTTCTTACTAACAGAGTTTCTACATACTTAATTTCTTTAATTGTGGAAGCGATCTTTTTAACTTCTTTTTCTATCTCAGGATCAACACTTTCATCCATAAGTTCTGAGGCTGCTCTTAGATATACTTTTACCCCAGCATATAAAATCATCACAGAAACAGCTAAAGCCCCTGCTCGATCCATAAAAGCCCATTTTTCTCCGGCATAAATTGTCAACACTAAAGCCACAACCACTACTGCAGAAGAAAGTGCATCTGACCTATGATGCCAGGCATCAGCAATTAAAGAAGTACTTTTTATTTTTTTACCTAAGTTAACTTTATACCGATACATGCCTTCCTTGGCTATAACTGAAAAAAAGGCTATCCAGAGTGTATATGCAGCCGGCTCTACAAATACTGCTTCATCAACATATGAAGACACAACTTTATAGCCGATTATGAGACCAAAAACAATTAACATAATAGCTACAGTTAATGAGGCAATCGACTCAGCCTTGCCGTGGCCATAGGGATGTTCTTTATCTCTGGGCTTAGCTGCCACAATCATCCCAAATAAAACCGCCAAAGATGAAGTTATATCAGATAAAGAATGCAGTCCATCAGATATAAGACTATAACTTTTACCTAAGATACCGGCCAAGATTTTAATTAAGGACAGAAAAGCATTGCCGATTATACCTACCCAAGCTCCGCGTCTGCCTAA
>CAYQKA010000016.1:2019-15168 GCA_964418055.1 uncultured Planctomycetia bacterium | reverse complement strand
TATTGCCAATTGAATCTAGTTCATCTGTTACTTCTCTTACCTCAGGAGATAAGTTTACCATCTGACTAATACCTCCAGCATTATCAGCAATCGGGCCAAACGTATCTACTGATACCGTCATAACTACAAAAGAAAGCATACCCAAAGCTGTATAAGTAATTCCTACTAATCCTCCCAACTGATAGGAAAGAATTGTCGCAATAGATATAATTAATACTGGCCAAAACGAAGACTTCATGCCTAAGCCTAAACCACCAGCAACTGCAACACCAGCACCTTCTTGGCAGCTTTCAGCTAATTTTTTTACCGGCTTAAACTCACAGGAAGTAAAATACTCACTAGTAAAACCAATAAGAATTCCAGAGCCAAGCCCAATTACTACAGACCAAAATGGAACTAAATTAAGAGGACTTAACTTCGTTACGACAAAATAACTAATAGCAGCGGTTAGTAAAGCACTCAACCTTGTGCCATTCATCAAAACAGCATGAGCATTTTCACTCTTAGATAAACTTACGAAAAGAATTCCTATTAAAGATGAAATTATACCTCCAGCAACTAAGAGTATCGGTAAATATAATGCGCCTGCAAAATTAGCTGCAGTCAAATTATTCAAACCAAGTTTATTTAATAAGCCACTTATTATATCAGGATTAGACCTACCCACATAAACATAAAGCATAATAACAATGACAGAGATAACAGCCCCTACAAAAGACTCTAACAAGTCAGCACCAAGACCACCAACGTCACCAACATTATCACCAACATTATCAGCAATAGTCGCGGGATTTCTGGCATCATCTTCAGGAATATTCTCTTCTACCTTACCAACCATATCAGCTGCCATATCAGCTGCCTTAGTATATATACCGCCACCAACTCTATCAAAAAGAGCTACTAAAGAAGCACCCATTGAATAAGCACTTACAATCAATGCACCTTTAATAAAATTAATTTCACGACCACCGAGCATATCACTTACTAAAGGAACTTTGATACTTTCAATACTTAGATTGTCAGCTAAAAATTGAGCCCTAAACATCCACATTACAAAACACAACCCTAATAAAGCAATGGAACCAACAGAAATTCCCATAACAGCTCCACCCGAAAAAGCAACCTTTAAAGCTTTTGAAAAACCTTTGGTGGCACCTTGAGCAGTTCTCACATTAGCATTAGTAGCCATATTCATACCGATAAAACCTGCTAATCCAGAACAAAAAGTACCAACAGCAAAACTGACTGCTATCTGCCAATCCCAAATAAACCATACGATTGCACCTATAGCCACTAAAGCCACAAGCATCACTCTGACTTCTTCAACCATAAACATCATGGCGCCAGAACGTATATAACCGTGAACTTCAGTCATTTTATCATTACCCTTGTCTTGCCTCATAACAAAAGAGGCTAATATTTTTGCAACTGCCAATCCTAAAAAGCAGACTATTGTCGGTATTATTAAATACCAAATGTTATTGAGAATCATTAATCTATCCCCTCTACTTAGTTAATGTTTGCGAACGCTTTGATCCAATTGAAACCATATATATATTTGCCCCTACTAGTTTAGAAATGCGGTCTAAATAATTGCGGGCTTCTTTAGGTAAATCTGAGTATTTTTTACAGTTAGTTATATTCTTTAACCACCCTTTATGAGTTTCATAAACAGGTTTGCATTTTTGCAGAATTTCTACATTAGCCGGCATGTGTTTATACATACACCCTTTATATTTGTATCCAATACAAATCTTGATTTCTTTTAACTCATCTAAAACATCCAATTTTGTTACAATAATATCATTCAGACCGTTAACCAAAACGGCGTGTCTGCCCACAACTGCATCAAACCAACCACATCTTCTTGGTCTACCTGTAGTTGCCCCAAATTCTTCACCTTTATTTCTAACTTTCTCTAACGTAGTTCCTGGAAAAACAGTCGGCAGTGGACCTTCTCCTACTCTTGTAGTATAAGCTTTAATTACTCCTATAACTCTATCAATATTAGTAGGACCCACACCCGCACCAGTAAAAGCCCCTCCCACGGATGAACTAGAACTCGTAACAAATGGATAGGTTCCAAAGTCGACATCTAATAATGTTCCTTGAGCACCTTCAAATAAAATATCTTTTTTATTAGTTATTGCTTTATTTAAGATAATAGAACAATTTCCAACAAGTGGTTTTATCTGTTTGGCATATTTTGAATATTCTTTTAATATATCTTGATAACTAAATCCTTTAAAGTTATATGTTTTTTTAAATACCCTATTCTTTTCCTTTAGATTGGCATCTAATTTTGCTTTAAAAATAGACGGCTCTATTAAATCACAAATTCTAATTCCACAACGAGCCGCTTTATCAGTATAGCAAGGGCCAATTCCTCTTTTAGTTGTCCCAATTTTAGTTGCACCCTTATTCTCTTCTTTAAGGCTATCCAATATTTTGTGATAAGGAAAGATTACATGCGCTCTTTCATCTATAATGAGATTTTTTTTATTAACAACTATACCTTCTTTTTTTAAATTATCAATTTCATCAAGTAGTGCTTTAGGGTCTATGACAACTCCATTACCTATAATGCATATCTTACCCTTATGTAAAATGCCAGAAGGGATCAAATGTAGAATAAATTTTTTATCTTTTACAACAACGGTATGCCCAGCATTATTTCCACCTTGAAATCTAACTATATAGTCTGACTTCTTTGCTAGTATATCTATTACTTTACCCTTGCCTTCATCTCCCCATTGAGCTCCGATTACAACTGTATTAGGCATTTCAACTCCCTTTTTATTCCATTTATTATATTTTAAACACACTAAAGGCAGGAGTAAAATACCCCCTGCCAGCACTAAAGCTATTTATTGTTTTTATTTTTTAATTCATTTACTTTTTGCTTAGCCTTTTGAGTCCAGACATCATTAGACTTTGAAGCATCCACTCTTCTCTGCCAATATTCAATCGCTTTTTGATTATCACCTATCTGCTCATAAAGTGTCGCTAAATTACTATAAACAGCCAAATATGCGCTATCTAATGCTATAGCTTTATGAAATTCTTCTATTGCCTTATCATAAACCCCAAGATAAAAATAAATAATACCTATATCATTATGAATACAAGCATAATTAGGGTATAGCTCAGCGGCCTTATTATAAGAAGCAAGAGCTTTATCGTAATCCTTATTTTTTTGATGGCTATATCCAACCTGGCGCCACTGCATAGCTAATTGTATTTTCTCAGCATGTGAGGCTGGGGTCATCTTATTAACATTCTTAGGTGTCAGCTCAATTCCCTTGCCTTTTACATCGTTGCCTGAAACTATATTCAACTCTGTTTGTTGTGCAGTTTTCTTCGCTGATGTTTTAACTTTAGATTTTTTCGACTTCTTATAAGGACTTTTATCTTCTGAAATGTCAGCATCTTTACCAAAGCTTAAATTTGAATCCACTAACATAAAATCATCAAAATCATCAAAATCATCAGTAAATTTTTTACTTTTGGCACTTGTTTTTTTTGGTTTAAATTTCGGAGGATCTTTCGGCTCAAACTCACTTGACTTAGGTTCAATATTGATAGCTGCGGCTATTGCCTGAGTTTCGATATTATCATCAGTTATAGGCTCTACATCGATCCCCTCAATCATAGCAAGCTCTGTTTTATCTTGAGCAGCTGGTATCACTTCTGGTGATATTTGCGATTCTTCTTTTATTACTTCTTTTTTAAATTGAGGCTTGATATCTGAAACACTTAAGCTTGGAGAATTAGCAACATAAAGAGTATATCCCTTTTTATGCTTTACTTGTATATAAGCTACTTTTTCTTTAAGATGAATAACTAAAAAGTCAATTCCATAGAAATTGATGTCACCTAAAGACGGATCAATGAAAGGTACAATGCTTTTTACTTCTACGCCATTAACTATAATTTCTGTGGGTACATTAGCCGACTGAGCAAAAGCGTTGCCAACGACATCGGCAACTATTTGAGGTGGATTACCTATAGTATAAAATACCATTTTTGTTGGCTGATTATATAGAAAGGTAATCGCTGTTCTATTCTCATCTGTCTTATAAGTAACACTTTCTAAAACAGAACTTCCAGCCGCAGCCTCACTAGCCACAAACACCAGAATGAGTATAGCCAGAATTAAACTTCTTGATCTGCTTAACATATAACCCTCCTTGAGTACAAATTATAAGTCTCTGTGCGTTTGCGTAATAATTAATTAAATTCAACGTATTATACCATAATTAATTAATTAAAAAACTATAAAATTATGTTCATTTAATAACAAACAATTTATGGTGTTGTTGTTAATATTTTCTTTGCTATCTTAGGATATGAAGAGATAAATTTCAATTCATCCTCAACCAATGGCTTCTGAGTTTGAACATTAGCATATCTAACTAGTTCTAATATTTCTCTTGCCTCGGCATCACTCTTAAATTTAACTGCTAATCTTTGATATACATTCCTGTAACCTTTAATTCCACTATATTCCCCAGCTGTAATCTTGCGTCCAGTATCAACAGATTCTGGTTCACCTCTTCCGAGAGCTTCAAAGTCATACAGCTCATAATTTCTCCTGTCTTTTAAAGCGCCATCAGCATGTATCCCAGATTCGTGCGCAAAAGCATTAGCACCAACACCAGGTTGATTTATAGGTATCGGAACTCCGAAAGCATAGGAAGCATACTTGGATATTTTCCAAGCCATACCCAATTTTATTTTCTTATCCAGAAGATTCTCATTACGTAAATGCTTTGAATATTTAAGCGCCAAGATAACGGACACCAAATCTGCATTACCAGCTCTCTCACCCAAACCATTTATGGTTGTATTAATATAAGCATCAACCCCATTATCTATAGCAGCCTTTGCACCAATGACTGAATTGGCCACAACCATACCTAAATCATTATGACAGTGAATTTCAACTGGTAAACCAACTTCTGCCGCTAAATCAGAAATGCTGGCATAAATAGACATCGGATTATCAAAACCTAACGTATCACAATACCTTATTCTATCTGCGCCATTATCCCTGGCAGCCTTTGCAAACTTAATCAAATAATCAATATCTGTTCGAGAAGCATCTTCTGCATTAACACCTACGGTTTTAATGCCTTTCTCTTTAGTTTTTCTTAAAGCTGCTATCATAAGTTTAAGAACATCATTTTTATCTTTACGCCCACCAAACTTACCCTTAATCATCTGATCTGATGTTGAAATAGAAATATTTAGATGCTGAACGTTAGTTAATTTTGTGGCTTCTTCAACATCCTGAGGAATAGCCCTAACCCAACCCTCAAGCACCATAGGCTTTATAAGGCCTGCTTTAGCTAGCTCAACATTAGCATTAATGTAGTTTGTCTCATGCCGTGTAACCGGAAAACCAAATTCGCTCTGGTACACACCCATATCATTCAAAAGGATGTTTACAATTGTTTTTTGAAGCTTTGCTAATCCTAAGCGGGATGTTTGCACACCATCTCTATTAGTAACATCAATTAACCTTATAACATTTTTATTTTTTTTAGCCATTTCATTCTCCTTCTAAAGCTACAAAAGAAATATTGCACCAGCAATACAACATTAAAGCTTTATCAATTTAGCATCTTTAATATTTTTCGCTGATTTAATTTCTTTTAAAACCTTATCTTTTACGGCAACATCAATATTTATAACAGTGATAGCTTCGCCGCCTTTTTTCTTTCTGCCCACAGCCATAGCTGCAATGTTAATTTTATTTTTCCCCAGAATCGTTCCAATTTGACCAATCATGCCGGCAACATCCTTGTGTTTAGTCAGCATCATATAGCCAGAGGGAACTGCATCAACATAAAAATCATTAACTTTAACAATGCGAGGATCATGCTCAGTAAACATAGTCCCGGCAACTTCACTTTTACCTTTGCTAGTTACAACTTCAACGTTGACAAGACTACTAAATTCTTCTGCTTCTTCCTGCTTACTTTCAACTACTTTAATACCTCTGTTCTTTGCAATAACCTGAGCATTAACATAGTTGACATCTTCTTCCAGTATAGGGGATAATATACCTTTAACTAAACCCATAGTAACCGGAGCCAGTGTATATTTGGCAATTTCACCACTATATTTTATATTCACCTGACTAATTCTACCGGCAATTATCTGACTCTGAAATTTACCTAAATTTTCAGCCAAGTCAATATAGGGTTTTACAATTTCAAGAATTTCAGGATCAACGGCTGGCAGGTTAACAGCATTTTTATATCCCTTCCCTAATAGAGCGTCTTTTACTTGCTTAGCTATATCTATAGCTACGCTCACTTGAGCTTCCTCTGTTGAGGCGCCTAAGTGAGGAGTGGCAACTACGCAATCTAATGCAACAAGTGGATTGTTAACAGGCGGTGATTTTTCATAAACATCAAATGCCGCTCCGGCAACAATACCTTTCTTAATCGCCTCAAGTAGTGCTTTTTCATCCACTATGCCGCCTCGGGCACAATTGACAATTCTTACTCCTTTTTTCATAATATCAAATTCAGCTTTACCAATTAAGTGCCTGGTCTCATCCGTAAGAGGTGTATGGATAGTTATACAATCTGATTCAGAGAATAGTTTTTTAAGTGTAACTATTTCCACATTAAGCTCTTTAGCTTTTTCTAATGATAGATATGGGTCAAAGGCTATTACATTCATTCCAAAAGCTATTGCTCTTTTAGCAAACTCTGTTCCGATACGGCCCATACCAATAACGCCAAGTTTTTTACCAAAGGCCTGACTTCCCATAAATTTTTTTCTTTCCCAAAGATTCTTACGCATAGAAGCATTTGCTTGAGGAATATTCCTTAAGAGTGATAAAAGAAGGCTAAAAGCATGCTCGGCCGTAGAAATAGTATTACCACCAGGAGCATTCATAACAACTATACCTTTTAAGCTAGCCGCATCAACATCAACATTGTCAACTCCCACACCGGCTCGACCAATCACCTTCATTTTGTTGGCATTAGCAACTATATCTTTCGTAAGTTTAGTGCCAGATCGGATAACAATAGCATCATAATCTTTAATAATCTTCTTAAGTTCTTCAGGGGGCAATTTAGATTTTTCATCTACCTGAAAACTTTTAACTTTTTTTAGAATTTCTATTCCTTCTTTAGCTAAAGGATCGCTGACTAATATTTTCATTTAAAAACCTCCAAGTAGATTTATTGTTCTGCTAAGATTTCTTCGGCCTTCTTTAAGCCCACACCTAATTCAAATTCAAATCCTAATTTTTTTAATGCCATTTCTAAAGCTGATATTCCCACAATTATATCAAATTTATTCATATAGCCTAAATGAGCTATTCTGATTATTTTTCCTTTAAGCTGAGCTTGGCCACCGGCAACCCAGACGTCGTATTTATCTTTCATCTTTTTAACTAACTCAAGACCATCAATGCTTTCAGGCAGTTTTACAGCAGTCACTACGCAAGAAGGATTTTCAGGTGCTAATAATCCCAGGCCCAAGGCCTTAACGGCTTCCCTTGTCGCATGTGCTAAAAGTTCATGTCTTTTTATTACATTCTCAATACCTTCTGAAGTTATTATATTCAGGGCTTCAACTAAACCAATGACTAAATTCACAGCTGGAGTCCAAGGCGTATCACTATTAGCAAGGGATTTATTGGCCTTAGTCAGGTTGAAATAATATTTTGGTAAATCTGATGTCTCTGCTAACTTCCAGGCTTTATCACCTAAGGCAATAAACGCAAGTCCCGGTGGCATCATAAGGCCTTTTTGAGAACCAGCAACAACAACATCTATACCCCAATCATCCATCTTTATTTCTTCAGCACCAAGAGCACTAATAGCATCTGTTACAATTATAGCTTGGTGATTTTTAGTTAATTCGGCTATAGCTTTTATATCACTTCTAACCCCGGTAGATGTTTCACAAAGAGTAGTAAAAACCGCTTTAATATCAGGATCAGCCTCAAGCTCAGCTTTAATCACGCCCGGCTCTACAGCCTTGCCCCATTCTACATCTATTACTTTAGCGTTAACTCCATAGGCCTTACAGATTTCAGTCCATCGCTCTCCAAATTTTCCACCGGATACCGTCAGAACTTTATCTCCCTTAGAGAGTAAATTACAAACTGCAGATTCCATAGCACCTGTGCCGCTAGATGCCAAAGTTATAACGGGCTTGTTCGTTTGAAAAACCTGCTGTAGTCCTTTTGTTGCTTCAGCTATATAAGCTCTAAATTGCTTTGTTCTGTGATGAATCATCGGCCTAGCCATAGCCAAAAGACTTTCTGGTGGTACAGGTGTTGGTCCCGGAGTAAGTAAATAACGCTTTTTTAACATTTTCTATCTCCCTCTTTTTTAAGGATTATTTGATTATACTGTTATTATCTGGTCTTGATCATAAGTACTTGACCATAAATTACTTTTTCTTTTCGATTGACCTGGCGACTTTTTCGATTTCTTATTCACAAGAGCAATCTGTAATACTTGTCGAATATTTTCAACTAATTTTATGTTAAGTTTTTTCAAAACATCCTTAGGTATTTCAGCTAAGTCTTTCTCGTTTTCCTTAGGTAAAATAATTGTTGTAAACCCAGCTCTGTGGGCCGCCAGTATTTTAGATTTAAGCCCACCTATAGGTAAAACTTTACCTCTTAAAGTAATTTCACCAGTCATGGCCACATTTTTATTAACTGGTTTTTTTGTTAATACTGAAGCAATTGCTGTCGCAATCGTAATTCCAGCCGAAGGTCCATCTTTAGGTATAGCTCCCTCGGGAACATGGACATGAATGTCGCTATTCTTATAAAAACTCGGATTTATTTTTAATTCATCAGAAACTGATCTAATAAAAGCCATTGCTGCCTTAGCAGATTCCTGCATGACCTCTCCTAACTTACCAGTAAGAGTCAACTTGCCGGTTCCCCTCAAGACAAGTGTTTCAACCGGCATAACATCACCACCGGCCTGAGTCCACGCCAAACCAAAGGCTACACCAATTTCATGGTGTTTTTCTTTTCTGTTTTCAGAAAACTTTGGTACCCCTAAATATTTATGAACATTTGAAGAATGTATTGAAAATTTAACTTTCTTTTTGTTGTTTTCTACAATATCCCTGACAACCTTGCGACAGATATTAGCTATCTCTCTTTCCAGATTCCTAACTCCCGCTTCAAGCGTGTACTGTTTAATTATTAACTTAATCGCGTTGTCAGAAATATTGAATAATTTCGGAGAAAGACCATGTTTCTTTAATTGCTTAGGAATAATAAATTCTTTAGCAATCCTTAATTTTTCATATTCTGTGTATCCTGGCAATTTAATGATTTCCATTCGATCCATTAACGGATACGGTATATTATCTTGGATATTACTAGTAGCTATAAACATAACCTCTGATAAATCAAAACCAACCTCTAAAAAATGATCGGAAAAGCTATGATTCTCTTCAGGATCCAGCACCTCTAACATAGCACTTGACGGATCCCCTCTAAAATCAGCTGACATCTTATCTATTTCATCTAAAAGAAATACAGGGTTTTTAGATTTTCCCTTAGCTAAAGATTGTATAATCCTTCCAGGTAGAGCCCCTACATATGTTCTTCTATGACCCTTTATTTCAGCTTCATCTCTAACGCCACCCAAAGAAATTCTGACAAAATTTCTATTTAATGCTCTAGCAATAGATTTAGCTAGTGATGTTTTACCTACGCCTGGAGGCCCCACAAAACATAGAATCTGACTTTTTAGGTCTTTAGTATGTTTTTTTACAGCCAGATATTCTAAAATACGTTCTTTGGGCTTATCTAATCCATAGTGATCAGCATTTAAAACTTTATCCGCAGCCTTTATGTCCAGACTATCTTTTGTCCTTGCTTCCCAAGGCAATCTCAAAAGCCAATCTATATAATTTCTAATCACTGCCCCCTCAGGAGATACAGGACTCATTCGCTCAAGCTTCTTGACTTCCCGCAAAGCAATCTCACGAGCTTCCTCACTCATCTTTGATTTCTTTATTTCCTTAGATAAGTTTAGAACTTCATTTTTTTCTTCTTTTTTATAGCCAAGCTCTTTCTCGATAGCTTTTAACTGTTCTTGTAAATAGTAATCCTTTTGAGATTTATCTAATTGTTTTTTTACATCACCTAATATTTTCTGCTCAACTGTCAAAATTTCAATTTCTGAATTTAACATAACCCCTAAATGCTTAAGCCTTTTAACAGAATCTACTTCTTCTAAAAAGCGTTGTTTCTCAGGAATTTTAATATTCAGTTGCGCCGCTATAGCATCAGCAAGTTCAGAAGGTGAATTCATTGAATTTATTGAAACAATTGTCTCTCCGCTTATTTTTGGATTCAATTTTGCATAATTTTCAAATTGATTAACCACGGTACGCATTAGAGCCTCGACTTCTAAAGTAATCTTTAATTTTTCATTTAAAGCACGAAGTTCTACACGGTCATAATTACCCATTGAAATAATTTTTTTGATTTCAGCTCTCTTTTTGGCTCCAACAACAACCTTATAAGAACCGTCGGGTAACTTAAGAGTCTGTAATATCTCAGCCAAAACTCCAACTTTATATAAATCACTTTCTTGCGGAGCTTCCACAAGATAATTCTTTTGAGTACAAAGAAAAAGAATCTTATTGCTCTCCAATGATTTTTCCAAAGCATTTATTGATTTTTCCCTGCCCACCAAAAGGGACATAACCATATGCGGAAAAATTACTAAATCTCTAATAGGTAGTAATGGTATTTTTTCGCTCATTATTTTTGACTTTCAATAACCTCATCTACCAAGCCATATTTTTTAGCTTCTTCAGCTGACATGAAAAAATCCCTATCAGCATCCTTTTCAACTCTCTCTAATGTCTGACCTGTATGTTTAGATAAAATTTCATTTAATTTTTCTTTTAAACGTAATATTTCTTTAGCCTGAATACTAATATCAGTAGCAGCTCCACTGGCACCACCCCATGGCTGATGAATCATAACTCTTGCATGTGGCAAAATATACCTTTTCCCTTTTTTACCAGCTGCTAATAACAATGCACCCATACTAGCAGCTTGACCCATACAATAAGTAGCTGCATCGCATTTAATAAACTGCATTGTATCGTAGATAGCAAGACCAGCAGTGACACTTCCACCAGGAGAATTAATATATATGCTTATTTCTTTTTTGGAATCCTCCATCTGTAAAAAGAGTAACTGGGCAATAATTATATTTGCGACATCTTCATCAATCACTGTACCAATAAAGATAATCCTATCCTTAAGAAGACGTGAAAATATGTCATACGACCTCTCTCCTCTGGCAGACTGCTCAACTACCATCGGAACTAAATGCTGGGCCTTTTCCGATAATCTTGTCATATCATCTCCTTTATTTTGAAGTTTCTTTTACCTTTGCTTCAGAAACTAAATAATCAATTACTTTTTCTCTTTCTATCTGTTCTTTTAAACTATCAGTAGAATTATTCTTCTGGATATGTTCTTTTATTTTTTCAACGTCAGTTTTATTCTGCTTAGCCAACAATTCAATTCGCTGCTCAAACTCATCATCTGAGCAAGTTATATTTTCTGCTTTGGCTATTTCCTCAGTTAAAAAGTATATTTTAACCTGTCCCTCAGCATCCTTAAGAGCATTATTAAAAAGTAATTCTTCCTGCTTGTCAATTTCTTCCTGCGGCAATCCCTGATAAGCAAGGCGCATTTTAACATCCTTTACAATCTGAGTTGCCTGACTTTTAATCATGCTTTCAGGAACAGTCATCGGGTTGAGTTGAATAAGTTGTTCGGCTATTTGTTTCTCAACTTCCAATTTAATTTCGTTTTCTTTCCTTGCTTTTGTATCCGCCTTAAGAGCTTCTTTAAAGTCAGCCACTGTTTTATAATCACCTAAGCCCTTTACAAATTCATCATCTAACTTTGGAAGACTTTTTTCTTTAATCTCCTTAACTTTTAATTTAAAATCGGCTTCTTTACCAATAAGTTCTTTCTTAGGATAATTCTCTGGTAATTTTGCTTTTACTTCAATTTCATCATTAGGCTTAGCACCCATCAATTTATCTGTAATTTCTTTAATCTCATTTGGATTATCTGCCAATGAAAACCAAGCGCCATCCCTTTTTTCAGTTTTACCATCTATTGTAAATTCATAATCAGCTACAACAAAATCACCTTCTTTGGCAGCTCTGTCCTCAATAGTTTTAAACTCAGCAAATCTCTCTTTAACCATCTTAATGGCTTCTTCAATTTCAGAGTCATCAATTTTTAACTTTCTCTTGCTAACACTAAGACCCTTATATTTTTTTAACTTAACAACTGGTTTAACATCAACTGCTGCTTCATAATAAAGCGGCTCTCCATCGGAAAACTTTACCTGACTTACTTCTGGATGAGCTACCGGGCTAATATTGTTATCTTGTATCGCCTGAGCATAAGTTTGAGGAATTAATCTATTCAAAACCTCATCCTTGGCTTCCTTTGAATGGCGTTGCTCAATAATATTTCTCGGGGCTTTGCCCTTTCTATATCCCGGAACCTCAGCAACTTTAGTTATCTCATTATAAACGATATCTAGTTCCTTCTGAACTACATCACTAGGAATATTAATTTTTAAAACTTTTTTGCAGGGATTTACCTCTGTAACACTAACTTTCAAAATACTGCTCCTTCCTGGATTTATAAACTTTTCTAAGACTTTATAAAATATAACGCTATACTTAACACTTAAAAATGGAGCGGGAGACGGGATTCGAACCCGCGACGTCAACCTTGGCAAGGTTGCACTCTACCACTGAGCTACTCCCGCTATAAAAAGTGTTATGTATGACCTAGCTTAGTGGTGCGGACGGAGAGGGTCGAACTCTCACCCTATCACTAGGACAGGATCCTAAATCCTGCGCGTCTGCCAATTCCGCCACGTCCGCTTCTATAAATTGGTACCCGCACAAGGACTTGAACCTTGAACCTTGGGCTTAAGAGGCCCCTGCTCTACCAGTTGAGCTATGCGGGCAAATTATACAAAATCAAATATAGAAGCACTTATTATACAATACCCATCTAGAAAGGTCAAATAATTTTACATCAAAAAACAATTATTCTACAAAAATTTGGCGCGCCCGGCAGGGCTC
>CAYQKA010000016.1:0-1919 GCA_964418055.1 uncultured Planctomycetia bacterium | reverse complement strand
ATTTTACATCAAAAAACAATTATTCTACAAAAATTTGGCGCGCCCGGCAGGGCTCGAACCTGCAACCTTCGGATTCGAAGTCCACTGCTCTATCCAATTGAGCCACGGGCGCATCTATGAATTTTCTACTTCAGCCGTGGCTCCTTGTCCTCCAAAGCTGAAAAAAATATCTCAGCGTAGGGGGAAGCCACGGGCGCAAAGTTATAACCGCTTATTTTTCAAATATTTTTCAGTAGTTTATTCTCAGGAGCTGATTTAATCATATTTGAAAATTTATTCAGTGTGTTAGCGATCTCCTTTAGCGGCCCACTTTGGGCAACAGGTATACTATCGACACCCTTCTGTTCTAGCAGATCAATTACGCTTTTAACTGTTAGTGTATCCACGTCTCTGGCCGGCTGATACGCAAATTGTCTATACTTTTTAGTTTCAACTTCTGAAACCAACCCCGACTCAACCAATTCATAGAGAATTTCCCTTACTAATCTAATAGGTATATCTAATACATGCGATATATCTGTTGCAGTCGGATGCTTACTTCCCTGGCTGAAATTTTTTACTAATAGATGCATAATCGTCAAAGTAATCAGTGTTTTAAATGAGTAACTTACTTTTAGGCAATCAGGTTCAAATTCATAAGTATCTACATTTTGGTATGCAAATGAAATTTCTGCACCTAATAAAACTATTAGCCAACTTAGCTGCAACCAGACTAATAAAAGCGGCAGAGCAGCAAAACTCCCGTAGATAGCATTAAATTTTGAAACACCTATTTGAAACGTTATATATGACCACTGGACTACCTGATAAATGGTACCAGCAAAAATACCAGCTATTAGAGCAGAGGAAAATTGTACCTTAGTGTTAGGCATAAAGATATAAATGAAAGTAAAAAGTATCCATAGTATGCAAAAAGGAAGTAGCCTCAGCAGCCCATTTATCAGAGGAGATATTGCACCCAAAAGTGCTACCTGCTCTGTTATGCTAGCAATCTGACTACTAATAAATACCGTCATTGAGCTTGATGCCATAACCAATATTGGTGCAATAAGCATTATTGAAAGGTAATCGCTGAACTTGCGGGCCATACTGCGATTTTCTTTTATGCCCCATATATCATTAAATGACATTTCGATACTGCCTAATACCTTTATAACTGCCCAAAACAAAATTGCTATACCGATGCCAGCAATTACACCACCTTTTGTGTTCTCAAGAAGCGTCTGCGAAAATTCAATAATCATGCCTGCTGCTTCTGATTGCCCCGCCATCTTTTCAATAATCAGGTTCTCTAATCTGGCTGCAAAACCAAAACCTTTGGCAATACCGAAGGCCATAGCTACCACAGGTACGACAGAAAGAAGTGAATAATAGGTAAGCGCAGATGCTCTAAGCTGACATTTATCTTCATCAAAGCCCTTAATGGCAACCAATATTACTCTTAGGTGTTTTATAAAGAATTTGTGTTTATGTGGAAGGCTTTCTAAGCGCATCCGCCAAATATCAATAGTAACAAAGTCAATTATCTTCTTAAACATTTATTCCCCCCTTCATATACTTACTATATTTAAAACAATAAGTGGGGTGAGTGAGGGGATTTGAACCCCCGGCCTCCGGAGCCACAGTCCAGCGCTCTAACCAACTGAGCTACACCCACCGAATTTTTGTTTATGGCGCGCCCGGACCGATTCGAACGGTCGACCCTCTGCTTAGAAGGCAGATGCTCTATCCAGCTGAGCTACGGGCGCATCAATAAGCTTTCTACATCAGCCGTAGCGACTCGTCCTCCGCAGCTAAAAACTAATAATTTCAGCAAGGGGGAAGCTACGGGCGCATCAATAAATTGGTCGGGGTGAGAGGATTTGAACCTCCGACTTCCTGCTCCCAAAGCAGGCGCGCTAGCCAAACTGCGCCACACC
>CAYQKA010000015.1:11185-17166 GCA_964418055.1 uncultured Planctomycetia bacterium | reverse complement strand
TACTTTTTATTAATTTTTGTTGATCTAGCTTTTTGAACTTGCGCAGGTTTCCGGAGGTTTTTTACTATAGCATCTATTTTTTTTATAGCAGTCTCATAAGCTTTTTTGGTATCTTTGCCTTCAAGATGAGCATTGGAAATTACCTTTAAAGTGCGGCTAACATGGTCAAAAATCAAAAGAGTGTCCGTGAGCATCAATATTGAATCAGGAAGCTTTACAGTCTTCTTAGAGGTATCCGGTAAATCTTCAATGAAACGCACCATATCATATCCAAAATAACCAACTAATCCACCGCAGAATCTAGGTAAATGTTTTGTTTTTACAAACTTATATTCAGAGAATATCTTTTTAATTTCATTAATTGGATCTGTAACTTTATATTTTTTAGACTTTTTATTTTTGATAACTTCTACTTCACGCCCTTTAGTCTTGATTACAGTCGAAGGATTACTTCCTAAGAATGTATAGCGCCCAATTTTTTCTTGTCCTTCTATAGATTCCAAGAGAAAACCATAATCAGAGGTATTGATTTTACAAAAAGCAGACACAGGTGTCTCTAAATCAGCTAAAAGTTCTTTGTAAACCGGAATCAAATTCCCCTTTTTAGCTAATTTTTTAAATGTGCCATAATCTGGATAATAACTATTTTTTTTCATATACTTTATCTGGATCAAAAACTTTTTCTTTTATTATCTCTAAATCTTCAAGTTTACCATTAATTTTCCTGAAAAAACAGGTCTTATAACCTAAGTGACAGGCTCCACCTGTTTGAGCAGCTTTTATGAGGATGGTATCTAAATCGCAATCAATTAATATTTCTTTAACTTCTTGAACATGGCCCGATGATTCACCTTTTTTCCATTGAGATTTTCGTGAGCGTGAATAAAAATGAGTGAAACCGGTCTCAAATGTTTTTTCTAAGGCGATTTCATTCATATAAGCCATCATTAGAATTTCATTGGTTTCAGCATCCTGAACAATTGCGGGTATTAAGCCTTGTTCGTTAAATTTAATTTTATCCATAATACTCATAATCTTACAATAACCCCTCTCTCTTTTAAGTATTGCTTTACATCATTAACTGAATATTTATCATAGTGAAAAATTGATGCACAAAGTGCTGCATCAGCATGAGCGATATCAAATACTTCAAAAATATCTTCTGGCTTACCTGCTCCACCTGAGGCAATAACCGGGATATTAACCGCAGTTGAAATTGCTTTGGTTAATTCAATATCATATCCTTTATTGGTACCATCAAAATCCATACTGGTTAAGAGTATTTCTCCGGCTCCCAGAGACTCTGCTTCTTTCACCCACGCGATAGCTTCTTTTTCTGTCTTAGTGCGGCCGCCATTAATATATACCTGCCAATGACCATCTTCTTTTTTAGCGTCAATAGCTACGACAATACATTGACTTCCGAAGCGGAAACTAGATTTTTTTATCAATTCCGGATTTAAAATTGCCTGTGTGTTTAAAGAAACTTTGTCACATCCGGCAGACAATAACTCCCTAATATCCTCAACAGTTTTAATACCTCCGCCAACTGTAAAAGGAATAAAAACACATTCAGCAACTTTTTTTACGATATCAAGAATAATCTTTCTTTCTTCATGGCTGGCTGTAATATCTAAAAAAACCAGTTCATCAGCCTGGGCTTCTTCATACTTTTTAGCGGCTTCAACCGGATCACCGGCATCTTTCAAATCAAGAAAATTAACTCCCTTGACTACCCGGCCGTCTTTTACATCTAAACATGGAATTATTCTTTTGGCTAACATCTATTTAGCTGCCTCAATTGTTTCACCCAAGTTAAGGCGATTATCATAGAGAGCTTTACCGATTATAGCAGCTTCAAGTCCCTTGTTCTCCAAAGTCTTAAGCTGTTTAATATCCTCTATAGTAGAAACGCCTCCTGATGCGGTTACTAAAACATCAGTTTTTTCAATGAATTCCCTTATTTTCTCAAATTTTACACCTAAAAGTGTGCCATCAGCTTCAATATTGGTGTAAATAACTCTTTTTATTCCAATTTCTTGAAGCTCCAAAGTAAGGGTTATGGCATCTATCTTAGCTGATTGAACCCAGCCTCGAGTCTTAATAATTCCATTTTCAGCATCAATCCCAACAGCAATAGCCTCCCCAAAGGACGCCACAGCTTTTTTAAGTAATTCCTGGTTTTCACAAGCTGCTGTGGAGAGAATTACTCTTTTTACCTCAGAATCAAGAACAGCGTTAATATCATCGAGATTTCGCATTCCTCCGCCAACCTCTATAGGTATATCAATAGCACTGGCAATTTCTTTGATTATGCTTAAGTTAATGGGTTTGCCTTCAAGGGCACCGTCTAAATCAACAACGTGCAGCATTTTAGCCCCTTGATTAGCCCACTTTTTTGCTATTTCAACAGGATGAGCAGAATATTGGGTTTCTTTATTGAAGTCGCCCTTAAGTAATCTGACTACCTTTCCATGCCTTAAATCTATAGCAGGTAATATTATCATTATCTTATCCAATAGTTAGTTTTATAAAATTATCAAGCATCTTTAGGCCCTTGGCCTGGCTTTTTTCAGGATGAAACTGAGTTGCAAATATATTATCTCTATTAATGCTTGAGCAAAAATCAACCCCATAATTTGTTCTTGAGGTTATAATGTCTTTATTTTCAGGTAAAGCAAAATATGAATGAACAAAATAAAAGAAATCACCATCTTCAATACCTTTAAATAGTTGTGATTCTTTACCTTTTTGAGTCAGGTCAATCTGGTTCCAGCCTATATGAGGTACTTTTAATTCCGCACTCTGAAATTTTTTAACTTCACCTTTTAAAATGCCCAACCCATCAACTCCCGGAGCTTCTTGGCTAGATTCAAATAGGAGCTGTAATCCCATGCAAATACCTAAAAAAGGTTTACCGCTTTTTATAAAATCTTTTATCGGTTCCTGTAAGTTTCTTTTATTAACTTCATCCATACAGTCTGAAAAAGCTCCAACCCCTGGAAAAACAAGTTTCTTCGCCTTTTCTACATCAGTTGGAGACTCACTTATTTTTACTTCTGCTCCAAGTGATTCTAAAGCCTTGGAAACGCTTCTTAAGTTGCCCATGCCGTAATCAATGACCGTGATCATAAATCTATAACACCCTTAGTGGAGGTTATGCCCTTTCTTCTGGGGTCAATTGAACAGGCTTGTTTTAAGGCTAGTCCGAATGCTTTAAATATTGCCTCCATTACATGATGGGCATCTTTGCTGCCTTTTATAATACCTAAATTTAAATTCAAGCTACACTGCTGACAAATTGATTCTAGAAAATGTTCAGTTTCATTAAGAGTATATTCATCTTTGGTGTTTGTCTTTACGCCAGTTACTGGAATATCATTCTTTTCAGTGTATTCAAATCTAGCTCGCCCGCTGATGTCAACTACGGCTCTAACTAAGACATCATCCATGGGTGCGTAGGCATATCCAAAGCGGTTAATTCCTTGAGCTTCTTTTAGACACTCTTTAATAGCTTTACCGAGGGTGATACCGATATCTTCATTTGAGTGATGGATATCTATATTCACATCACCAGTAGCGATAATGTCTAAATCAAACATGGCAAAGAAAGCGAAAAGATCTAACATGTGATTTAAAAAATCTATACCTGTATCAATTTTAGTTTTGCCTTCTCCATCAATATTGAGGATTACTTCTACTTCTGTTTCATTAGTCTTTCTTTTTTGAATAGTCTTTCTTTCCATTGGTTACTCCTTTAAAATTTTTTTATTTACATCTAATTTTTACAGACTCGAGATGTTTTATGAGTCCTTCAACTTCTGCAATTTTTTCAATAGGTTCTCTAACTTTTTCTAAAGCTTTCTTGGTGTAAGAAATGATGTGAGTACTTTTCATAAAATCATCAATACTTAAACCAGAAAAATATTTAGCTGTGCCCCCGGTCGGCAATACATGCGATGGACCAGCTATGTAGTCTCCAACAGCAGTAGGTGTATAATTACCAACAAAGATGGCTCCGGCATTCTTTATTTTTCTAAGAATTTTATAGGGACTCTTTACCATGATTTCTAAATGTTCGGGAGCTATTTTATTAGCTATATCAACCGCTTGATTTAAGTTATCAACCCTGATGACGTAACCACCCTTCACTTCATTCTTTAATTTATTTGCTAAAGATTTTGAAGTGGTAATTAAAATCGCAACACCCATAGCGTGTTCTGCCTGAGCCATAAGATCAGCCTTTACGAATTCAGGGTTAGCATGATTATTAGCAATGATAACTACTTCACTAGGTCCGGCTGTCATTTCTATATCAGTATAACCAAAGACTTGTCTTTTGGCTTCTGTAACGTAAATATTACCCGGTCCTACTATTTTGTCCACCTTTGGAATAGTCTTAGTACCAAAGGCTAGAGCTGCTATTGCCTGAGCTCCACCAACTTTGTATATCTTCTCAACCTTTAAGAGTTTTGCTAAAGCCAAAATATAGTCATTGACACTCTTGTATTGATTAGGCGGTGTGACCATAACTATATTTTTTACCCCAGCTAGTTTAGCTATAGGTACGGTCATATAGACAGTAGAAACTAATGGAGCTGTAGAAGCCGGAATATATATGCCTACACTATCTAAAGGATGGTAGACTTGTTGTAACTTAACTCCATCTACATCCTTAATTTTCCATGATTTCTTTATTTGTTTTTTATAAAATTTATTTACGTTTTCCGTTGCAATCTTTAGGCATTGGATAAATTTAGGGTCAATGTTTTGATAAGCGCCATTAACTTCACTTTCTGAGACTCTTAGCTGTCTGGGGGCTAATTTTACTTTATCAAATTTTTCGGTATATTTTAGGAGGGCATCATCTCCGTTTTGTCTGACATCCTCTATTATTTTCCTTACTTTCTTTTCAGTAAGACCTCTGTTGTTATAATAGCGACCGTAAATTTTATCAAGTGTTTTTTGGGAAAATTTAATAATTTTCATGCAGCATATACCCCTTTCAATACTTAAGTTAGCAGATCTGAAATAATTTTTTCAGCTTCCTTAAGAGCAGTGTCAATTTTATTAACTTGACCACCTCCAGCTTGCGCTAAATTAGGTCTACCGCCACCCTTTGAACCTAAAATAGTATTTATTTTTATAATAATTTCATTGGCTTTAACGCCTTTTATAATCATATTATCAGTTGCAGCTATCAGTAATTGAACTTTACCTTCGTTTTCAGCAGCCAGAACTACTACAGCATTTTTATCCTTCTGTCTGATTATATCAGCCATAGTCCTCATTGAATTCATATTACCCTCAATCTTTGAGATGATGATTGGGGCATTCTCAATCTTTTTGGCCTTAGCTATTAAATCATCAACTAGATTTTTAGACTTATTAACTTTGAAATTCCCTAATTCATTCTTGAGTTCTTTATTTTCCTTCTGTAAATCTTCTATAGATTGAGCTATATTTTTAGTATTTGTTTTAAGCAGTTCTTTAAGGCCATCTAAAGTCTTTTCTTGATCTTCAACTAATCTTAAGGCTTCAGTGCCAGTTACGGCTTCTATTCTGCGAATTCCGCTGGCAATTGAACATTCAGAGACTATTTTAATGAGTCCTATTGAGCCAGAAGCATCAATATGTGTGCCGCCGCAAAGTTCTAAGCTAATATCACCTACAGAGACAACACGAACAACCTCAGAATACTTTTCTTTGAAAAAAGCTAAGATATTCTTCTTTTGAGCTTCTTCAAGCTTCATCTTCTTAATTGTAACCGGTTTATTTTCCTGTATAAAACTATTAACTATACGCTCAATTTTATATATATCTTTTTTATCAACCTGTTTAAAATGAGTGAAGTCAAATCTTAAGCGTTTATCATCTACATAAGAACCGGATTGCTCAACATGTTCACCCAGGACCTGCCTAAGAGCAGCCTGTAGTAAATGGGTAGCTGTATGATTTTTAGCTATTGACCTTCTTCTTAT
>CAYQKA010000015.1:0-11085 GCA_964418055.1 uncultured Planctomycetia bacterium | reverse complement strand
TTCGGAAGTCCTTCTAATTGATGTTCCATGCCTTCTGTGAATATTTCAGCTTTAATCTGTGACTTCATTCGGGATCTTTCTTTTTGAGACTTCATACATTTATTAAAGGTATTTTCAAAGCTATGTTTTTTGAAATCTTTTTTCAATTTAGTTTCTGCCCATTCTAGACTTATTTCTCTAGGAATACCATAAGTATCATGGTATTCAAAAGCTAATTCACCTGCTAGAGCAGAATCAATAGCTTTTTTATTAAATTCAGATTTTTTTACAGGAAGGATTTGCATAATATCTTCAAATTTCTTTTCCTCCTCTAATATAATCTGAGCTATATTGTCCCGCCTTTTTTCTATTAATGGATAAGTTGACTTCATCACCTTTGAAATAATAGGCACCATTTTATTTAATGATAATTCAGAAGCTTTAATTTCGCTTAGAATATGCTTTGAACGCCTAATCAATTTCCTGATTACATACCCTCTTTCCTCATTTGATGGTATTACTCCGTCTCCAATAGAGAAAACGACGGCTCGCATATGGTCAGCTACTGTATAAACTTTATTTAAAAGAACTGAATCTGTTTTTTTATTAACGTACTTTAAGATAAAATCTACAATTGGTTTAAAAATATCAATTTCAAAGTTGCTATCAACGTCTTGCATGACCTGGGCAATTCTTTCCAGACCCATGCCTGTATCAATGTTTTTACTTGGTAAAGGGCTTAATTTCCCCTTTTTGCCTATTTCTCCATCACGCTTAAACTGAGTAAAGACTAAATTCCAGACTTCTACGAAGCGCCTGCAAGAACAACCCGGTTTACAATCTTTCTTGCCGCACCCTTTTTTAAGGCCTCTATCAACATATATTTCAGAACAGGGTCCACAAGGACCATTAGGGCCGTTAGTTATAGCATCAGACGGCCAAAAGTTATCCTTAGCACCAAGTCTTACAATTCGTTCTTCACTAAGACCAATTTCTTCGTGCCAAATCTTAAAGGCTTCATCATCATCCGTATAAACAGATACCCAGACTTTATCAGAATCTATTTTTAATTCATCGATTATAAATTCCCAAGCCCAAGAGATAGCTTCTTTTTTAAAGTAATCTCCAAATGAGAAATTACCAAGCATCTCAAAAAAGGTATGGTGATAAGGAGTTTTGCCTACTTCATCTAAATCACCAGTTCTCAGGCATTTTTGACAGGTGGTTACCTTGGGGTAATCTATATTTTTACCCATAAACTGAGCTTTAAACTGATTCATACCTGCAGAAGTGAACAGCAGAGTAGGATCATTCTCGGGTACCAATGAATCACTTGGTAATATTTTATGACCTTTTTTCTTAAAGAAATTAAGGTATTTAGTTCTAATTGCATCAGTTTTCATGTTTATTTAAAATAACTCCTCTATAACCTCATATATGGTAGAGCCTTCAAAGCCCCGATGACTCAGGTAATCATATATGCGTTTTTTAGCTAATTCAGGATTTGCATTGCCTTTAAATGTAGATAAACGTTTCTGTGCTAATTTAAGAGCCAGATTGTCTAAATCATACTCTTTTGATAGATCTAATAAGGTTTTATCTATTATATCCTTACTGATTCCTTTTTTTTCTAATTCCACAGAAAGAGCAAGGGGTGCCTTAGGATTTAATTGCATCCTGTCTTCTATCCAACATTTCGCAAAGAGCTCGTCATTAATTTGATTAGATTGATTTAAATGTTCAAGGATATCATCTATATCACCTGCACTGTATCCCTTGAGGCCCAACTTATCTTTTAGCTCTTGTGAGCTTCTTGATCTAATCTTTAATAATCTATAGCTGTAGCTTAAGGCTTTTTTATTGAGTTCTTTAGTCATTTTTTTAAGAAGAGTCTTCTCATTCTAAAACTATTCTTTTTTCTTGAGGGCTTCTTTAACCTTTTTCTCAATTTCTATAAGAACTTTTTGATTGCCCCTTAGGAATTCTCTTGTTTTTTCTTTACCTTGACCAAGCTTTTCGCCTTCATAAATATACCAAGCACCACTTCTACTTACGATTTCTGCTTTTTCAGCCTCATCAAGTATACAGCCTTCTTTTGAGATACCCTCACTAAACATAATTTCAAATTCAGCAATTCTAAATGGAGGTGCAACTTTATTTTTTACTATTTTGGCCTTAACGCGGTTACCTACAAATTCGGTTCCCACTTTCAATGAAGCAATTCTTCTTAAGTCTATTCTTACAGAAGAATAGAATTTTAAAGCGCGGCCTCCCGGTGTTGTTTCCGGACTACCAAACATAACTCCAATTTTTTCTCTGATCTGGTTAATAAAAACCACTGATGTTTTCGATTTTGATATACAAGCTGTTAATTTTCTAAGTGCCTGTGACATCAATCTGGCCTGAAGCCCAATTCTTGCATCTCCCATATCGCCTTCAATTTCAGCCCGAGGTGTTAAAGCAGCGACAGAGTCAATAACTACTAAATCAACAGCATTACTGCGGACTAAAGTTTCGGTAATTTCCAGTGCCTGTTCACCTGTATCTGGTTGAGAAATAAGGAGCTCATCTAAATTAACCCCTATTTTTTTTGCATAAGCTGAGTCAAAAGCATGCTCAGCATCTATAAATGCGGCTACTCCACCTTCTTTTTGAATTTCAGCAATAACACTTAAGGTTAAAGTGGTTTTACCACTAGATTCAGGACCATATACTTCAGTAACCCTTCCCCTGGGTATGCCGCCTACTCCCAGAGCTATATCCAAGCTTAACGCACCAGTCGGTATGACTGGTATATCTGCGATGGCATTTTGCCCCATTTTCATAATAGAGCCCTTGCCAAACTGCTTTTCAATAGCAGATAACGCCAGTTCTAATGCTTTTTGCTTCTCACTAGATTCTTTTTTTGGTGCAGACTTTACTTCTTTTTTAATTTTTGCGATTTCCATTTGCCTTTTCCCCTTTTGTATTTATATACTTTTCAGTATAATTTAGAACATTTATTGTAAGTTATAATGGTTTCAAAGAGTTATTATATATCGGTGTAAGCTTTTTGTAAAGCAAAATTTAGCTCAAATCAGCTCATAATATTAACTTTCTATAGCTACTTGCCATAGCCACTAGATTAATATATAATAACATTATGAAAACTAAAATCAATCAAATAAACAAAAAAGTTGCCTCACTGTTAAAAGCGAATAACTCAACTCTTTCTATAGCTGAATCGTGTACCGGAGGACTCTTCTCAGACTACATAACCAATGTATCTGGGGCATCTAGGTATTTTAGCGGAAGTGTTGTTTCGTATTCGAATGATAGCAAGGAAAATATTCTAAAAGTTCCTAAAAAACTACTTAAAAATTATGGTGCTGTAAGCTCTGAAGTAGGCCTTGCTATGGCAGCTGGAGCTAAAAAAATATTTTTATCAAACATAGCTGTTTCTGTAACAGGTATAGCTGGGCCTAAGGGTGAAACAAAAACAAAACCCATAGGCCTTGTATATATTAGTTTAATTGATAAAAATGGAATCAAACTTAGTAAAAGATTTTATTTTAAAGGTTCAAGAAATACTATAAAGCTAAAAGCTGTATATGAAATGTTTTGTGTATTATATGATTACCTCAAGTAATACAATTAATTCCTCTAAAACAAAATCTCGCTTATTTATAGCCTTTGAGATACCCCCTTCTGCAAAAAATATTATTAATTCTACGATTGCCCTGCTTAAAAAATGCAATTTTAACATAAAATGGACTTCTCTTAATAATCTCCATCTTACGCTTGTATTTTTAGGAGACGTCTCTAGAGATAGAGTTTCTCTGTTAAGAGAAATAATCGATTTCATTGCTATTAATAATTTAGAATTTGATATTGAAATTAATGATAAGCTTGAATTTTTTGGCCCGATTTCTAATCCGAGAGTTTTATTGATAGGATTTTCGAAAGGTAATAAAGAATTGAGTTCAATCTATTCAACAATCACCAGGATATTATCAAAACATAATTTTAGCTTGGATGAAAAAAAATACCTTCCTCATCTTACTCTTGGCCGTTTTAAATCAAATAAGAACGTGAATTTATTACAAAGAAATTCAAATTTAAATCAATACAAAACACAGAAATTTAAATTACAAAAAATTACTTTATTTAAAAGTGAACTGACTTCTTCGGGTCCTATTTATACTAAAATTCACGAAGTTAAACTAAAAACCTTATAAGGTGAAGAATGATGCAGGTATAGATTCCAGCCATTATATCGTCAAGCATAATCCCATAACTACCAGTATGATGCTCTAGATAATTCGCCGGAAATGGTTTTACTATATCTAAAAGTCTAAAAATAATATAGCCGCTTATTAAAAAAAGAGGAGTAGCGGGTATCCAAAAGAAAGCTAGTAGCATCCCTCCCACTTCATCTATAACAACCCTAGGGGGATCTTCCTCATTGTATATTTCTTCAGATTTTTTTGATAGAAGAAGCCCGATTATATTTACAGCTAATGTTATCGCAAGATAAAGTAAAAAACTTTTGGCAATTACTATATATATTAATAGTGCTGCTAATGCAGCGACAGAGCCACCTCCCAATGGAATATAACCAATATGAAAAAAACTAACTGTCCAATCAATCACCTTGTTTATGAATTTATTTTTTTTAACCATTAATGATAACCTCTTTTATGTCTTTAAGATAAACAAGCATTGAAGTTAAAGTGACTACTAGTAAAATTAGCATCAAGAAATTTATGCTATTAAATAATAGGCCCTGATATTGCAAGATAGCCGGATAAAAATTAGCTAGAATGCGTGAAGAGAATATGATAATAATTACTACAATTTGTAGTACAGTTTTAATTTTACCTGCATCTTTGGCGGCCAAGACTGCTCCATTCTTTAACAAATAAAGCCTTAGAACAGTAATTAACACCTCTCTTAAACCAATAATAATGATAAAAATAGGCAGTATAAAGCCTTTAAGGGTAAAAGAAAAAAGAGTTGTAAGGATTAATAATTTATCGGCTATTGGGTCAATAATTTTACCAAATGCTGTTACGCTTTTTTGTTTACGGGCTAAATACCCATCAGCATAATCGCTTAGAGCAGCTATGATAAAAATAGTAAAGGCTACTATATAGTTATTTCTATTAATAAAATAGATTATAACAAAACCAAGAAGGCCCCTTAAAACACTAAGGATATTGGGTAAATTATTTTTTATGTACATAATCACCTACAAGGTCATATTCATATGTATCAACGATCTTAACATTTACAAATTCACCAATATCTAATTCTTTTTCTTTAGACCGCACAAAGACTGATCCATCAACCTCAGGTGCATCATGTTGACTGCGAGCACTATAAGTGTTTTTTTCGTCCTCATCCTTTCTATCAATAAGCACCTTTATCCTCTTATTTATAAATTGTTCGTTAAGTTCACGCGATATTTCCTGTTGTTTCAACATAATAGTTTCAAATCGCTCTTCTTTTATTTTTTCGGGCACTTGATGTTTAAGATTATAAGCCTTAGTTCCTTCTTCTTGAGAATACTTAAAAAGACCCAGTCTCTCAAAGCGGATCTCATCAACCAAATCACAAAGTTCTTGAAAATCAGACTTACTCTCATGGGGAAAACCTACCATTAATGAACTTCTGATAGCTACATCGCTAATTTCAGCCCGTACATGCTTGAGTAGCTTTATAATATTCTTTTTATTGCCAGGCCTACCCATAAGTTTCAACATATTATCACTAATGTGTTGAATGGGTAAATCAACGTAACGACAGATATTTTTATTCTTCTGGTAAACTTTGATGATTTTATCAGAGAATAATGCCGGATGAGTATAAAGTAGGCGCAGCCATTTAATTCCTTTTACTTGAGCCACCCTATCTAAAAGTACATCTAAAACAGGTTTTTTATATAAGTCCATTCCATAAGTAGTTGTATCTTGTCCAATAAGAATGATTTCTTTTGCACCTGATTTAGTAAGCTTTTCAGCTTCACTAATAATTGAATCAATCGGACGTGACCGCAAGGGACCTTTTATCTTAGGAATTATGCAAAAACTGCATGCTTGATTACAGCCTTCTGATATTTTTATATAAGCAAAATGTTTAGGAGTCGCTAGAATACGGGGCATATTATCAGCTTGAAGAAAGTTACATTCCTTGTTTACGGAATATATTTTTTCCCCTGCAAGTACACCTCCTACTATTTTAGGGATATCTGGATAATAATCAAATCCGACTATCGCATCAATCTCAGGAATTTCATCCTTTAATTGCTGGGGATATCTTTGGCAAAAACAGCCAGTAACAATAATTTTTTTTATAATTTTTTGTTTTTTTAACTTTACTAAATCAAATATATATTCAACTGATTCCTCTTTAGCTTCATTAATAAAAACGCAAGTACTTAATATTGCAACATCAGCGTTCTTTATATTTTCAGTAATATTATAGTTATCCCTTTTAAGAATTCCGGTTAAAATTTCTGAATCTACTAGATTTCGAGGACACCCTAAGGATAGTATATATATATTAGCCTTCATTTGATTTATCTCTATTAATGGTAAGCTCTTAAAGAATTAAAAATTAAGACCCTTTTGATCTATGCGTACTTTACGAATTTTTTTATGTTGAGGGATATTTAATTTTTGCCCATTAAGCCAGACACTAATAACTTCTGGTTTACCGATGGAAAGTTCAAAATATTCGCTCGCTTTCCAACTTTCTTTACTATTAGCAGATAGAAAGTTTTTCATCATCATTGCGCCGTCTGACTTTAATTCAATCCAAACTTTTTCCGTACTTGAAATCATTAAAGTTAATTCCCCTGTCATTGGCTCAACAGAAACAACCTCCCGCTCCTGAACCTCTTGCGCAACAATAGGCTGTTTAGGTTTAATATTTCTAATTAACCCCACTAAAAGTGATAGAGCTACAACTATAATTATAAAAATAACAACATTTTTTATCAAATTTATAGGAAGTTTAAATGAAGTTTTTTTTGTTTTTGGTATAATAACCTTCAAGGGTTCTGTTTCTTTTGTCTTAATTGAGCTATATTCTTGAGTGTATTCTTTTTCAACAGCAATTCCATCGAGGCCCAAAAAATCTGCATATTGTTTAAGGAATTTCTTAACATAAACGGGCTCTAGTATTGTGTCTGTTTCATCATGTTCAAGTGCCACTAAAATATTAGGGCTGATTTTAATCTTTAAATAAACATCTTCAATTTCAAGACCATTTTTTTCTCTTGCTTCTTTTAATCTTTGACCTATACCCGACATATCTACTCCTCTTCAATTGATTTAAAATATTCTTCAGGATCCACAAGAATTTCTCTGGGTTTGCTGCCTCGATAAGGGCCGATGATTCCTTCGGCTTCCATTGTATCAATCAATCTAGCCGCTCTTGTGTAGCCTAACCTTAATCTTCTTTGTATCATTGAGACTGAAGCATGCTTTGTTTCTAAAACCACCTTGATCGCTTCAGGGTACATAGCATCTGATTTATTAGCTAAAACATTAGCATCTGCCTGAGATCTGTCCTGTTCTTTTAGAATAGACTCATTGTAAGCCGCTGACTTTTGGCCTCTAATGAATTCAACTATTCTTTCAATCTCTTCATCAGTAACTAAAGGTGCCTGTGCTCTAAGAAGTTTAGATGTACCCGGAGGTAAGAAAAGCATATCCCCTCTACCTAATAATTTATCAGCTCCATTAGCGTCTAAAACTGTCCTGGAATCAACCTTAGAAGCAACTTTAAATGAAATTCTCGTGGGGAAATTAGCCTTAATAACTCCAGTGATAACATCAACAGATGGCCTTTGAGTTGCTAATATAATATGAATACCAACAGCTCGAGACAATTGTGAAAGCCTGGTAATTGCACCCTCAATTTCTAGAGATGCTACTACCATAAGGTCGGCCAGCTCATCAATAACCACAACTATATATGGCATTTTTTTGTCTTCATCAACTTTTTTATTATAAGCATCTATATTTCTGGTAGTTTCATTAGCTAAAATTTTATATCTGGCTTCCATCTCACTCACAGTCCAATTTAATGCGGCTGAGGCCTTTTTAGCATTAGTTATTACCGGACACAATAGATGAGGCAGGCCGTTATAAGGGGCTAGTTCAACCATTTTAGGGTCGACCATGATAAATTTAATTTCATCTGGAGTAGCGTGAAAAAGCATACTTATTATTATGCTATTAACACAGACTGTTTTGCCCGAGCCGGTTGTCCCAGCAATTAATAAATGCGGCATAGTGCCCAAGTCACTTACTACCGGGCTCCCTGCAATATCCTTACCAAGAGCTAATGTTAGCTTTGATTTAGCGTGAGCAAAGGTATCCGAAGCAATGATTTCTCTTAAGTTAACTATATTCATCTTGCTGTTTGGTACTTCTATGCCTACTCTATCTTTACCAGGAATAGGCGCAACTACTCTTACGCTGATTGCTTTCATGGCTAGAGCAATATCATCTGAGAGGGTAACAATTCTCTGAACCTTGACGCCCGCTGCAGGCTGTAGTTCATAGCGGGTAACTACTGGTCCTTTATCTATTTGAACCACTTTTGCTTCAATTCCAAAGTCCCCTAGTGTATTTTCAAGTAAATTTGCCTGGTCTTGTAAGTTTTGTCTAGATTCGCTGGAGTCCTCATCATCCGGTTCTCGCAATAAACTCAAAGAAGGCAAATTATAATCACCAGATGAAGCCGAGGACATTAAGGGCTTAAAGGGCTCTTCAACTCTTGAAGCAATTTTTTGAGCTTCATTTATCTTTATTTTAGATTTTCTTTTCTTAATAATTTTTTCAATTACCGGTTTAAATATGGAAGGCTCCTCTTCTTCTTCTTCCTCATCTTCGTATTCTTCTTCATACTCCACATCTTCTTGAGGCCTACCTGTAATCAGACTGATTATCTTAGCCACCAAAATTCTAATTAGAGGCAAGATAAGTGATTCAGTAGCCAGCAATAAAGATAATATAAATAACGTCAAAACAATAACATAGGAGCCAATCTTGCCAAAGTATTTAAATAGCATCTCAGAAAACAGCAATCCTATAATACCGCCAGCTTTAATTCTTAGAGAATCATCATAAAAATACAACAAGCTTAAAAAAGCTCCTGTTGTCAAAAATAAGACCAAAGAACCAAAGATTCTTAAAATAAAGTTTTGGGTAAGGGCGCTTTTAAACATTCCAAATGCCCAAATAAGACATAGAATCGGTATTAGAAATGCGCTGTAACCTACGCTAAAGAGTGCAAACCAGGCGAAATATGCCCCCAAGGTTCCACCAAGATTTTGCACTTTTACATTAACGCTTGAAGTATTAAAAGCAATATCATTTGCATTATAGCTTAACAAGCTGATTAAGCTTAAAATACAAACAGCGATTAGGAGGATAGCTTTAATTTCTTCTTTTCTTAACTCATTCATAGTTATTTAAGTATAATTACTGAGGTTATTCCTGCTAATATTGAATAGATAGCAAAAATCCAGAACTTCTTCTTTTTTAAAATGCTGATTAAGAACCTTATTGATATAATACCCGAAATAAAGGCTGCAAGCAAGCCCGCAGTTATATTTTTAAAATCAAGATTACCGGTAAAAGCACTTTTAACCATAATTTCATAAAGAAGAGCAGAAGCAATAGCAACTACAGACAGTAGAAATGAAAAAGTTATTACTTTTCTATAATCAAGCTGTCTAAATAGGCCAGTTGATATTGTAATACCACTTCTGGAAATACCTGGTAGAAGTCCGAGAACCTGACTCAGACCTATTAAAAAGGCATCTTTACTATTCAGATTGGTTCTTGTTTTTCTGTTTCTTGATTGAATGAAAGAAGCTAAAAAAAGGATTAGTCCGTTAATAATTAATAGATAACTGGCCACTTTTGGTGAGGTGAAGATAGTATTGATAAGGTTGTGAAAAAAAATACCTGCAAAAGCTGCGGGTATCATAGCCAGGATGAGATAAAATAATGTTTTTCTTTCTGAAGTAAAAATTTTAATGATTTCTTTTCGAAAAAAAACAATTACTGCAAATAAAGTCCCCAGATGTAGAAATATATCAAATGACATCTGAGATTCAGCAAAACCAAAAAATGTATGTAATAAAACTAGATGACCAGAACTGCTTACGGGTAAAAATTCTGTGAGTCCTTGTATAATACCGGAAAGAATTGCGTAAGATAAGGTCACGGGTTAAACCCCCGTATGTCCGAAGCCACCTTCACCCCTAGAGGTATCCTCAAGTTCAGTTATCTCTTTTACTTCGGCCTGAACTACTTCTTTAATTACCATCTGGGCTATCCTGTCGCCTCTTTTAATAGGAAAGGGCTCTTTGCCAACGTTTATAAGTATGATTTGAATCAATCCTCGATAATCGGAATCGATAGTACCGGGTGTATTTAAAACAGTAATTCCATGTTTTAGAGCCAATCCACTGCGAGGTCTGATTTGAGCTTCATAACCCAGTGGGATATCTATATATATCCCCGCAGAAATCAATTTAACTTCCTGAGGATTTAGAGATACTTCCCCCTGGGTGTCTGCGTATAAATCCATTCCACTTGAACCAACACTCATATATTTTGGTAGTGGAAGATCTTGAGTATTTTCTTTCCTTTTAATCTTTAAGGCTATTTTTTTCATCTTCAGATACTTGCTTAATGCTAAGATTAACTCTTCCCATGTTATCAATTTCTACAATTTTAGCAACTACCACATCGCCAATGCTAACAGCATCTGAAACGTTCTTAACGAATTCATTGGAAAGTTCAGAAACGTGAACCAAGCCATTTTTGTTTGGAAGTATTTCTACAAAGGCGCCGAAGTTTTCGATACGGGTTATTTTGCCTTTATAAAGTTTGCCAATTTGAGGCACTTCAACCAATCCCTGTATACATTTAATAGCCTTATCACTGCTATCTGGGTCAGTCGAAGCAATTAAAACTTTACCCTCATCATTGATATCTATAGAAACTCCTGTATCAGCGATTATCTTTCTTATAGTTTTACCTGATGGACCAATAACCTCTCCAATTTTCTCTGGTGGTATCTGGAGAGATGTAATTCTCG
>CAYQKA010000014.1:0-17943 GCA_964418055.1 uncultured Planctomycetia bacterium | reverse complement strand
GAAGCATCCTTTAAGTTTTGTTGTATATGAGAAAAGTTTAGATGAGAGTTACAAAAAGAATCAGGAAGCATATTGTAAGATTATGGATGAATGTCGCCTCGATTATATCATGGTCGAAGCTGATCCGGGAATGATGGGCGGTAAGGAATCAGCTGAGTTTATGGTTATTTCTGATAGCGGTGAAGATATGATAGCTAACTGCCTGAAATGTGATTATGCGGCTAGTCTCGAGGCCGCACCTTCAGTAACAAGTGAGGTTAAAAATAAGGAAAAGGCTTTAGCTATTGAGGAAATTAGTACTCCCGGAAAATCAACAGTTGAAGCTGTTACTAAAACCCTTAAGGTGCCAGAAGCAAGTCTAATTAAAACACTAATTTATAAAGCTGATGATACTTATGTTGCAGTTTTAGTTAGGGGAGATAAACGTTTAAATGAAGCCAAGCTTACTAAGGCCCTTAATGTGGAGCAATTAACATTAGCTAATGATAAAGAAGTTGAAGAAGTAACTAAGGCTCCAGTTGGTTTTAGCGGACCAGTAGGTTTGAAGAGCATAAAGATAATAGCTGATGCTCTTATTAAGGATATGTCCAATGCAGTGGTTGGAGCCAATAAAAAAGACACACATTTTATCAATGCAAATCTAAAAAGAGATTTTAAAGTAGATGAATTTTATGACCTACGTTATACAGATATTGATGATGTCTGTCCAAAATGTGGAAAACAGATAGAAATTAAGAGAGCTATGGAAGTTGGGCACATCTTTAAATTGGGGACTAAATATACTAAGAGTTTAAATGCTAAATTTCTTGATAAAAATGGCAAAGAACAACCTATAATAATGGGTTGTTATGGAATAGGAGTAAATAGAGTTTTAGCAGCTATTATTGAGCTTAATTATGATGACAAAGGAATCGTTTGGCCTCAAGAGATAGCTCCCTTTAAAGCGCAAATTCTGCTTTTAGATGATAGCAAAGAAGCTATTTCAATTGGTGATAGTCTGTATAGTGACTTAAGTGCTGATGGGTTTGATATATTGTATGATGATAGGAATATACAAGCCGGAGTTAAGTTTAAAGATGCAGATTTAATAGGTATTCCAATACAAGTTATAATTGGCTCCAGAGGTTTAGAAAAGGGTAATATTGAAATTAAATATAGACAAAACAATAAAAAAGAAGAGATTGCCATAAAAAATGCAGTTTCTCATCTTAAAAAAATCTTGACAATGTGAAACCTATTTTGTATACTATCTATAGTTAAATGTATTCAAACGAAAGTGGGTTTTGCCCACTTTTTTTATTGAACAATGTATAAAGACGAACTAAAAAAAGAACTTAAAGAAATAGCTCAAGAAGCTATATTAGAAGCAAAGGCAATGCTTGTTCATTGTGACCTCAGGCCTCAGAATCATACTATGATGATTCGTTTTCTGGTTGATAAGCCGGAGGGGATTTCGATGGATGAATGTGCCCGAATAAGTCGTTCAATAGGTAGTGGAATTGATGCAAAGGGGCTGTTTGCTCAAGGTTACACTTTGGAAGTAGCATCTCCTGGATTAGATAGATTGCTCAAGACTCAGAGTGATTTTCAATGGGTTTTAGGTAAGGTAATAATTATGACCTATGATACAGGCGGTAATCATATAGAGAAAATTGAAGGAATTATTGAAGAGGCATCAAAGGATTCGATTACAATAAATTTGAAAGACAAAAAGGAAACTATTAAGTACTTAAACATAAAAAAGGCAAAACAAAAAATTGAGATATAATAAGAGGAATAAGTAATGAAAGATGAATTATTAGCTATCCTAGATCACATGGAGAGAGAAAAAGGAATTGAGAAAGAGATTCTTATTCAGGCCTTGGAATCAGCTCTTTTATCTGCTGCAAAAAAAACTATTAAAGGTAAAGATGGTGAGTTATCTGTTAAGTTTGATCCAGAAACAGGTGATATAAAAGTTTTTTCAGGTGATATACTGATTAAATCTGAAGAATTTGGACGTATTGCGGCTCAGACAGCTAAGCAAGTTATTATCCAAAAAATTCGTGAAGCTGAGCGTAATGTTATCTTTGAAGAATTTAAAGATAAAGTGGGTGAAATTGTAAGTGGGACTATATATCGTTTTGAAAAAGGCGGCTTAATTATTAATATTGGCAAAGCTGAAGGAATTATTTTAAGAAAGTTTCAAGTTCCTAAAGAGAATTATAAACAAGGCCAGAGGATAAGGGCTTATGTTGAAGAGGTTGAGCAAAGCAGTAGAGGCCCAAGGATAATTTTATCAAGAACCAGTCCTAATTTTATAAAAAAACTATTTGAATTGGAAGTTCCAGAGATATATGAACACATAGTTGAAATAAAGGCTATTGCCAGAGAACCCGGTGAAAGAACAAAACTTGCTGTATTATCTCACGATGATAAAGTAGATAGTCAAGGAGCTTGCGTTGGTGTTCGTGGCTCTAGAGTTAAGACTGTAGTTGGTGAGTTAGAAGGCGAGAAAGTTGATATTGTAAAATATAGTACTGATTTAAAAGAATTTATTAAAAATGCGTTGTCACCAGCTGAAATTATGGAAATTCAAATTAGTGAAAAGGAAGGCAGCGCCTTAGTTTTGGTTAATGACGACCAATTATCCTTAGCCATTGGTAAGCATGGTCAAAATGTAAGGCTTGCTTCTAAATTAGTAGAGGTTAATTTGAATATTAAAAGTGCTAGTGAGGTTTCAAAGGCATCAAAGGATGAGGAAAAATCGAAGAAGACTAAAAAATCAAATGTAGGTCAATTAGAAGGTGTTGGAAAGAAAACAGCTGAAGCTCTTATTCAAGCTGGTTATGATTCATTGAATAAAATAGCTAAAGCGAAAGCGAGTGATTTAGTTGAAGTGCCAGGAATTGGAGCTAAAACGGCGGAGAAGATTATAATCAAAGCAAAGGAAGTTAGTTAAATTTATGAGTATACGTGTTTTTAAATTAGCTAAAGAATTAGGATTTTCCAGTAAAGAACTTATCAGTAAGCTTAAAGAGCTTAAGATAGAAGTTAAGGGTCATATGAGTGCTGTTGATGAAGAAACAGCGGAAATACTCAAGCATGAGTTTAAGGATGTATCCAATAAGAAGAAGAAGGAAAAAGAAAAAGAACGAAAAAAAGGTCTTCGAATTATTGAAGTTACATTTCCTCTAAGCGTTAAAGATCTGGCAATCAAGCTTCAAATAAAGCCCAACGAATTAATAACCTACCTGATGAAAAAAAGCATATTTGCTAATATTAATCAAGCTCTTGAGAAAGATGTTTGTGAGTTAATTGCTAATGATTATAAAGTAGACCTTCAGGAAAAACTTTCTGACGAAGAAGAACTGATGCAACTGCATAAAGAATCTCCTAATGATGATAAATCAGTGGCAAGAGCACCAGTAGTTACATTAATGGGTCATGTTGATCATGGTAAGACGCTGCTTTTGGATGCCATAAGAAAGAGTAAGGTAGTTGATGGTGAAGCTGGGGGAATAACCCAGCATATAGGAGCCTATGAAGTTATATTTAATGATCATAAAATTTGTTTTTTAGATACTCCCGGTCATGAAGCTTTTACCGCAATGAGGGCTAGAGGGGCTCACGTAACAGATATAGTAGTTTTAGTTGTAGCTGCTGATGACGGGATTATGCCGCAGACTATTGAAGCTATTGATCATGCAAAAGCGGCTAAAGTGCCAATAATAGTGGCCATTAATAAAATTGATAAACCAAATATAAATATAGATAAGGTGAAAACTCAGCTACAAGATATGGATTTGACTCCAGAGGATTGGGGTGGACACATAATAACCGTAAATGTTTCAGCCAAAACAAATGAAAATATAAATACTTTACTTGAAATGATTCTTTTGCAAGCTGAAATGATGGAGCTTAAAGCTAATCCTGATAAATTTGCCAGCGGGTCAGTTGTAGAGGCAAAAATATCAAAAGGAAGTGGTGTTATGGCTACGGTTTTGGTTTCTGACGGTACATTAAAAATTCAGGATATCATTGTAACTGGTCTTCATTATGCCCGTATTAAGGCTATGATTAATGACCAGGGGAAGCGATTGCAAAAGGCGGGGCCGTCTACTCCGATTGAATTATTAGGTTTGTCTGGTGTGCCTGAAGCAGGGGATGCTTTTTATGCTGTAGATGATGAACAAAAAGCTAAGGCAATTATAGAAAAAAGAAGGCATTTAAAAAGAGAAAAAGATTTATTACCTAAGAGCAAGGCTTTGACTCTGGAAGATATATCACTAGAGATTCAAAGGGGTGAAATTAAAACATTAAATATAATAATCAAGACAGATGTCCAAGGTTCTCTTGAGGCATTATGTGCTTCATTAGATAAGATACAAAGTGATGAGGTTGAGCTTAATATTGTTCATAGGGGTGTAGGTAATATTAATGAATCTGATGTAATGTTAGCCATTGTAACCAAATCTGTAATTATCGGTTTTGGTATTGGAAAAGAACAAAAGGCAAGTGAAAGTGCTAAAGATAAAAGTGTAGAAATTAAACTTTATAGTGTTATTTATGAGGCTATTTCTGATATAAGAGCAGCTATGGAGGGCTTATTAGAGCCGCATGTTAAGAGAACATTAGTTGGTAGAGCCGAAGTGCGCCAAGTATTTAAAGTTTCCAAAGTGGGAACAATTGCCGGTTGTATGGTTATTAAGGGAACCGTGAAGAGAGGCATGGAGGCAAAGGTTCTCAGAGAAGATGAGATTATATTCACCGGAACAATCGATTCACTCAAGAGATTTAAAGAAGATGCCAAAGAGGTAAAAGAGGGATTTGAATGCGGCATTGGTTTTAGGAGTTTTAATAATATTAAAAATAGTGATTTTATTGAAGTTTATAGCATAGAGAAAATCAAAAAAACTTTATAATTTTTTAACGTATTTAGCGAAATGAATAAGAAAAAAAGAATTCTTACTGGAGATAGGCCCACTGGAAGATTGCACTTGGGTCATTTTGTGGGTTCTTTATCTAATAGAGTCAAACTTCAAAATGAGTATGATGAGTATGTCTTGATTGCTGATGTACAAGCTTTGACTACAAATTTTGACCACCCTGATAAGCTTTCTAACGATGTGCGCCAAGTGGCTATGGATAATTTAGCATGTGGCATTGATCCTGATGTGGCTACTATTGTTGTTCAATCTATGGTGCCGGAAATAACTGAGTTGACCATATATTTTTCTATGTTCACCACAGTTGCAAGTCTTGAACGTAATCCTACTATAAAACAAGAAATCAAAGTTTTGAATCTAAAAGGAAACGTTATGTATGGTTTTTTAGGTTATCCTGTTTCCCAGGCAGCCGATATAACAGTTTTTAAGGCAAACTTAGTTCCTGTGGGGGAAGATCAATTACCTATTATTGAGCAAACCAGAGAGATAGTGAGAAAGTTTAATAGACTTTATAATAATGTTCTGGTTGAACCTAAAGCTATGGTTGGTTCTGTGGGTCGCCTGGTGGGCACTGATGGACAAAATAAAATGAGTAAAAGTTTAGGGAATGTTTTATATCTTTCTGATACAAGCGAAGATATTATTTCTAAAGTTTCAAAAATGTTCACAGATCCAGCGAAAATAAAGCTTACTGATAAGGGCCATCCGGATAAATGTCCCGTATATATGTATCACAAAGCTTTCAATAAAGATACTGATATGTTACCAGAGATAAAAAAAGATTGTGCATCTGGTAAACTTGGTTGTGTTGAATGTAAAAAGAGGTTATCTGCTGCGTTAAATAACTTTTTGAATCCTATGAGAGATAAAAGAATAATTTATGAACAAGCTCCAAAGAAGGTTGATGAGATATTAATCGAAGGTACAAAAAAAGCCAGGAAGATTGCTACTTCCACGCTTGAAGAAGTTCGTGCGGCGATGAAGATCAATTATTTCAAGGATTAAATGCATGGCATATAAAGTTAAGTTAGAAATGTTCGAGGGCCCGCTTGATTTACTGCTTTTTCTAATAAGAAAAAGTGAGTTGGATATATATAATATTCCTATAGCTGCAATTACTAAACAATATCTTGAATATATTGATGTTTTGAGGAATATGGATTTAAACATTGCTGGTGAATATATTGTAATGGCAGCGACATTGATGCATATTAAGTCTAAGATGTTGCTTCCGCAGGAGGATGTTGAGGAGGAAGATGTAGAAGAGGAAGATCCTCGAGCTGAATTAGTTAAGCGGCTTTTAGAATATCAGAAATTCAAAGAAGCAGCCGGTCACTTAGAGGAAAGAGAATTAAAACAAAAAGATATATTTGCTAGATCGCCAAAGGAAATTAAAAAATACACTGATTCCCAGGGTGAGATATATTTCGAGGCAAGTGTTTTTGATTTAATATCTGCTTTTTCAACTGTGCTGACAAGGGTTTCCAAGGATAAGTTTAGGGAAATTATTAAAGATGAATTTACTGTTTCTGAAAAAATACATGAACTTTTGCATTCACTAACTAAAGATAGTAAAGCCCAAGTAGATGTTTTGTTTAAAAAATCTAAGAATAAAATAGAAATTATAGTTACTTTTTTGGCAATACTAGAATTAATAAGGCTTAAGGAAATCATCGCTATACAAAAAGAGCCTTTTGGTTCTATAAGTATCATGAGAAATACTCAACAAATTCAACCCCAGGTAAGGAGCACGTACGCATAAAAATGGAAAGCTCAGAAATTAAAGCAGTTATTGAAGCGATGCTTATATCAACCGAAGAGCCTTTAGCTATTGAGCAAATGCGGCAGGTGTTTGATAATCTTGATGTATCTCTAATCAAAAAAGCTATCAGTGATTTAAAGCAAGAGTATGAAGAGACCAAAAGAAGTTTTGAAATCAACGAAGTCGCAGGTGGATATCAAATAGGAACCAAAATCAAGTTTGCTAAGTATCTTAGAAAACTTTTTAGTAATAAGCATACTGATAGACTTTCAAAGCCTTCACTTGAAACATTAGCTATAATGGCCTACAAACAACCTGTGACGAGACTTGATGTTGAGGAGATCAGAGGTGTGAATGTAGATGGTGTAGTTCGCAGTTTATTGGAGAAGGGCTTAATTAAAATAAAAGGCAGAAAAGAAGTAATCGGCAGGCCTTTTTTATATGGTACTAGCAATCTTTTTCTTAAATATTTTGGTCTTAAAACATTAGCTGATTTACCTCCGATTGAGCAGTTTAAAGAAGTAGCTGATGAGATAATGCAGGAAGAGAATGATGAAGCTAATGAAGGTCCAGTAGCGAGTAATATATATGAGAAACCCAAATTAGAAGAAGACCATGCAGCGTTAGAATCTGAAATTGAAGAAGCTATTAAATCTAATAGAAAACAACCAGATGACAATGATGAAATAAATATGGATAATGATATCTCAATGTCTGATTCTCAAGGGGAAGCTATAGATATAAATAAGAACCAAAACGTCACAAAGGAGTTAAAAGATGGGACTCAAGAAACTTCGTAAGAAGATTGACGAATTAGATGAACACATAATAAAACTTTTAAATACCAGAGCAAATGTTACTTTAGAAATTGGCAAAGAAAAAAATAAAAGCAAAAAGAATATATATGCTCCTGCCAGAGAGAAAGAAGTTTATGATAATATTCTGAAGCATAATAAAGGACCGCTAGAAGATAATTCCTTAAAGGCTATATATAGGGAAATGATGTCAGCTTCATTAGCTCTAGAAAAAACTATCAAGGTGGCATATTTGGGTCCAGAGGCTACATTTACTCACCTGGCTTCTTTAAGTAAATTTGGTTCGTCAGTTGAGTATCTATCATGTGAAAATATTAATGATGTTTTTAAGGAAGTTGAAAAAGGTAGAGCCGATTATGGTGTGGTTCCTATTGAGAATTCTACTGAAGGAGCCGTTACTTACACATTAGATATGTTTGTTAATTCAGAACTAAAGATATGTTCTGAAATATTATTTGAGATAAGTCAAAATTTAATTTCGAAGTCAGCACTAAACAAGATAACAAAAATTTATTCAAAATCAGAAGTCTTTGGGCAGTGCAGGCTATGGTTGGAGAAAAATTTATCTAGAGCTGTTTTAATGGATATGACTTCAACAACTGCCGCAGCGAAAAAAGCTAAAAATACAAAGAATTCTGCAGCTATTGCTTCAGAATTAGCAGCTAAGGTATATAATCTTAAAATAGTAGCTTCTTCCATTGAAGATAATTCTGATAATATAACTAGATTTTTAGTTATTGGTAAAAACGAAGTTCCTTTTACAGGAAGCGATAAAACATCAATTGTGTTTTCGGTTAAGGATAAGGTTGGAGTTTTGTATGATATGCTTGCACCCTTTAAAAAGAATAAAATTAACCTAACAAAGATTGAGTCTCGGCCTTCCAAAAAAGGAGCATGGAAGTATCATTTTTTCATTGATTTCGAAGGACATCATGAAGATAAAAAAGTAAAAGCTGCTTTAAATGATTTATCTAAGCATTGTCACTATTTAAAAATATTAGGATCATATCCAAAATTTAATTAAGGAAATATAATGAAAAAATTAACAAGGGATAATATTGATAATATAAAACCCTATGAACCGGGCAAGCCTATAGATGAAGTCAAAAGAGAATTGGGCCTTGAAGAAATAATTAAGTTAGCTTCTAATGAGAATCCTTTAGGTGTATCACCTCTGGCTTTAAAAGCTATGAAGGAATCTTTGGGGGGCGTTTATAGATATCCTGATGGTAATAATTATAGTCTTCGCAAGAAGCTTGCCAAACGATTTAATGTTGATAAAGATAATGTTATCGTTGGCAATGGTTCCAATGAAATTATTGAACTGGCAATTAAGACGTTCCTCTATGAGCATGAGCAAGTTATTATATCAAGCCCTGACTTTTTAATCTTTAAATTGGCTACATTACAGGAAGCTGGAAAAGTTCTTGAGGTTCCATTGGATAATTTTTACTGTAATTTAGATAAGATTTACGAAACTATCAATGAGAAAACAAAAATGATCTTTCTCTCGAATCCCAATAATCCTGTCGGGACTTATGTGGAGGAGAGTAAATTGAAGAGCTTCATTGATAAGGTTAGTGAGGATATTATCATTTTTCTTGATGAGGCTTATTGTGAGTTTGCTAAGAATATTGCTGAATACCCAAAAAGCCTTAAGTACTTAAATAAACCTAATATTATTATTTGTAGAACATTCTCTAAGGCATATGGATTAAGTGGGTTAAGGCTGGGTTACGGCATTGCTAATAAGAATATCATTCAAGCAATGAATAAAGCCAGGCAGCCTTTTAATGTAAATATATTAGCGCAAGTTGCTGGTGAAGCTGCGTTAGATGATGAAGATTTTCTTAATAAAACAATAGAAGTAACTGAAGCTGGGAAAATTTATATTTATAATGAATTAAATGAACTAGGGCTTGATTATGTTCCAAGTGCCACTAATTTTATTCTTATCAATGTTAAGCGGGACGCCAATGAAGTTTTTAAGCAACTATTGAAAAGGGGTATTATCATCAGAAGCATGGTATCATATAAATTAAACAATTGGATAAGAGTTACCATTGGCACAGAAGAAGAAAATAGGGCTTTTATTGAAAGTCTAAAAAAAGTAATTAAGGGAGACTAAATAGTGATTATTATATTAAAACCAAACATAACAGAAGAACAAATTCAGCATATAGAAGATCGAATAAAAAAACTTGGACTTAAGCCCGTTCTTTCTAAAGGTATTGAAAGAAGTCTCATTGGGGTTATAGGAGAAGAAGATAAACTGCGCATAACACCTCTTGAGGCAATTGAGGGTGTAGAAAAAGTAATGGCTGTTTTAAAGCCTTATAAACTTGCCTCTCGTGATTTTAAAAGAGAATCTAGTGTTATTGAAATAAAAAATGTGAAAGTTGGCGGTAAATCTTTGGCTATTATAGCTGGGCCTTGCTCTGTAGAAAGTATAGATTTATTGAGTAAAGTTGGACATTTAATTAAAGAATCAGGAGCGAATATTTTAAGAGGAGGAGCGTTTAAACCTAGAACATCTCCATACAGTTTTCAGGGTTTAGGAGAGGAAGGTTTAAAATATTTAAAAGAAGTAGGTTTAAAAGAAGATTTACCTATTGTTACTGAAGTTATGAATATAAAGCAGATAGCTATGGTTGATAAATATGCTGATGCTTTTCAGATAGGCGCAAGGAATATGCAAAATTTTGATTTATTAAAAGAAGTAGGAAAAACTAAAAAACCAGTAGTTTTAAAACGAGGCATGAGTGCGACAATAAAAGATTTATTAATGTCAGCTGAATATATACTCTCAGAAGGAAATATGAATGTCATTCTTTGTGAAAGAGGAATACGAACTTTTGAAGATGCTACTCGCAATACACTTGATTTAAGTGCAGTTGCGGTTATTAAACAACTGAGTCATTTACCTGTCATTGTCGATCCGTCACATGCTACCGGTAAGTGGGAATTAGTGGCCCCTATGTCTTTAGCTGCTATCGCCGCAGGCTGCGATGGTCTAATGATTGAGGTTCATACAAATCCTGAGGAAGCATTGTCTGATGGTTCTCAATCCCTGAAGCCGAAAAAATTTGATGAATTGATGAAAATGACCAAGAAAATAGCAGAGGCAGTTGGACGGTCAGTGTGAGAAAATCTATGTTTAAAAAAATAAGTATTATTGGGGTAGGCCTTATAGGTGGCTCTATCGGATTAGCAGTTAAGAAATTTAAATTAGCTGATGAAGTTGTCGGTTTGACAAGCCATAAAGGGACACTTAAGAAAGCCCTGAAAAGCAAAGCTATAGATAAAGGAAGTCTTGATTTAGGAGAATGTGTTAAAGATGCTGATTTGGTAATTTTGGCTGCACCAGTTGCAGAAATGAAAAACATTCTTAAATCAATTAGTCCTTATCTTAAATCCGGATGCATAATTACGGATATAGCTAGCACTAAACAGGAGATTGTTAAAATTTCCGAGAAGATACTTCCAAAGGATGTATTTTTTATTGGTGCTCACCCGATGGCTGGTTCAGAAAAACGAGGAGTAGATTTTGCAGCAGCCAATCTATTTAATGATTCTGTTTTGATTGTTACTCCTACATCTAAAACAAATAAAAAAAGCCTTACTAAAATTAGTCAGTTTTGGCATAAGATAGGTGCTCGAGTAGTTTCTTTATCTCCAAAGAAACACGATGAAGTAGTGGCCTCTGTAAGTCATTTGCCACATGCTATTGCTGTATCTTTGATGAATGCGGTAAATATATCTGATCATAAATTTGCTGGCGGTGGTTTTAAGGATCTTACTCGGATAGCGAAATCATCAGAAATTATTTGGCAGGGGATATTTGCGTCTAATAGCAGGGAAATAGTAAAAAAAATTGATATTTTTATTAAAGAATTAAATGAATTTAAAAAAGTTCTTAAAAAATCAGATAAAAAGAAGATAGGATTTAAATTAAAGCAAGCAAGAAAAAAACGCGGGCAAATATAAAATTGAAAAAAAACTATATTATTGCAGTTGATGGTCCTGCCGGTTCTGGTAAGAGTACAATTGCTCGCATGATTGCTAAGAGACTAGATTATATTTATATTGATACAGGAGCTATGTACAGAGCGCTTACACTCAAAGTTTTAAAAACCAATACTTCCCTAGATGATTCTCAAAAAATAATTAAACTGGCCAAGGTAACTGATATAAACTTTCAATCAAAAAATAATGTTTTGAAAGTTTTATTAGATTCAAATGATGTAACACTTCAAATTAGAGAACCACAGGTAACTAAAAATGTTGTCTATATAGCTAATATACCAGAGGTCAGAAAAATTATGGTTGAGTTGCAGAGAGCATTTGGTGATGCAGGAGGAGTTGTAGTTGAGGGTCGAGATATTACAACTGTTGTGTTTCCTAATGCGCAGAGAAAGTTTTATTTGGACGCTTCTTTTGAAGAGCGACTCGAAAGACGTTTTAAACAATTAATTGCAGAAGGAAAGAATATATCCAAAGATGATTTAGCTCAAGATATGAAAGATAGAGATGTATCTGATAAACAAAGAAAAGTGGGAGCCTTAAAACAAGCTGAAGATGCAATTTACCTAAATACGTCAAATTTAAGCATTGATGAAGTTGTTAAAAAGGTTTTAAGCTATGTTTGATGCTGTTATATATTCAATTTGTAAACATATATGTTATATAATTCTGAAAATATTTTGCCAGGTTGAATTAGTTAACTACAAGAATATTCCTTCTAAAGGACCAGCTATCATTGCTTCTAATCATATTAGCTATCTAGATCCACTCTTAGCAGGTTTTGGTACTAGGAGAAGAATTAACTTTATAGCCAGAGCAAGCCTTTTTAAAAATCTTTTTTTCGGGTGGCTTCTAAGAAGACTAGGAGCGTTTCCTTTGAAGAATGAGGGAGGCAGTGATACCTTTGCTATTAAAAAGTCTTTGAGATTGCTAAGAAGCGGAAAGATAGTTGTAATTTTTCCTGAGGGGACTAGAAGTTACGATGGTAGTTTGCAAGAGGCTCATGCAGGGGTCGGCATGCTTGCTTATAAATCAAACGCAACGGTGATTCCTGTATATATAAGTGGGTCAGAGAAAGCATTACCTAGAAATAGCAAATTTTTAAAACCCGCAAAAATTGTAGTTAATTTTGGTAGTCCTCTAATGCCTGTTTGCAATGATGATCATCCTGATTATCAAGAGTTTAGCATGCGAGTTATGAAGGCTATAAAAGCACTCCAATAGTTCAATAAAAAGTATTTCTGCTTGACAAACCAATTTCACTATACTATTATAATTAAATATCTTTATTTCTAAGGAGGAAATATTTTATGTTCGAAGATGAAAACCCAAACACAGAAGAACAAAACGAAAATTTAAGACAAGAGGAGGTAACGGAAGAGTTTGACCTTGATGCTATTTATAATGAGTCATTCAAGAACTTAGAAGAAGGTAGTATAGTTGCTGGCAAAGTAATTGATATAACTGACAAGGAAGTTATTGTCGATATTGGTTATAAGTCAGAAGGTATACTTTCTTTAAATGAGTTTAAAGATCCTTCAGCTATTAAAATTGACGATCAAATTGATGTTTTATTGGAGGATAAAGAGAATGACGACGGTATGGTTATCGTTTCAAAAAGCAAAGCCGACCTAATGAAGAATTGGGAGAGTATTGTTAATAATTATAACGAGGGAGATATTATCGAGGGAACCGTTGCCAGAAAAGTAAAGGGTGGCCTGATGGTTGATATTGGTATTCAGGCATTCTTACCTGCTTCATTGGCGGGAGTTAGAAGTCCCAAAGAATTGGGTCAGATTGTTGGTAAATTTCTGAAATTTAAAATCATCAAAATTAACATGCCAAGAAAGAACATTGTTGTTTCTCGAAAAGACTATGTTGAAATGGAAATGTCACAAAATCGAGAGAAGCTTTTGGCAGAAATCGAGAAGGGTCAGCTAAAAAAAGGTATGGTTAAAAATATTACCGATTTTGGAGCCTTTATTGATTTAGGCGGTCTTGATGGATTGCTACATATAACTGATATGAGTTGGGGAAGAATTAGTCATCCTTCAGAGATGTTAGCTATTGGTGATGATGTTGAAGTAGTTATTCTTGATTTTGATAAGACTACTAAAAGAGTTTCGTTAGGCTTAAAACAGAAGACTGCTAATCCATGGGAGGATGTTGAGGAAAAATATCCAGTAAATTCAAAGGTTAAAGGTAAAGTAGTTAACTTGGTTAATTATGGTGCTTTTATTGAGCTTGAAAAGGGAATAGAAGGCCTAATTCATATATCAGAGTTTTCTTGGACTAAAAGAGTAACTGATCCCTCAGAGATGTTAGCTATAGGTGATGTTGCAGAAGTTGTAGTTTTAAATATTGATAAAGATAATAAAAAAATATCTCTAGGGTTGAAGCAAATTGAAAATAACCCTTGGGAAGATATAGCTAAGAAATTCAAAGAGGGTTCAAAAGTTAAAGGCAAGGTAAGGCATTTGACTAATTATGGTGCTTTTGTAGAACTTGAAGATGGCATAGAAGGTTTGATTCATGTTTCAGATATGTCTTGGACAAAGAAGATCAATCATCCAGAAGAAGTTATTAAGAAGGGTGATAAAATAGAAGCCGTTGTGATTTCTGTAGATGCTGATACTCATAAGATATCTTTGGGTGTTAAACAATTAACACCTGATCCATGGCCGGCTATAAAAGAAAAATATGCAACTGGACTTATTATTGATGGAAAAATAAGTAAAGTTATGAATTTTGGAGTTTTTGTTGAATTAGAGCCTGATATTGAAGGTTTAGTTCACGTAAGTGAATTAGAAGACAAACCATCTGGTGAGTTGACTGATGCATATAAGCCTGGTGATGAGATAAAGGTTCGAGTAATAAAATTAGATGATGATGAGAGAAAAATTGGCTTAAGCGCCAAGGCCGTATCTTAAGATAGATACTGCCCTAAAATCATAAACAAAATATAAGACCTGTTTAGTATATTTAATATTAAGCAGGTCTTTTTTTATCCTTTTCATAATTAAGATGGAATTATTTTCGGTCAAAGAATATATTTTTACCTGATGCACTGAGTGGAATTCCCAAGGCTTGTTTGATAGATTTATTTTTAAATAAGTCACTTTTTATAGCAGCTTTACCAGCTGAGTACATTATTCTGTTATCGGCATGAAGCATAGAAGCTATATTAACTGCAGAGCCAACGGCTATGCCAAGATCAATTGAATTATATGCGCAAGCACCTTTATGTTTAAGCATTTCTTCGCAATCTTTATATCCACAGAAACCACAGAATTTTAAGCCTGCCGGGTTTGGTTTGACTGCAATCAATATAAGAATATAACTATTTTTGAGGTTTTGAGCATCTCTGTGAAATCCTGGCCTCTTTTCAATCTTGGAAATTTTTTCCATTTCCTCAGCTAGGTTTTTTAATTTTTGACCTTTAATGATCTTTACTATAATATTATCCACACCTTTAGTTTTGGGTGCAGTTCTTGCAGTTAAGGCCATCTGATTAGCTACCGCTTCTAAGGCTCTTTTTTCATGTATGCTACTTTTATTATCCATAAGACAATTCTCGCATATTACTATAATAAATGTCAATAAATAATTGACTTGATTATGTCTAGATGCTACACTAAGTACATTCATTATATAGGAGAATATGTAAGCATGAATCAAGTAAAAGATATAGACAAGCAGGTTGAACTTCTTTTAAAGGGTGTAAGTGACATAATCTCTAAGAAGGAGTTAGCTGTTAAACTACAATTAGCCAATAAAGAAAAAAGACCCTTAAGGGTTAAATTGGGAGTTGATGCGTCTGCCTCTGATATTCACTTAGGAACAGCGGTACCTTTAAATAAGTTGCGTCAATTTCAAGATTTGGGGCATGAAGCTGTTTTCTTAATAGGTGATTTTACAGGTATGATAGGTGATCCTAGTGGTAGGTCGAAAGCTAGAAAGCCCTTAACTAAAGAGCAAGTAGAAACAAATGGTAAAGTTTTAAAGGAGCAAATATTTAAAATTTTAGACCCTAAAAAAACAGAGGTAGTGTATAACAGTTCTTGGTGTAATAAAATGAATTTCTCTGAAGTTGTAAAATTGGCTTCACATTATACTGTAGCTCAACTTCTTGAAAGAGATGATTTTGAAAAAAGATATAAAGCCAGTCAAGCTATTGGTCTTCATGAATTTTTGTATCCCTTAGTTCAAGGTTATGATTCAGTCGTTTTAAAATCTGATATTGAGATCTGTGGAACTGACCAAAGATTTAATTGCCTTGTAGGTCGTGCTCTTCAGGAAGCCTACGGACAAGATCCCCAGGTTATTATTATGATGCCGATTTTAGAGGGCATGGGTAAAAAGGAAAAAATGAGTAAGAGCTTGGGTAATTACATCGGGATAACTGAAGCAGCTAATAGTATGTTTGCTAAAGTGATGAGCATTACAGATGAGCAAGTTTATGACTACTTTCTTTTATGCACAAAATTCACCGAGAATGAAATAAAAGAAAAGTGCAAGAGCTTTAAAGATAGGCCAAAAGAACTAAAAGAAGAATTAGCTTTAGAGATAACATCTACCTATCATGATGAAGATAAGGCTAAAAAAGCGAAGAAAGTCTTTAATATAAAGCATGGGAAGGAAGCTCGTGATAATTGGCAGGATCTTATTAATATCGCTGAAGAAATTGAGCACCATTTTAAAATGAATCCACCAGGAGCAATATGGATATGCAAGGTATTAAAACAAGTGGGAGCTGTAAAGAGCACATCTGATGCGAGAAGGATAATTGAACAAGGTGGCCTAAAGGTAAATGGAAAAGTTATTTCTAATGTTGATTATGAAATTAATATTGGAGAAAGTAAGCACTTGATTCAGGTTGGAAAAAGAAAAGTTTATAAGTTATAATTTGTGTAAAAATTAGGTAAAAAATACCTTGACATAATATGCGTTTAAATATAATCTATAACCACTCTTAATAACCTTTTAAGAGTATATTTTTTCTACAGTATTTATCTTGACAGTATATAGCTTGTATGTTAATATTAACATTCTCTGAGGCTCTAAAGTCATGCGACTTAAAAAGCGGAGATTTTGTGAAAATTAACTTTAAAACATAATAGTAGATTTTTAATTCTGATTAACCTTTTTTAAAATATATAAAAGGCATCTTCAGATGCCCTTTTTTTGATCTTTGAAAATAAATAGTCAAGTAGTAAAGCTCATATATTGTGAGGGTTTCCATTGATTCAGGATATATTCCCGATTTATCGGGATAATATTTTCAAACATGAGAGTTTGATCCTGGCTCAGAACGAACGCTGGCGGCGTGGATTAGGCATGCAAGTCGAACGAGATCCCCATTTTAAAATACTTTCGGGTATTTTATCGGGGTGAGAGTGGCGCAAGGGTGAGTAACGCGTGAGTAATTTGCCCTCAAGCTCAGGATAACTCGCTGAAAAGCGGGCTAATACTGAATAAGACCACGAACGGACATCCGTATGTGGTAAAAGATAGCTTAGTTCTTTGAACGCTATCACTTGTGGATGAGCTCGCGTCCTATCAGCTTGTTGGTAAGGTAAAAGCTTACCAAGGCATTTGACGGGTAGCTGGTCTGAGAGGATGGTCAGCCACACTGGGACTGAGACACTGCCCAGACTCCTACGGGAGGCTGCAGTCGAGAATCTTTGGCAATGGACGAAAGTCTGACCATGCGACGCCGCGTGCAGGATGACGGTCTTCGGATTGTAAACTGCTGTCACGAGGGAAGAACAGCCCTAATTCTAATAGTTTTAGGGTTTGACGGTACCTCGAGAGGAAGCCACGGCCAACTCCGTGCCAGCAGCCGCGGTAATACGGAGGTGGCGAGCGTTGTTCGGAATTATTGGGTGTAAAGAGCGTGTAGGCGATTTAGCATGTCAGGGGTGAAATTCCAAGGCTCAACCTTGGAACTGCCTCTGAAACTACTAGAATTGAGTTCGGAAGAGGAAAGCGGAATTTCCGGTGTAAGGGTGAAATCTGTAGATATCGGAAAGAACACCAGTGGCGAAGGCGGCTTTCTGGTCCGAAACTGACGCTGAGACGCGAAAGCTAGGGGAGCGAACAGGATTAGATACCCTGGTAGTCCTAGCCGTAAACGATGGGCACTAGGTGTCGGAGCGCAAGCTTCGGTGCCGCAGTTAACACATTAAGTGCCCCACCTGGGGAGTACGGCCGCAAGGCTGAAACTCAAAGGAATTGACGGGGGCCCGCACAAGAGGTGGTGCATGTGGTTTAATTCGACGCTACGCGAAGAACCTTACCAAGGCTTGACATGTAAGAAGTACGAACCTGAAAGGGAGAGGACCTGTCAAATCAGGAACTTACACAGGTGTTGCATGGCTGTCGTCAGCTCGTGCCGTGAGGTGTTGGGTTAAGT